>JBLNBS010000157.1:0-17867 GCA_050260175.1 Patescibacteria group bacterium | reverse complement strand
GGCGGCCACAGCCGTCTGGGCCTGAGCACGGGCAATAGCGAGGACGAGGCGGCCCGCGTGGTGCAGAGGGCCCTGGAACTTGGCATCAATCTCATCGACACGGCTGAAGTCTATGGCACGGAGGCCGTCGTCGGGCGGGCGCTCCGCTCCGCCCGCCGCGAGGATGTGATCCTCTGCACCAAGAAGCTGCCCTCCGCGGACGGCGTCCCGCTCGACGCCGCGGGGCTGCGCGCCGGGGTGGAGCGGAGCTTGCGGTTGCTCGGCACCGATTACGTGGATATCTTTTATCTACACGCCGTGGCGCCCGGCGAATACGAACGGGTCGTCCGCGACCTGCTGCCGGTCCTGCAGGAGCTGAAGCGCGAGGGTAAGATCCGTTTTATCGGCCTGACCGAGGGATTCTCCACCGATCCAGGCCACGAGATGCTCGGCCGGGCGCTGCGCGACGGTTTTTGGGACGCGGTCATGGCCGGATTCAACATCATAAACCAGTCCGCCCGGGCGCGCGTCCTGCCTGCGGCCGGGGCCGTGGGCTCCGCCTTTGTGAACATGTTCGCCGTGCGCCGGGCCTTGAGCCGGACCGATCTCCTGGCGGAGCTGCTCCTGGACCTCAAAAAGAGGGGCCTGGTGGAGCCGGAGGCGCTCCCCGCCGCCGACCCCCTGGGATTTCTCATGCATCCCGGCGGGGCGGAGAGCCTGGTGGACGCGGCCTACCGTTTCTGCCGCGACGAGCCGGGCATCCACGTGGTGCTCTCGGGCACGGGTAACGTGACGCACCTCGAGGCCAACCACGCCTCTTTCCAGCGCCCGCCGCTGCCCGCGGCGGACCGCGCGAGGCTCGCGGAGATCTTCGCCCGGGTGGACTGCGTCTCCGGGAACTGAGAGGGACCAACGGTTCCCGTCGGTTTGAAGCGAAGCATCGGTAGGAGTAAACAACCTTGCCAAAACAAAGCAACGAACGCTCGGCCCATCGCCGTCTCGGCCCCTTTGCCCTGCTCGTGGCCACCGCCGTCCTCTGGAGCCTGGGCGGACTCCTCATCAAGAGCGTGCCCTGGCACCCGTTGGCCGTAGCCGGCGGCCGGAGCGCCGTGGCCTCGCTCGTCATCCTCCTGGCCCTGCGCCGCCCGCGCTTTAGTTGGTCCTGGGCCCAGCTGGGCGGCGCCCTGGCCTACGCGGGCACGGTCATCCTCTTTGTCTGCGCCAACAAGACGACCACCGCGGCCAACGCCATCCTCCTGCAGTACACCGCCCCCGTGTACGTGGCCCTCTTTGGCGCCTGGTTCCTGCGCGAGCGGGCCGGCCTCCTGGACTGGGCCGCCATCCTGATCACCCTCGGCGGCATGTTCCTCTTCTTCCTGGACAGGCTCGGCGCCGGCAGCCTGCGCGGCAACCTGCTGGCCGTGGCCAGCGGCGTCTGCTTTGCCGCGCTGGCGCTCCTGCTCCGCAAGCAAAAGGACGGCTCCCCCCTGGAGTCCGTCCTGCTCGGCAACGTCCTCACGGCCCTGATCGGCCTGCCCTTTGTCCTGCGCGCGCCCATGAGCCTGCCGGCCGTCTCGGGCATCGCGCTCCTGGGCACCGTCCAGCTCGGCCTCTCCTACATCCTCTATGCCGCGGCCATCAAGCGGGTCACGGCCCTCGAGGCCATTCTGGTACCGGTCATCGAGCCGATCCTCAATCCCGTCTGGGTCCTGCTCTTCCTGGGCGAACGGCCCGGGCCCTGGGCGCTGGCGGGCGGGGTCGTGGTTATCGTGGCCGTGACCGGCCGGGCCCTCCTGTCCTACGCCACAAAGGCGCCGTAGATCGCCCGTACGGCGCGCTCAAAGTCCTCCGTCTCGACCCCCACGATGATGTTGATCTCGCTCGAGCCCTGGTCGATCATGCGCACGTTGATCCCGGCTCCCGCCAGGGCCGCAAAGAGCTTGGCCGCGATGCCGGGGGTGCGGGCCATGCCCCGGCCCACGGTGGCGATGAGGGCCATATTGGGGTAGACCTCCAGCGCGTCCGGGCGGCAGGCCCGGCGTATCTCCTCGAGCACCGCCGGGAGCTTGCCGTCGAGCTGCGAGTCGGCGATGACCACGGAGATGGTGTCGATCCCCGAGGGCATGTGCTCAAAGGAGATGCCGTATTTTTCCAGGACGGCGAGGAGCTTGCGGCCGAAACCGAGCTCCGTGTTCATGAGGGCTTTTTCCAGGGCGATGACGCTGAAATCCCTGCGGCCCGCGATGCCCGTGATGGCGCCGTGCGCGTTCGGGGGCGCCTCGCGCACGATCATCGTGCCTGCCGTTCCGGGATCGTTGGTGTTCCGGAGGTGGATGGGGATGCCCGCCTCGCGCACGGGAAAGATCGCCTCCTCGTGCAGGACCAAGGCGCCCATATAAGCCAGCTCGCGCAGCTCGCGGTAGGTGATGACCTCGATGGGCCTGGGATCGCGCACCACCGCCGGGTCGGCCATGAGAAATCCCGGCACGTCCGTCCAGTTCTCATAGATCTCGGCGCCCGCGAAGCGCGCGACCACCGCCCCCGTGATGTCCGAGCCGCCGCGGGGAAAGGTCCTGATGCCGCCATCCGGTACGGCGCCGTAGAAACCGGGGATCACCGCGCGTTCGTGCCGCGCAAAGGTACGCTCGAGCGCCTCGCGCGTCCGCGCGACGTCGAGCGCGCCCTCGGCGTCGAAACGGATGACCTCCGCCGCGTCCACGAACGCGAAGCCAAGCAGCTCGGAGAGGATGAGGCCGCAAAGGTATTCGCCGCGGCTGGCGGCGTAGTCGGCCGGGGCACCGGAAAGGATCCGCGCGGCGATCTGGGCCAGGTGGGGCTCGAGGTCGAGGGCGAGGCCCAATTCGGAGACGATCCCGCGGTAGCGTCCGGCGATCTCCTCGTAGACCGCCTGAAACTCGCGCTCGTCCCCGCTTTGGGCATGGCAGAGATAGAGGAGATCGGTGATCTTGCGGTCGGCGGAGGAGCGCCTGCCGGGCGCGGAGGGCACGATGTAGCGGCGGCGCGGATCCGCCAGGACGATCTGGCGGACCTTGCGGAACTGCCCGGCGTCGCAGAGCGAGGTGCCGCCGAATTTGGCCACGATGACGCCCATCACGATACCCCCGAATTAACGCATGTTACGATAGATGATACGACCCCTGCCTCGGGATGTCAATCCGCATCCATTAAACCATGCGGTTCCGCCCCCTCCTCCCGGGCGGAGACGGCGCACTGGCTACTGGAGGAGAAACGCGGTTGATAGCCAATAGCTCTGATACGGATGTAATGTAAGAACCGGAATCCGTCCTGGACCCTGGATCCATCGACACGGCAAAGGAGCGTCGGGCGTTATGGAGTCAGCCAGGTCGCCCCATTTTACCCCCATCCCCCTGCACGCCGTCTACAACCGGCGCATCGACGCCCTGGGCGCCGGAGATTGCTCGCAGCGAGTCCTCGACCTGAGGCAACACCTGCTCACCGGCGAGCAGGTGCTCTGGGGGATCCCCTTCGAACTCGGCCGCGGGGACGGCGGGAACGACGTCCTGCTGCCCGGGGAGGGAGGCGCGGCCCTGCACCTGCCCGCTCCCCTCGAGGCCGCACACCTCGTTTTCCTGCACGCGGTGGATTTCAAGCCGGGCAAACCGGGGCCGGACGGGATGTACCGGCCGATGCACGGCAGTCCCAGGCTCGGCGAGAGGGCCGGGGAATATGTCCTGGCATATGAAGACGGCGCCGAGTGCGCCGTGCCCCTCAGGCGCCGCTTCAATATCAGCGAGTTCGCGCTGGCCTGGGGCGAGAACAGCTTCGAGTGCGTGCCTCATCTCAAACCCGGGTCGTTCCGGACCAACTCCGAGGAGCTGGCCCGGGGCCGCAACCCCTCCCGCCTCTGGGGCTACAGCCAGTTCCGCACGTCCTCGCCGGGGGAAAACGCCCCCCTGCTCCACTGGCTTTACGCCCTGCCGAATCCCCGTCCCGGCCGCAGGATCGTTTCGCTCCGCTTTATGGCCGAGGATGCCGTGCTCTTCGTCTTTGGCCTCACCGCCACGCACCTGGCGACGAACCCCCTGCGCTGGGAGGCGCGCGGCAAGCTCGTGGTGAACCTGCCGCAGGGCTTGCGCCCCGGGGATGCCGAGGACCGGATCGATCTCGATCTCGGGCGCGTCATCTCGGTCTCGCCCCGCCTGGACTACGGCGACGCCTCGTGGGAAGAGGGCTACAACAACAAGCGGCCCGTGGCGTCCCAAACAGAGTATATCGTCGAGTACACGGCCCACCCCGACGCCCACCTCCATCTAGGCCCCGGGGCCGGCGCGGCCGTGCCGCTGCGGGACCTGGCAGCGGCCGGCGGCCGCCCTGACATGGTTAGCGCCATTTCGCCGCTCCCGCTGGCGGATCGCCCGGTGACCGTCAGGGTGGTCGAGCGCGGCACGGGGAAGCCCGTGCCCGTGAAGATCCACATCCACGGCCGCGCGGGCGAGTACCTCCCCCCCGTGAACCGCCACCGCATCCCCAATCCCTTCTGGTTCGAGGATTACAGCGTGGATTACGTCCACGGCGAGCACTACTGCACCTACATCCCGGGCGAGGCCCGCTTCAGGCTGCCGTTGGGCCAAGTGTACGTCGAGGTCGCCAGGGGTTTCGAGATCAGGCCCGTGCGCAGGACGGTCCAGAACGACGAGCGGACCGAGGTCCTCGTCATAGAGCTCGAGCGCGTGCTGCCCTGGCGGCAGCGGGGCTGGGTCACGGCCGACACGCACGTCCACTTTCTCTCGCCCCAGTCCGCCCTTCTGGAAGGGGCGGCGGAGGGAGTCAACGTGGTAAACCTGCTCGCCAGCCAGTGGGGGGAGTTCTTTTCCAATATCGGCGATTTCGACGGGCAGACCGTGATCGGCGCGCCCGGCTGCGGCGGTGACGGCGAGCATCTCGTGCGGGTAGGCACGGAGAACCGCCAGCACATCCTGGGGCACATCTCCCTGCTCGGCTACGAGGGCAAGATGATCCTGCCCCTCACCACCGGCGGGCCGGACGAGTCGGCCCTGGGCGACCCGGTCGAGGCGACCCTGACGGCGTGGGCGAAGGAATGCCGGGCGAAGAACGGCCTAGCCATCCTGCCGCACTTTCCGGAACCGCGTGCCGAGGGGGCGGCGGCCCTGGTGCTCGGGGAGATCGACGGGGTCGAGATGACCTCCTGGGGCGATCTTTACGGCGGCATCAGCCCCTATTCGCTCTCGGACTGGTACCGCTATCTCAACTGCGGGTATCACGTGCCGGCGGTGGGCGGCACGGACAAGATGAACGCGGGCACGGCCGTCGGGACGATCCGGACCTACGCCAGGCTCGGGGACGCCCCCCTGACCTACGAAGGCTGGAAGCAGGCCGTCCGGCAGGGGCGGACCTTCGTGACCTACGGCCCGCTCCTGGAATTCCGGGTGAACGGCATGGACATGGGCGCAAAGCTCGAGCTGCCCGCGGGAGGGGGCCGGCTGGAGGTCGATTGGGAAGTGGCGTCGGTCACCGTGCCCGTGACCTCGATTGAGCTTGTGGTCAACGGCGAAACGAGGGAAGCCCGCGCGGTCGATCCGGCGCTCGGGCATTATGCCGGCAGCTGGTCCGTGCCGGTCGCGGGCAGCTCCTGGCTCGCCCTGCGCGTCCGCGGAGGCTACCCGGGCAAGCAGGAGATGATCGCCGCCCACTCCAGCGCCGTGATGGCCGTGGTCGACCGCGCGCCCTGTTTCGACCATGCCGACGCCTCGACCATCCTGGCGCAGATCGAGGGAGTCACGGCCTACCTCAAGACCCTGGGCACCAGGGCCGACGCCCGGACGTACGAGCAACTCCTGGCCACGCTGGCCGGCGCCCACCGGGCGATCCACAACCGCATGCACCGCGACGGGATCTACCACGATCACACCGCGGTGGACGATCACCACCGCTCGTGACGGGGCCAAACCGCTTCGCGGGATCCGGGGGGATCGATAATGCGTTTTCGAGACGGACTCCTCGCTGTCTTTTTCCTGGCTGCTGCGCTTTTCACCGGATGCGCCGCGGCGCCGGTCGGCGTCCCATCGCTCGACGCGCTGGCGGCCGCTCCCCTGAGTGTGGCGGTGGGCGATACGACGCTCCTGCTCGAGACCTATCTCTGGCGCGACTTCATGCCCGGTCCGGACATCCGGCCGGACGGCGGCCCGCTCAGAGCCGTATTCCGCGTCCTGACCGGGGACGGGGGGATCTGTCGCCATGCACGATGAAACCCGCACGCCCGGACCGGGCATTCGTCCAAAGCTGCCCCAGCCTCTCACGACCCTCGATTGGCTCATGGAGATCGGGGCCCTGGCCGGCATAACCGTCACCGCCCTGATCCTGGCCGTGGCCTGGCCCTCTCTCCCCCGCACGGTGCCGATGCACTTTGGCCCCTCGGGCCGGGTCGACGCGTGGGGGGACAGGTCGATCACCCTCGCCCTGCCCATCCTGGTGGCGTTCATCTACGGGGTGACCACCTTGTTGGGCCGCTTCCCCCACGTTTTCAACTACCCCTGGCCGATCACGCCGGAGAACGCCGCGGCGCAGTACAGGGCGGCGGGCGTATTGCTGCGCGGGCTCAAGCTGGAGATGGCCTGGCTCTTTGCCTACATCCAGTGGCGGATGATCCGTATTGCTCTAGGCGACACGAACGGCCTCGGCGCCTGGTTCCTCCCGGCGGCGCTCGCCCTCGTCCTCGCCACCCTGGGCTGGGGGATCGTGCGGATGTACCGGGCGAGATAACAGGAGAGTGGCCGATGAAGACCGATGACCCGGTGATGGCATGGCTTTTGGAAGAGGAGAACCCCGCGTGCGGATGACGGACGTGTTCTATCCCGTCGAGGTCATGCGCGTCGGCCTGCCCCTGCTGCTCGAGGCATTGGCCGCCCTGGGCGCCGGCTGGGCAACGGCATTGTGCGAGGCCTGGAGCCTCCTGGACGGCAAGCGGGATAAAGAGGGCAGGATCATCCTCGAGGGAACGCCGGCCAAATCGTATCTTCCCAAGGAGCGGGTGGGCAAGCCCAGCAAATGGGCGACGCTCTATGCTTACATGGTGTGGAGGAATAGAGCGGACGCAGCCGGTACCCCGGGGTGAGACGATGAAAACCTGATCGGCTCCGTAGGGGCGCACAGCTGTGCGCCCCTGTCAGAGACGTTGCGTATTCTTCTTCAGATCCGTGGCCGCCGCCCCGGTATCGGTCCGCGGAAAGACCGGTTCGCCGCGGTGGATGGCGGTGCCGGCGGGAAGCCGCCCCCAGGCCAGGGCCTCGTGCAGGGTCGGAGCGGCGGGTGCATCCGCCAGGCCAAGCTGGCGCAGGAACTCGTCGGTTCAATGTCTCCCCACGGGCGGGATGACGCCGCCGCAGTACCTGTCGATCATGGCCGTGCACCGGCTGAGCAGGTTGCCGAGGCCGTTCGCGAGGTCGCTGTTATAGCACTTGATCAGCCCCTCGCGCGTGAAATCGCCGTTTCCCCCCACGGCATCTCCCGCATCAGGTAATCTCGCATCACCTGTTATATTAGGGCTTTTATGCCGTTGGCTGTATGTCAAGCACCGCTCTCATGAATCCCAAGCAGCGCAAAGGATTCTACTCGCTCGATATTGAATAGAGAAAAGAGTCGTAATTGGCGGTGATGATATATGCGGGCCTGGCGATGGATTGCGCATTCAATCCCATGGCATGCCGTTCTAGTCGGCTTGACCATCATAAGCGCGGCAAGCTTCCTCGCCTACGTCCTCCGGGTAAGAAAAAAGAGCGGCTCCGCCAATATGGCGGCGACCTTCATCATCGTCATCGCCGTGAGCGCCGTGGGCATCGCCCTCTGCTGCTCGTATGGCCTGCTCTTCGCCCCCGCCAGCGGCACTTCTGCCCCATTCGGCTTCCTGCTCAACCCGTTCGTCCGCTTTCTCCTGAACGTCCTGGCCATCCTGCTCATCATCCTATTCATCGCCATCGTAACACTGGGCCTGCTGGATCCATGGCGGATCGAGGTTACGGCAAAACTCTTCGGCGCGGAGTTCAGCTTCAAGAAGAAATACGAGGAAAGCCAGGCATCGTTGGATCAGGTCAGGATTCAGGCCGAGCAGACCGAAGCCCTCCTGACGCAGGTATTTCAGGATTGGCAGGATTGGAGCGGCCTAATTGCCGCGCTCAACCGGAATATCCTCTCCTGCCTGCGATCGCCCGCGGCCGCCGTGCCTGCCGGCTGCCTTACGGATCCTCTCGCTAGCATGCAAGAAACCATTCGTGACGTGCTTGTCCGATCGTATGCCGTCATCCCCGATTCCGTGGAAATCATGGTCCTGCCCTTGACAGATGAGGCCGTTGCCTCGCTGCCTCCGGTGCTTGCGTCCCGGATCGCCGAGGTCCGGCTCGCTGACGACACGGCCGCGGTCGTAGACGGTAACGGCATCGCCCTGGGCCGGGGTCCGGACGGCCGGGGTATCCTGGTGATTCTCTCCGGACTCCAAGGATACGAAGTGTCACCCGCCGAGGCCGCCGCCGCGGGCATCCTGCTCACCGCCCTGCTCAAGCCCGAAAATGACGGGCGGCAACTACGATCTTGATTGTTCCTCGAGGTTACGATTATAATAGAGGGTAAGAATCGGAGGGGTGCCTCATGGCCAATGATTCCCCCCGGAACGACCAGACCGGTGGCGGCTGGCATCTCAACGGCAACGGGACATATCTCGGCAGAGTGGGAACGAGACTCAAGACGGCAATGAGCGCCGTTTCCAGCATCAGGCGACAAGCCGAAAGCGCTCTGGAAAAGCGAGGAAAGCATTAGCCGAAAACGACAGCCCCTGCAAAGGGGCTGTTTTTCGTCCTACTTGGTGTCGAGCGCGCCCGCGAGATAAGTCTTGAGACGGGCGACAACCCGCTGATCCTCGGAGGTAAGCAGCTCCTCTCCAAAGGACGGATCCGGCTGATACCACCATTTGCCCGCGAAGAACCCGGCCCACTCCGGATCACGGAAAGGCCGGCCATGGGCGGCGTAGATCCCGTTGATGTAGGCCTGGATCTCCTGTTTGGCGCAGACCTGCAGCTTCTCCGGCTTGAGGCCGGCGATATACTTCCTGATCTCGGCGCGCCGCGCGGCCGCGGCTTCGCCGTAAAGTTTTTCCGTATAACCGGAATCAACACTGGCGTAGATATGGACGTCCGTCCCCTCGCGCGGGATTTCCCCTTTCCGCCAATAGCGGTAACCTAGCTCGATGTCGCGGTCCGGCTCCCAGTTCACGCCGTGAAACCGGGAGTACTCTTCGGGATAAGGCACGAACTCCATCCACGACACCGGGATCGGGGACCGGACGATGATGTCGATCCGGCCGATGGGCCCGGCCCAGAGCGAACCAGTCTTGAGTATGTACCGGATGTAGTTGAACCCATTGGAGGTGTAAGACGGCTTGTAGTCATAGGAGTTTCTGATGACATGGCTCCCGCCCCGGGCGAAATGGACCTTCCACAAGTATACGCGATCGAAGCCGTATGCCTCATTGCGCGTGGCCAGGGGTTGATAGACCGTGCGCACGGGTATCCCGTCCACCGAGGCGGCAAAGTTGAGGATGGTCGGGAAAGCCTCGTCCGGCCTTTCAGGATTATAATCAAGTTCCTCCGGGAAGCCGATGGTCACGGTCTTGGCCGGACCCGAGTTGGTGAAGATGAATAGGGCCTCAACCCTTACCGATCCTTTGGGATCCTCGTAGGTCCCGGTCGCGGTATGCGTAATGACGAGCTGTTCGTAGTCCAGCCTGATCCCGGTCTCCTCCACCGGGTAGATATCCGCCCCATCCCCCAAAAAAACCCCGTCATCAGCCCTGGGCATCGCGGCGGCGAAACAGATGCCTGCGAGTAGGAGCGCGGTCAGCGCGGCCTTTCTCATCTCCCAATCACCTCTTATACTCCCAGCGATAATCCCATCACGGCTGCCCGCCAATGAGAAGGGCCGCTTGCGCGGCCCTTCTTGTTTGGTTGTCTCAAGATGTCTGCCTCAAGTAGTTCCTCCAACAAAAGGGAAGGCCGCGGAGGGCGGGGGTGAGTTACAAACTCCTCAACTGCTCCTCCAGCATCTTCCCGACCGCGCGGTATTTCTCGTAGAGCTTTCTGTACTTGGCCGCGTTCTCCTTGATGGGCTTGTACGTCTTGGAAAAGCCGCTGCCCATGGCCTTTTGCGCCTGCTCCACCGAAGAGTATACGCCCGCGGCCACCGCGCCGAACATGGCGGCGCCCAGGGCGCAGGCCTGCTCGGAGACCACGACCTTGATCGGCATGTCGAGCACGTCCGCAGCCACTTGCATGACAAAATCGTTCTTTTGCGCGATACCGCCCAGGGCGATGACCTCCCTGATGCCCACGCCCTCGGCGATGAACTGGTCCGCGATGGCCTTGGCGCCAAAGGCCGTGGCCTCCACCAGGGCGCGAAAGATCTTCGGCGCCGTGGTGCCGAGCGTCAGGCCGAGGATGGCGCCCTTGAGGGTCTGGTCGGCAAAAGGCGTGCGGCGGCCGTTCAGCCAGTCCAGCGCCAGCAGGCCCGTTTCCTCGATACCGATCTTCTCCGCTTCCTCGGTGAGCTTTTTCAGGATCTGCGACTCGATCCGCTCGCGCTGCGCGGCGTCGGGTAGCATCTGCAGCGGCCAGGAGAGGAGGTTCTTGAACCAGGCGTAGACGTCGCCGTAAGCCGACTGGCCAGCCTCGAGGCCGATCATGCCGGGGATGACCGAGCCGTCGACCTGGCCGCAGATGCCCGCCACGAGCTTTTCCCTGCCGCCCTGCTTGACCGCGCCGTAGGAACCGACCAGCACGTCGCAGGTGGACGTGCCCATGATCTTGACCAGGGCGCCCTCGGTGATCTCGCCGCCGACCGCGCCCATGTGCGCGTCAAAAGCCCCCACCGCCACGGCCACGCCGGGCTGGAGGCCGAGCCTGGCCGCCCACTCGGGTGTCAGCTCGCCCGCCTTGACGTCCGAGGTGTAGGTCGCGGCGGCCTGCAGCCTGTCGCGCAGGCCCTTGAGTAGCGGGTCGACCTTGACGAGAAAGGCCTCGTCCGGCAGGCCGCCCCATTCCTCGTGCCACATGGCCTTGTGCCCCGCGGCGCAGCGGCCGCGCTTCAGCTTTGCCGGGTGGGTCGTGCCGGTGAGGAGCGCCGGGATCCAGTCGCAGTGCTCGACCCAGGAGTGGGCCGCCTTTCTGACCCGTTCGTCCGCGCGCAGGACGTGGAGGATCTTGGCCCAGAACCACTCGGAGGAATAGACCCCGCCCTCGTACTTGGTGAAATCCGTGCCGCCCCAGGTCTTGGCGGCGCGGTTGAACTCCTCCGCCTCATTCACGGCGGTATGATCCTTCCAGAGCACGAACATGGCGTTGGGGTTCTCCTTGAACTCGTCTTTCAAGCTCAGAGGGGTCCCCTGCTCGTCCACGGCGACCGGGGTCGAGCCCGTCGTATCCACGCCGATGCCCACCACGCGCGCGCCGGCTCCCTCGCCCAGCTGGCCGAGAGCCCCCTTGACGCAGGCCTCCAGGCCCTCGATGTAGTCCAGGGGATGCTGGCGGAACTGGTTCCTGCCGGGATCGCAGTATTTGCCCTCGGCCCAGCGCTTGTAGTACGAGACCTCGTTCGCCAGTTCCTTGCCCGTCTCGGCGCTAACCACCACCGCCCGCACCGAGTCCGTGCCGTAGTCCACGCCGATGATCAGCCTCTCCCCGCCCATGCTTTTCCCTCCGTCCGTCTTGCATTACCGATTACATCCGACTGTGCATAGCAACGGTTAATTCTGCGTGAGGTGCGCCTGATCCTGCTTGATCCGTCATCTCCGGGTGTTCAGTCGAAGGCCGCCGGGGTGCACCCGGCGGCCTTCCGTCATCCCGCGTCTTTCACCCTTTTTCCGGTTTATTCGAGCCGCGTCGTCTCCTCATCGGTCAGGACGATCTCCACCGCGTGGAGGTTCTCCCGGAGCTGATCGGGGACGCTCGCCGCCACGAGCGGGTTCACGGCCGGATCCTTTTGCTGCGCAAGCCACGCCAGGACGATCTGGTTTGGCACGGCGTCGTTGCCGCGATCGGGCATGGCGATTATACGGCGCCGCATATACATAGGAGGATCCATGCGAATGACGCCATAATAAACCAAGGAGTGACAAGCAATGCGAAAGGCGTTCACGCGGAGCATCCTGGCGATCCTGCTCGTTCTGGCGCTCGGCGCCGCGGCCTCGGCCGAGACCGTCAACAAGACGTTTTCCTTGGGGCCGGGATTCGGCGATCGCGTAGTTTTCGAGTTCGAGGTGCGCGAAACCGGCACGATCACCGTGCGGGCAACGTGGATCGGCACAGCGGCGGATCTGGCCCTCATTCTGAACGGCCCGGGCCAGGAAGGCTATTACCAGCGCGTCGACGGCCATTCCCCCCTGGTCGTGACCCAGGAGGTTACCCAGGCGATCCTGCGCCGCGGCCCCAAGTGGAAGGCCTCCATCGTCAATTTCGGCCGGCACGGCGCCGCCGCGGGCACCATGGTCATCAACTATCCATCGGGTCACGGCGGGGGGCACGGCCCGGGGCCGGGACCGGGCTGGGGCGAGCCTGGTTGGCGTTTCGCGCAATTCTGCCGGCTCAACCTCGTCGATGTGGATAGAGCCGGGCGCGACCGGGCGATTCTAACCGTGGACTATACCCTGACGCGGAGGGAGGACCGGCGCGGCTGGCGCGAGCGGGAACGGGTCTTCCTCGGCGCCGCGGCGCTGAACAACGGCCGCGAGGTGCCCGGCTTCGGCTTCCAGCCCGTCCGCCTCAACCAGCGCAACGGCCAGGCCAAGGTGGTGCTGATCTATCAGCGGGGCACCCAGCAACAGATCACCACCGACCAGGTGGCCGTCTTCCTCTACGAAGGCGGCGAACAGCCCTTCTGCAAGCTGATCCACGATCTGGACCTGGATTGGCGGCGGCGCTGAGCCAAAGTAGACCCGTAACCAAAAAGGCGGGGACCGAATCCGTCCCCGCCTTTTTTTCGCGCCTCACGCCTCCGCGGGCGCCAAGCCCCCGAGGGGGGCGGGCCCGGCCTTTTGCCGCTCTTCCGGCGCCGCCTTGCCCGCCTCGAGCGTCCGCATGAGCTCCGCGAATTCCTCCGCCTCCAGGGTTTCCTTTTCGAGCAGGGCCTGGCAGACCCCGTCCAGTTCCGCGCGGTGTTCGCGCAAGAGGCTCAAGGCCCTCTCGTAGCACTCGTCCATGATCTTGCGCATCTCGCGGTCGATGGCCGCCGCCAGTTCCTCGCTGTAGTTCTTGTCGCGGGCGATGTCGCGGCCCAAAAAGATCTGCTCCTCGTGCACGTGGCCAAAGGTCATGTGGCCCAGGTCCTCGCTCATGCCGTACTCCGTCACCATCTTGCGCACGAGCTTGGTGGCGTTCTCCAGGTCGTTCTGGGCCCCGGTGCTGATCTCGTCAAAGGCCGCGACCTCGGCGGCCCGGCCCCCCAGGCCCATGACCACGCGGTTCAGGAGCTCGGTCTTGGTGAGGTTGTGCTTGTCCTCCTCCGGTAGGGCCAGGACATACCCTTCCGCCCGGCCACGGGGGATGATCGAGACCTTGTGCACGGGATCGAAACCGGGCAGGAAATAGGCGGTGACCGCGTGCCCGGCCTCGTGGTAGGCGGTGATCCGCCGCTCGCGCTCGCTGATGATGCGGCTCTTCTTTTCCGGGCCCGCCATGACGCGCTCGATCGCTTCCGCCACCTCGTCGAAATGCACCTTTTTCTTGCCGCGCCTGGCCGCGAGGAGGGCCGCCTCGTTCAGTACATTGGCCAGGTCCGCCCCGGTAAAGCCGGGCGTCCGCCGGGCCAGGGTCTTGAGGTCGATATCCGCCAGGGGCTTGCCCTTGGCGTGCACGCGGAGGATCTCCTCCCTGCCCTTGATGTCGGGGATATCGAGCACCACCTGGCGGTCAAAGCGCCCAGGCCGCAGGAGGGCCGGATCGAGCACGTCCGGACGGTTGGTGGCGGCCAGGATGATGATGCCCGAGTTGGGTTCGAAGCCGTCCATCTCCACGAGGAGCTGGTTCAGGGTCTGCTCCCGCTCGTCGTGGCCGCCGCCGAGCCCTGCCCCGCGCTGGCGGCCGACGGCGTCCAGTTCGTCCACGAAGACGATGCAGGGCGCGTTCTTCTTGGCCTGGTCAAAAAGGTCGCGCACGCGCGCGGCGCCGACGCCCACGAACATCTCCACGAAATCCGAGCCGCTGATGCTGAAGAACGGCACGCCGGCCTCCCCCGAGACCGCCTTGGCCAACAGGGTCTTGCCGGTTCCCGGCGCGCCCACCAGGAGCACGCCCTTTGGTATCCTGGCGCCCAGCTCGGTAAAGCGCTTGGGCTGCTTGAGAAACTCCACGATCTCCTGGAGTTCCTCCTTGGCCTCGTCCTGGCCGGCCACATCGTCAAAGGTGATCCTGGTCTTGTCCTCCGCGTGCAGGCGGGCGCGGCTCTTGCCGAAGGCAAGCGCCTTGTTGCCCGAATTCTGCATCTGGTTCAGGAGAAAGAACATGAAGATCACGATAAAGATGGCGGGCAGGAAATTCGTAAGGATGATCGGCCAGATGCTGTTGCCGATGGGCTTGTACTCATATTCCACCCGGTTCTCGTCCAAGAGCCCCTCCAGCCGCTCGTTCTGGATCGGGCCGCTGGTGCGAAAGTCCGTGGCGCCCCGGGGGCCGGCGCCCTTGCGGTATTTGCCCCAGATCTGA
Source organism: Patescibacteria group bacterium (assembly GCA_050260175.1). GTDB lineage: Bacteria > Bacillota > UBA4882 > JAAYXC01 > JAAYXC01 > JBLNBS01. The sequence continues at coordinate 3,150 of JBLNBS010000157.1, read as the reverse complement.
CCGCTGTTGTTGTCGATGGTCGCCGACCTGATCTTGCCCTCGCCGACCTGCTGTTTGAAGACACGGTACGAAATCCGCTCGGTATGGCTCTGGCTGGGCATCTGCACCTTGGTGACCACCCAGAGCAGAACCATGGCCAAGACGAGATAAAAGAGGAGGTCACGCCAGATCTTCAAGAAAAAAAGGCCCCCTTCCATGGCCGGGAAACCGGGCCGGGCGGCGCTACCGGGCCGTCCGCCGCGCGGCCTGTTTGGACCAGACTATTATAGCACATGCTCCGAGATCAAGACAACGACGCGCGGGCATCGCGCAGGTCCAGGTAAAGGACGTGCTTGGTATTTGGTGTGACCCGAAAGCGATGGTCCGGCCTGACCCCGGCCACCCAGGCGATGCGTCCGCCGGCATCGATGACGAGCGGCACGGCGTTGCGTTCTTCCCGCGGTATCCCGGCCTCGATCAGCGTCTCTTTGACCTTTTTGGCGGCGCCTGCGGCCAGGCCCAGGGGACAGAACCAGTCCCCGGGCAGCCTGGATCTGATCGCAAGGGGCATGGCCAGCGCGTCGCCGTCCAGGTAAGCTTCGTTCCTGCCAACGCCCGCCCATGGAGGCGGGTTCCCCATGTGCCATCGCGCCGCCAACGTCCGGCCGTCCGGCAGATCGACCCTGCCCGGCACCGGCAGGATTCGCTCCGCCAGGCGAGGCAGGGAGGAAAGGCCCAGATAGAACCATTCACCCCGCCTGGCAAGGGTGAAACCGCCCGGCACCGAGATGCGGGACCCACCCTCCCCTTGGGCGAACCGCCAGAGCCTCGCCGTGGCATCCCACGACAGCCGGCCCGGGTCGCCGCCGGCCAGCGCGAGCAGGCGCCGGAGAGCCAGCCTGCCCAAGGGGCGGGGCAGGCCGGCGAGGCCGGCGCGCATAAAAACGACCCCTCCCGGCACCGGCTGGACTGAAAGCCGGGGCCAGGATTCTTCCAGACAATCGCGCATGTAATCGCCGTGCTCGCGCGCGAGATCCGCCAGGGCGAGGAGCGCCCGATCCACCTCGGGATTGAACTCCGCGCGGAGGAGGGGCAGGAGCCTGTGCCGCACGCGGTTGCGCGGGATGCCCTGTTCGAGGTTGCTCCGGTCCTCCACCCACTCGAGGCCCCGCTCGCGCGCGTACGCCAGGATCCGCGCGCGGTCCGCGCACAGGAGCGGCCGGATGAAAAGCCCCCCGTCGCGGCTCGGGGCCATGCCGGCCAAGCCCTCGGGGCTCGTGCCGCGCAGGAGGCGCAAAAGAACGGTCTCCACCTGGTCGTCCCTGTGATGGCCCAGGGCGATGCGATCCAGCCCCGCTTCGGACGCCATCCTGCGCAACTCCCTGTAACGCAGCTCGCGCGCGGCCATTTCCAGGGAGAGATGGCGTGCGCGCGCGAATCCGCCCGCGTCCACCCGGCCGAGGATAAAGGGCAGGCCGAGGCGGGAGGCTGCATCCCGCACAAACTCCGCCTCCGCCGCCGATTCCGGACGCAGCCCGTGATCCACATGGCAGACGGCCAGCTGGAGTTGGAGTTCCACGAGCGCCGCCAGCACATGCAGGAGGACGATGGAGTCGAGGCCGCCCGAGACGGCCGCTCCCACCCGCTCGCCGGGGCGCAACAACCCCTCGGCGGCGATAAACCTCCCGACTTCGGAGAGCATGCATCAACCTCACTGGACTCATTTTCGCCCAAGCCAGGCTGGACGATACTTTCCACATCCAAAACGGACGCTCCTGCATGACACGAGCTCCAGCAAAGGCCGTTATTACCCTTTTTACTGCCATCCCCCGCGCCAGGCAGGTGTTTTCGGCTTTGTGCCGAAATAGGCCTGAAATCGTGCATTTCATTCCTGACAGGAGGCGCTTTTTTTGGACCTCTTCCAGAAATGCGTGGAATTCACCGCCGCCCGCGAAGCCATGGCCGCCGGGCTCTACCCGTACTTTCACCAGCTGCAGTCGGGCCAGGACACCGAGGTCGTCATCGACGAAAAACGCGTGATCATGGTCGGTTCCAACAACTACCTGGGCCTGACGAGCGATCCCCGCGTCAAGCAGGCGGCGGCCGAGGCCCTGGCCAAGTACGGCACGGGCTGTTCGGGTTCACGCTTCCTGAATGGCAACCTCGATCTCCACGTGGAACTTGAACGGCGGCTGGCCGCGTTCATGCGCCGCGAGGCGGCCCTCGTCTTCAGTACGGGGTTCCAGACCAACCTCGGCATCATCTCCGCCCTGGCGGGCAAGGGGGACTTCATCCTCTGCGACCGCCAGAACCACGCCAGCATCTTCGACGCCTGCCGGCTCTCCTTTGCCAAGACCTTCAAGTACGAGCACAACAAGATGGAGGAGCTCGAGCGGCTGCTCCAGTTCGTGGAAGGCAAGGGCGGCATCCTCATCGTGGTCGACGGCGTCTTCAGCATGGAGGGCGACCTGGCGGATCTGCCCAGCATATGCAACCTGGCGGGCCGGTACGGGGCGCGGGTCATGGTGGACGACGCCCACGGCCTGGGGGTGCTCGGCGCCAACGGCCGCGGCACCGCGGAGCATTTCGGCCTCGAGGACCGGGTCGATGTGGTCATGGGCACCTTCAGCAAGTCCTTTGCTTCCCTGGGCGGCTTCATGTGCGCCAGCGAAAGCGCCTGCCACTACGTGCAGCACGTCTCCAGGCCGCTCATCTTCAGCGCCAGCATGCCGCCGGCCGCGGTGGCCGCCGCCGCGAAAGCCCTGGAGATCATCGAAAAGGAGCCCGCCCGCCGCGCCCATCTCCTCGCCATGGCCGACCGGCTGCGCGCGGGGCTGCGGAATCTAGGTTTTGACGTGGGGAACAGCATCACCCCCGTGGTGCCCGTGGTCATCGGCCAGGACGAGACGGTCTTTCTCGCCTGCAAGATGCTCCTCGACCGCGGCGTCTATGCCAACCCGGTCATCAGCCCCGCCACCCCGCCCGGCCGGGCGCTGATCCGCACGAGCCTTTCCGCCACGCACACGCCGGAACAGGTCGACCGGGCGCTGGCCGCCTTTGCCGCGGTGGGCAGGGAACTTGGGCTGATTGCGGCCTGAGGAATCCAAGCGGAATCAAGCGGGCAGGGAGGCCGCGGGGCCGACCTGCCTTTTTCATCACTACCAAAGGGGG
>JBLNBS010000156.1:0-73817 GCA_050260175.1 Patescibacteria group bacterium | reverse complement strand
CAGATCAAGGAACGAGGAAGTGAGCAGCGCAGGCGTACTAAATGTACGCCGAGCAGCGCAACGACGAAGTGACGCCGAGATGCGAAGTCTATCAGGCCGCACCGGCGCACCCGGCGCCGTTATCTCATTCCACACGAGTTGTCAGAAGTAAGCTTATCCGACCCTGTATACTTGACACTACCGCACCAACGCCACGATCAATCCCACGGCCGTGGCGCCAAAGAGGATGTTGCACCCCCACGCCGCCAGCCACGGCTGGACCAAACCCTGCGAACCCAGGGCATAGGCGATGGTCAGGATGAGAAAATAGGCCAGGTAGAGCAGGAGGGCCGGCAGGTAGACGGCCAGGCGGCCCGCCCGCCCGGAAAGGCAGGCAAAGGGCACGGCCAGGGCGGTAAAGACGAAGAGGGCGAAGGGCGAGGCCAGCTTCAAATGGTAGTCCAGCCAGTAGCCGTTGGCCGCGATACGGCCGCGGGCCGGCATGGCCAGGCGGTCGTAGGCCTCGGCCTTGGCGCGCAGCTGGGCCCGGTTCATTTCCCGGGGGCCCATGACGTCGGCAAAGGCGCTCAGCCAGTCCCGCTTCGTGTTTACCGTGAGGCGCTCGAAACCGGCCTCGAAGGCCACGAAACCGTCCGCGCCCAGTTCATGCAGGACGCCGTCGCGCAGGGTCCAGACGCTGCCGTCCATCCTGCCCGTGGCGGCGGAAAAGAAACGCGGCAGCCGGCCTGGATTCTCCTGGTAGACCATGATGTCCTTCATCTCGCCGCTGCGGCGGTCGATGGAACCCACGTAAAAATGGGTGTTGTCCGGGCCGGCGATGAAGGTCCGGGTGACGACGAAGTTGTAGGTCTGCTCGCGGGTGAGCTTCTTCCAGGCCTCGTTGAACCGCCGCTCGCTGCCAGGCACCACGTGGTCGTTCCAGAGAAAGACGGCGTAGGACAGGATGAGGGAGAGCGCCAGCACGGGCCAGATCACGCGGGGAAAACTCCAGCCCGAGAGCCGGAAGACCTGCAGCTCGCGCTCGCGCACCATGCGGCCGAGGCTCAGGATGACGGCAAAAAGGCCGGCGCCGGGCATGACGTCGAGGAGCACCAGGGGCCAGCGGTTGGCGAGGAGCCAGAGGATCATGCGCACGGGCACGCGGTAGTTGACCAGGTTCGCGGCCTGCTGGTAGAGGACAAAGCCGATCATGAAGATCGAGATGCCCGCCGCGCAGATGGCGAACTGGCACAGGAAGTCCGTGAGGATGTATCGGTGCGCGATCTTCACGCCGGCACCCCCGCAAGAGGCTGAGAAAAAAAAGCAGGAAAAAACCCCGGCCTCGTATGGGACCGGAGCCTGATACTTCTACCACCGCGCGGCCGATTCCTCTTCCGCGGGAGGCATGGATGGCTGGAAGGCCCGCGCGCTCCTTTCAGTCCGAGCCTGTCCGGGCCAGGGCGCCCGGCACCCGGCGCACGATGCAGAGCGGCGTCTGTTCCCTGGACTGGCCCAAGGGGTTGTCCCTAAAGACCTCGCGCGCAAAGCGGGCGGAGATCGCCCGGCTCGACCGGCCGAGCAGGGCGACGCCGAGGTCGTTCGCGTCCACGATGGCCACCTCCACGCCCGCGGCATCCCTCAGCTCCCGCGCCGCACGGTCCGGCTTGGCCGGCCCCAGCTTGGCGTAACCGTTGTAGGGCGGGATGGTGTAGTGGCACGGGCCGTCGATGGCCGCCACCCGTTTGCCGCAGATGAGGTAAAAGACACCCCTGATGCCGCAGAGCTTGGTCAGGGCGGAGAGCGCGGCGGCAAAAAGGATGCGCGGGGCGCCAACCTCCCGCAGGGCCAGCTCCATGGTCCAGGGGCTGCCCAGGCCGATGCCGTGGGGGGACTTGTACACGAACCGCACCAGGAACCGGGCGAGGCGGGAGGGCCGGATCTCCTCGATGGGAAAGGCGCGGCCCTGGGTGATGGCCACGATCTTTTCGCTCACAAAGAGGAGGTCGCCCGGGAGGAGGTGGGGAACGGCGTAGCGGCGCACGATCTCGGCGAGCCTGTCCTTGGGTTTGACGAGCCGGGTCTTGACCGGCAGCCGCGCGTAATGCCCGCCGCCCGCCTCGATGACGAGGTCTTTGCCCCGGTTGGGGCAGGGCTCTTTCATGAGGACGCCTCCCCGCGAACGGATTGGCACCTTCTTATCTAGACCGATACGGCGGCGGTTGGCAAAATCCTCCTTTGGGCGGTGCATCCGGGTCGGGCGCAATAAGGACGGTATCCCATCCCTTGGCGTGACTCCGCTTCTTCGACCCGCAGTTGCTCCCTCGGGAGATAGAGGGCTTCCTCTTCGACCAACCCCGGCACTTTTCCCGTTATAAAAAAAGCCCTCCCCGGTCGCGACGCCGGGGAGGGCTTTCAGATCGCGGGATGATTATGTATGATACCGCGGATCAGGTCAGCATCCTGCCCTCCAGCTCCGCCAGGCGCTTTTGCAGCTCCCGCACGGTCCGCAGGAGCTCGGGGACCTTGCCGATGGCCGCCGCCACGCGCATGTCCTCCCCGTGGGGCCTGGCCGGCGCCCCGGAGACGTACGAGTTCGGGGGCAGGTTGTTGATGACGAGCGCGCGCGCGGCGATGACCGAGTCGCTACCGATGGTGATGTGGCCCACGAGGCCGCTCTGGCCGCCGAGGTTGACGCGGTCGCCCAGGGTGGTGCTGCCGGCGATGCCCGAGAGCGCCACCAGGGCGCAGTCCTCGCCCACGACAACATTGTGGGCGATCTGCACGAGGTTGTCGGTCTTGGTCCCGCGCTTGATCAGGGTGACGCCGGTCGTGGCCCGGTCGATCGTCACGTTGGCCCCGATCTCCACGTCGTCCTCGATCACGACCCGCCCCACCTGGGGCACCTTGACCCAATGGCCGTTCGCAAAGACAAAGCCGAAGCCGTCGCTGCCGATGACCGTGCCGCCGTGGACGATCACGCGCCGGCCGATTCTCGTGCCCTCTCGGATGACGACATTGGCGTGGATGACGGTCCCGTCCCCAATCTCCACGTCGCGGCCGATCACCACGCCGGGGTGGATGACCACGCCGGCGCCCAGCTTGACGCGTTCGCCCACCACCACGAGCGGCCCGATGGAGCAGCCCGGGCCGGAGGAGAGATCCGGGCTGACGACCGCGGAGGGGTGGATTCCCGCCGGGGCCGGGGCGGGCGGGTTAAAGACCTCGAGCACCCTGGCAAAGGCCAGGCGCGGGTTGGCCACCTTGAGCATGGGTTTGCGCAGGGGGGGGAGCCCGGGCGGCACGATGACGGCCGCGGCGGGGCTCTCCTCGGCCCGCGCCGCGACCTTGACCGAAGCCACCATGGTGATATCGCCGGGCTTGACGTCATCGACGCCGCCGACACCCGCGATCGGCAGGTCCGCGTCGCCGATCACATCCCCTTCAACGAGCCGTGCCAGGTCGCCCAGTTTGTACAAGGCGGATCACTCCTTGCCTAGCCTTTCTACTTGTCAAGTTCCTTTATCACGTCAGCGGTCAGGTCCGTCCGGGCGTAACGCAGGCCGGCCAGGCCTTTGACAAAGACCGCCTGCAGGCCGCGGCGCTTGGCCAGGCGCGCGATGACAGGATCGGCCTGGTCGATGACCTGCTTGGTGTACTGCTGCTGCAGGGCGGCGAGCTCGCGGCCGGCCAGCTCGCTCTTGGCCGCCTTTTCCTGGGGATTCGTGATCTTGGCCAGATCCGCCTTGATCTCGGCCGTGCGTTCGTCCAGCTTTTTCTGGTAGGATTTACCCGGCTCTGACTCGCGCAGCACGCGGTCGAGATCGACCATACCGATCCGCTGGCCGCCGCCGAGACCCAGGAGCGAGACCGCCAGGATCCCGATTGCCAAACCTGCCGCGGCCGCGATCGCCAATTGCCACCACCGGCCCATGATATTGGCCCCCTTCTTTTTTGGTCCTCTTATCACAACTGCTCGCAGTTACAGTTACGTCTCATCTCTCATCATCGGCTAATTCTCCCCAGGCAGCCAGTGCCGACGCCTCAGCTTCCGCGAGTGTCCGGGACCACTCGGCGTAGGCGCTTTCCTGCACGGCGCGGAATTCATCCAGGGACCGGCGCTCCATCTCCAGGAGTTGCGCGGCGAGATCGTCCAGGGCTTTACTGGCCTGTTCCCGCAGGTTCTCCAGTTCCGCGGCGCACTGCCGGGAGAGTTCCTCGCGGCGCATGGCGATGCGGTCCTCCATATCGCTAAAGACCCGTCTCAGCTTTTCCTCGAGCACCGGCCGGTACTCGGGATCGTCGCAGAGCGTGATCTCGATCTGCAGGGCGCTGACCATGGGCAGCGATTCCTGCCTGGCCTGGGCCGCAAAGGCCGCGAGCAGGCTATCGTTGGCCTGGCCGAACTCGATGGCCAGATCCCGCAGCCGCTCCTCCCACCATGACCGCGCCTCGCTCAGGCGCCGGGCGGTGAGCGCCCTGAGATAGCCGCTCCAGTCGCCCAGGGCAGCCCGGCGCTGCAAGTCCTCGGTCTCCCTGACCTCGGCAAAGATGCCGGCGATGAGGCCCGGGTCGCCCGGCGGAGCCAAAGCCGCGCGATCCGCGCCGGTGTCCGCATGATTCCGCGCCGCGGGCCGGGGAAGCCGCAAACCCGCCAGGTCATCCCGGCCAAAGGCCGGCCCGGCCGCGGCCCACCTGGCGGACGGCAGGGTGAGCCGCCAGGCGCGTGCCCATACAGGCCGCGGCCCCGCGCCTGAAAAGGGCAACAGGGCCAGACAGGCCACGAGCAGGGCCGCGGCCGTGAGCAAGGGGTTGTCTAGCGCCACGGCGCCGAGGCGCTTGAGGCGCGGGATTAACTCACTTCTTGGGCGGCTCATTGCCCTTGGCGATGACATCGGCGGTAACGTCCGTGCCACCGTAATAAACCACCGCGCCGCTGCCCGCGAAAGATTTGGCCAGCACGAGCTGGAGCCCCTTGTCCTCGCCGACCGCGGCGATGACCTGGCGCAGGCGCTCGTCGGCCTTGGCCATCTCCGCGCTGAGCTTGTCCTGGAGTTCCTTCATCTTGGCCTGGATGAGCTGTTGGATCTCCGTGGCCTTGTCCCTGGCGAGCGTCTCGTACTTGCGGTTGATCTCCTGCTTTTCCGCGTCTGTCTTGCCTTTTTCCTCTTCCTGTTTCTTCTGTTCCAACTCAGTCACGTAGCTCGCGAGAACCTGACGCTGGTAGGTGGTGTAGTTATTCAACTCCCCGTCATAGGCTTTGCGGAGATCCTTGATGCGGATGTAATCGTTCAGCTTTTCATAGACCTGGGCGGTATCGACGATCCCGATCGACTCGGCCGTCATCGGGTTCGCCGAGGATTTGCTCGCGCCGCTGGCCACAAAGGCAAGGATAGCCGTAAAAATGACGATGGCCGTCACGATGGTCAGCAGGAGTTTCTTCTTGGACACGTCATTCTCTCCTTTTCCCCATATTTACTTTTTGCCGCTCCGCGCGACGACCTCGCCGGTGATGTCGGTGCCGCCAAAAAGGACGATGTCCTTGTTCAAGGCGATGGCCAGCCCTTTTTCCCGGCAGACGGCGGCGATGATCTCCTTGACCCGCTGGTCGACCTTTGCCATCTCCGCATTGAGCTTGTCCTGCAGTTCCTTGCTTTTCGCCTTGATCAGCTGGTTGCTCTCCGCCTGTTTGGCCTGGGCTTCCTTGGTATACCTGGCCTTGATGGCCTTTTGCTCCTCGGAGGATTTGCCCTCGATCTCTACCTCTTCCTTCTTTTTCAGCTCAGCGACAAAGCTGTCCAACTGGCTCTGCAGGTAGACCATATAGCCGTTCAGCTCGTTCTCGTAGGCCTTCTTGAGATCCTTCAAGCGGGCGTATTCCGGAATCTTGGCTCGGATCGTGGCGGGATCGATCACGGCGATGGCCGCCGCCGTGAGCCCGCCGGTTTTGCCCTGGGCGCTCAGGCCCATCGGACCCAGCACCGCCACGGCGAGCATGATCGCCCCCGCCAGGATCACCGCCATCCTGCGTTCGATCATGGCACAACCACTCCTTTCCTTGCTCCAGTCGTATGGACCGGTGTCGGTATCGCATCGGAATCGACCCTGATACCGACGCAGATCCCGACTCTTCCAGGGCTTAGAGGTTCATCTCCAGCGCGAGCCGGTATTGCCGCAGCGAATCCACGGACAGGATCAGCATCAGATCCTCCGCGGTCGCGATACCGATGGCAGCCAGGAGCCTGCCCGAGCCCACTTCCCCCCCCAGCACAAGCAGGTAACCCTCTTCCTCATAGCGCAACCAGAGAAGATGCTCGGCGGCCAGCGTCGAGTAGGTAAAACCCAGGCTCATCGCGGGAGACATGGCGTAGCTGAGCGAGCCAGACCAGTCGGCCCCGGCGCCGCCCGTGTCGAGGCCCAGCCGGCCGGAGATCTCCCAACCCGCGTAAGGCCGGTATCCGACGCACAGCGCGAACCCAAAGACGAGCGGATCGGAGAACGTGAGCCTTGCCTGCGTCTGCAGGGAGCAGGCCCCGGCTTCCACGGCCAGCCTGGCCACGGTGGTCTCGCCCGGGTAGAGCGCCACCTCCCAGCGAAGCCCCAGCCTGGTCGAGGCGGGATCCTCCTGCAGCAGCCGTTGCCCCAGGTTCTCCAGGCGGATCAGCCTGCGGCGGAGAAAGGCCAGGGGCAACCCCTTGCAGGCCTGGAAATGGCTCGCCGCGCGTCCGGTCCATGTCCTGGCCAGAAACCGCGGCAGGGTTTCCGAGGTAATCTCGACCACGATCCGTTCCACCGCCGGCCGGTCTGGCACCATGGTCAGATCCAGGGCCGCGCTCGCGCCCGGCCGGATGGAGACGCCAGGCTCGAATCCCGGGAACTCCAGCCGCAGCCGGTCCGCGATGGCGGCGGTCAGGATCGGGTCCGCCCAGGCCATCGACGCGATGGGCAGGCCCAGGAGAAAATCCGAGAGTTCAGGGTATAGAGCCGAGATCTCCTCCTCGAGCAGGGCGCGGGCCGGGCCGGCCAGCCCGGGCAGGTCGAGCGGGATCTCGATCCGCTCGATGACCGGTCCGTCGGGGGAGAGGCGGATGGTGATGCGCGTCTCCACGTCGACCTCGACCGCGAGTTCGTCCAGGTAAAAACCGGTCAGTATCTTAGTAAAGACATCCCTGATGATGCGGGCGCAATACTCCTCCTGGCTATGTATCACATGCACCGGGCGCCCCAGCATGATGCGCTCCGCGACCTTGGCCACGCTGGTTTCAAGCCGGGCGCGGAGCACGGCGGGGAGGCGCGCCGCGGTCTGCACGGCCACGGCTACGCGCTCCACCCGCCTTGTTTCCTGCTCGGGCAACGGGGGCGCGGCCCCGGCGGGCCGGAGCACGTTCCCCGCCACGAGCAAAAGGGGTATGAGAAAAAAGAACGCCGCGCGCGGCATCGCGCTCACCGCCCCCACCCCGTCCGTCCGTTCCCATCCGCGGCACCGCCGCCGGGGCGCGGGCCCCGGCGGCGGCCCGTGCAGGCGCCGATCCTAAAAGACCTCTCCGATGGAGAAATAGAACTGCGCGCCCTCCCCGTTGGTAGGCCAGCCGTAATCGAAGCGGAGCTGGCCGAGGTAGGGCACCCAGACGCGGACGCCCAGGCCGTAACCGCTGGCCGTCTGCCACCCGGTGTCCACGGAGTAGAACTGGCCGATGTCGTAAAAGAGGACGCCCTCGATGGTGTCGCTGAATCTGTGCCTGAATTCCAGGTTGCCGAGGGCCATCTGGGTCGAGACGAAATCGCGATAGGAATAACCCCGCAACGTCTCCGCGCCACCCGAGATGAAATCGGCCGTGCCCAGCGGGTCTCCGCCCGGGGGCGCGTCCACGATGCCGCCCATGAGCCGCAGGGCAAAGACGTCCCGGGGCGAGACGGACTTGAAATAGGCGCCCTCGGCCAGGTAGCGGTTGTACTGGGTGTCGCCGCCCAGCCATCCCCCGGCGAACTCGGTGCTCAGCTTGAGCTTTAGCCCGTCCGCCACGTAGACGTACTTGGCTTCCTGGGGCGTGAGCTTGGCGTAGTCGAGCTGCAGCGAGACGCTGTTCGTCACGATGCCGCCGTTCGTCAGGTCGGGCGGGTTCTCCGGCGGCTCGGTGTAGTCGGGATTGGGGATCATCTCGCCCGGGTTATCGGGATCCTCGATCTCCTCGGGCGGCCAATCGGCGATCTTCGTCACGTTGAGGTACTCGTGCTTGGTAAAGACCGTGAGGGTCGTGTTCCTGGTCAGCGGACGCCCGAGCCCGATCTCCCCGCCGTAGCGGTTCTCCTCGGCCACCACGATCAGGCCGTGGTCGAGGGCGACCAGGTAGCCGTCAAAATCGCTGTAGAGGTGGAGAGTCAGCGAGGTGTGGCGGGAATCCAGCCAGGGGTCCACATACTCCAGATCGATGTTGCGCAGGTCGGGGTTGATCTCCAGGGCGAGGCTCAGCCTGTTGCCGGTGCCAAAGAGGTTGGCGTCGCCCACCTTGAGCAGGCCGGAGAGCTCCCCGTCCTTGGTGCTGTATGAGATGCCGCCCATGATCGAGCCGGTCTTGCGCTCTTTGAATTCGAGGGCCACATCGACCTTGTCGTCCTCTTCGCTCTCGGTGATCGTGGGCTTGATCGATTCAAAGTACCCCAGCATGAACAGGTCCTGGAGATCCTGGCCGAAGGTCTTGATGTCAAAGATCTCGCCTTCCACGGCCGTGATCTCGCGCCGGACCACTTCCTCCCTGGTCTTTTCCAGGCCGGTGATGGTCAGGCGGCGCAGCTTCATTTCCACGAGGCTGATCTCGACCACGCCGTCCGGGCTGATGCGGGGCAGCGGCGATTTGAGCAGGAGGCCGTATTGTTCTTGCGCCACCTTTTGCAGCTCGCGCAGGTCCTTGGCCAGGGTGAGCCGGTTGATGACGAGCCCCGGCTTGCTGGCAAAGACCGCCAGGGCCTTTGACAGGGGCATCCTGGTCAGGCCCGTGATCTTGATCTCCTTGAGGAGGGGGAACTCGACCACCCGGAAGACGACCTTGACCCCCCCGAGAACCTTGCGGAACTCGGGCGGCAGGACCTCGGTGAAATACCCCAGGTCGTAGATGGCCTTTTGGTCGGCTCTGACCGCGTCCAGGTTGAGCGGGGCGCCGATCTGGGTGGACCTGACCGCCGCCAGGATCTCGTCGGTCGGCACTTCCTTGTTGCCTTCGATCGCCACCATGATCACCATGGGGCTCTGGTCCTCGGCGCGGCCGGCGGGCGCCGCGGCCGCCAGGGCCAGGATCGCGGCCAAAAAGGCCAGTATGCCTCTGAGTCGCAGGGATAAGGATCGAGAACGCATTCTGTTGCCTCCTTTACCAAGTCAGGCAGCACCAATCAGCGTTGTGTTTCTGCGGTAGCATCGCCTTTGATCAGTGTCTCCTGGGCCAGTTTTGCCAATTCACCCATATCCACCATCAAGCGGCCCTCCGCGGGGGCGGGTTGGCCGCCGGCAACCGGGGCCGCGGCGCGGTCTTTCGGGCCGATGGCCGCCGCCGCGCCGGTATTCCGCACGGCGACCACGGGCGATGGGGCGCGGCGATCGCGCGCGCCGGCCTGAATCTCGCTCTGCGCTCTACCGGGTTGGGCCGCCTCGTCCTGGCTCTTTGCCACGGTGGGAGCAAGGCTCCGCGGCGCGGATCGCGCCCCGGCGCGCCCGGCGGCCGTGTCCGTCCGCCCGCGCCCGCCGGGCTTGTCCAGGCGGGCGAGGAGAAACGGCGCGAGGGCCGAGGCCGTCAATACCAGACCCAGGCAGGCGGCGAGCGCCAGCCGCCATCTGCCGCCGTCGCGGGCGATCCCGGGATGGGAGATCCGCCGCGGCCCGCGGCTGATCTCCCAGGCGTATCTCACCTCGGCCTGGGCCAGGCAGAGATCGAGTTCGGCGCGGGCGCGGTTGGCCGCCCGGTAAGCGTTCCTGGCCCGTGAGAGCCAGGAAGCGGCGTCGTCGATGTGGGCCAGGACCGCTTCCTGCTGCGTGCCGGACATGCTCGAACACCCTTCCACGGTCTTTTTGGGCGGGGCAACGCGATCCCGCCGATCATAATGTCTGCGGCGCCGTTCCGGTTTCGTCCAGACCTCACGCGCCATCCTCGGCCGTCTGCCGGCCCTGCGGCACCATGCCGCCGTCAGGGACCCGTCCATGGCCCATTTTCTGAACGGTTTGCCCCCTCCATCCCCTTCAGGCGGATCATCGCCGTAAAACCCGAAAAAGTAGTCACCCCGGCGCCTTCAGCTCCGCCCTGACCCTGACCAAAAGGCCCCGCAGGCGGCGGAGGGCCTTCTTTTGCGTTTTGTACAGGTATGAAGGGCTGATGCCGAGCCTGGCCGCCACTTCCAACGGGGTTAGCCCGTCCAGGTAAATGCCCTCCACCACCTGGCGTTCCCTGTCGGTCAGCCGGGACAGGGCCTGGCGCAAGGCGGAAAGGATCGCCCGCCGGTCGACCTCTTCCTCCACCTCCGCCCGATCGTCATGGACGAGCGAGAGGAATTCGTCGATCTCCCCGTCAAACGAGGCGAGCATCAGGGCGGATTGGGACGGACGGGCCGCCCGGCGCAGGAAATCGAGCATGCGCCCGCGGATACGGTATTGGGCGTAGGTGCTGAACTTGATATCCCGGGCCGGGGAGAATCCTTCCACGGCTTCGATCAATCCCAGGGTGCCCTCCTGGATGAGTTCGAGACAGAGCGGTTCGTCCGTGGCGAACCGCATGGCGAGCTTGAGCACCAGCGGCTGATATGATTCGATCAGACATTGACGGCTCTCGCGCTTTCCCTCCTCCTTGAAGGAATGCCAGAGAGCCCGTTCCTCCTCGGCGCCCAGCAGCCGCAGTTTACTGAGTTCTGCCAGGTACTCCTGGAACAAACGGCCACCACCCCGATGTCAAGGACCCGGAAGAATACCAGCCGCTTAAGTCGCCTTCGAGGCTTCTCCTTCCCCCGCCTCTTCTCCTGCCTCGATCTCCCGGCACTTGCAGGGACCAGCGGAAGGTTCCACCAGAGAATAGCGCCGCTTTCAAAGGGGAAGGAGCTTTATGCGCAAGTTATCCCGGCTAGGCCAACGCGCGTGGCGCGGGAATGGTTCCGGCGCGCTAGAACTAGAAAGCGTATTGGTAGGTCAGGCTCCATTCAGTCCCTTCCGTGGTGCTGAAGACGCCGTTCAGGACGAGTTGGGGGGTGATGTAGAAGTTGAACGACCAGATCCGCGTCGAGAATTGGTCAAACAGCATCTGGTAGGAAAGGTAGAAATCCTCCAGCACATACTTGCCCATCTGCAGGCTGAGGGCGCCCGATTGATCCAGGCCCAGTTCGACGCTGTCGGCGTCCAGCAGGCGGCGGAAATCCTCGGATAATTCGCCGAATACGGTATCCATGACCAGCTCCAGGCCTCCGAGGAAGAACTTGCCGACCTCGGGCGCGCTCTCGCCGATGCCGGGCGGCGCCGACCAGCGCAAGAGGTCGAGGATCTCCTGCTGGCTCAGGGGTGGCTCGGACCAGAGGGTGATGGGCAGTCCCGCCGCGGTGATCTCGCCGCGCGCGGACATGAAGATCTTGAAGTCCCTGACAGCCTTGTTGCCCTGTAATTCCACGTAGGGCAGGTATCCCCGGCTCGGGGCGAAGGTCGCGATGCCCGCCGTGAGGTTGAACCGCTCGCCGTAGACGTAGATCGAGCCCCGCGTGGCGGTGATCATCCCGTCCAGCGTCGGGGAGCTCAGCGTGCCGCCGACCCGCAGCTCGCCGCTGACGGGCACGTCGGCCACTGCCGGAAATGAGAACCTGACGTCCCCGCCGGCCACGAGACGCACGTCGAGAGGCAGGGGCGGAATCGCGGCCTTGGGCTCGGCCGGACCGAGGGTGATCTTGCCCTCGCCTATCTCGAGCGTGCCGGAGACGGCCGGCAGCGGCGAGCCTTTTAGGGCGAGCCGCGCGCTGGAAATGCTGCCGTCAAAGAAGGAGTTCTTGTAGCGGATGGCGTTCCCTTGGATGCGCAGGTCGTATGCCAGCCCAGCGGAGCCGAGCGCGATCGTGCCGGCGGCGCCGGCCGCGCCCGTGCCCAGTTCGGCGCGGGCTTCCTCGATGTGCAGGGTCTGGCCGGCCAGCCTGGCCTCGATATTGAGATGTCTGAACGGGTCGGGCAGGACACTCGCGCGGCCTTCGGCCTCGCTCAGATACACGGCGCCCTCGACCTCCGGCCTGTTCCAGGTCCCGCCCACCACGGCCGCGAGGGTGATTCTGCCGCTGGTAAACTTTAGCAAGCCGGCGCCGGGCAGGATCGGGTTGAGGATGGGCAGCGGGAGATCCGTGCCGTCGATCCGCAGCTCCAGGCGATCCGGGCCGGGCGGCACGCCCTGCAGGAAGCGTTCCAGGGAGCCGAGCGGCGGCAGGGGAAACCGCCCGGCGGCGGAGAGGAGATGGCCGCCGGACGCCATCTCTCCGCGGGTGAGCACGATAGCGCGGTCTTTGATCTCCCCCTCCACTGCCACGCTCTCCAGCGGAATGCCCGCCCACAGACTGCCGGGGTGGATCTGGAGCTGGAACCGGCCCTGCATCGCGCCGCCGGATCGATCGAGGAGGATCTGGAGGTTTCCCCGGCCCTGGATATCGCGCAGGCCGGCCAGTGAGGCGATTTCCCCCAGGGGCAGATCCCTGCCGGCCACGGCCAGGCTGAACTTGGCAGCGGCGAATCTGCCCACGGCCGTCAGCTCCCCCTGCTCATGCTCGAGGCGCAGGCCGTCGAGGGTGAGAGTGGAGCCGTCGTACCGCATGCCCAGCTCGCCTGAGACCGCCATTTCGCCGATCATGCCCTCGGCCAGGGTGAGCGAGGCGTTGCACGTCGGATTGCGCAAACTGCCTTCCAGCCTCGCCTCGCCCGTGACCCGCCCCCGCACCGGCCAGGGCAGGCGCTGCCCGGAGAGGGCCAGGAGGCCGGCCAGATCTCCCCTCGCCGCGGTAAAGACGAGCGACGCCTCGAGGGTGGCCAGATCCACGGATCCCGACGCGGTGTATTGCTGCTCGCCGGTACTGGCTTGCAGCGCCTGGATTTGGAGCCGGGATCCATCGAGGCTGAAGCGCAGGGCTAAGTGCTCGCTGACGAACCCCCCCAGGACGAGATCCTTTACCGCCGCCTCCCCGGCCAGGCTGGGGCGGGACAGGGGGCCGCCGATCCGGGCGCTGATCGCGGCTTGGCCTCCCAGGCCGCTGAACGGGTAGGGCGGCTCGTACGGTAGCGTCGCCATGACCGCGGCCAAATCCGCCCCGGGCGCCTCGACCTTCAGATCCCAGCCGGCGGGGCCAAAGGCGCCGCGGGCGATGACCTCCATCCCGGCCAGGGTGGCGGAGGCTCGTTCGACGATGATTCTTTGCCCGGCGAGGCGTAGATCGGCGGAGGCTTTCCGCCATTGCAGGTCGTAGACTTCGCCGGGACCGGCCTCAAGATGGGCCTCGGCGGCCGGAGCCCGCCACGTGCCCGTTACGCGGCCTTCACCTTTGATCCTGCCGCGCAGATCGGCCGGGGCGGTAAAAAGGCGCGCCAAAGACGCGGCCTCCCAGTCGAACCCGCCGATCACCAGATCGAGCGCGCCCCGATCCGAGAGGGGCAGTTCACCGGAGAGATCGGCCCGGCCGTCCGCGGATTCGAGGTGCGCGCGGCGCAGGCGCACCCGGTCGCCCGCCAGCTCCAGGTCGAGATCGGCCAGGCCCAGGGGCGTGCCTTGCCAGGAGAGATCCTGCAAGTGCGCCCAGCCCGCGCCGGAAAGCCCCGACGGCCAGCGCCCCATGAGCCGCAGGCGGCCCTCGGCGAGGCCCCCGGCGCCGTCCACGAACGAGGCCAGGGGGAAGCGATGCAGGGCAAGATCGAGGGAAATCTCGTCCCGCTCCGTGTCGAACCGGCCGCTCAGGGAGGCGCTCGCCCGGCCCATCCTGGCCTGCCCGGCCTGGACGATGATCTCGCGCCCGCGCCAGCGGAGGCTGCCGATCACCTCGTCGAGGACGCGTCCGCCTATCCGTACCGTGCGGGCTCTGCCTGTGATGCTCAGATCTGGATCCCCTTCGCCCGAGCGCCAGAGAAGATCGGCGGTGGCCGTACCGTCCAGATCCCGCAGGCCGGCGGGCATGAATGAAGCCAAAGGCCCCAGCCCCACGTCACGGATACGGCCGGTCGCGTGCCACCGGCCGTTCGTCTTCCGCCCCCGCGCCTCGATCCCGCCCCGCCCGATCCGGCCCGTGAGGTCAAAATCCATCTCCCCGCCCCTGGAGGTGCATTTCACCGAGGCGTTCCCGCCCGGCAGGGCCCGGCCGCGCCAGGAGAGCCCCGCCCAGTCCAGGTCGGCGCCGATACTCCATCGCCCGGCGGCAAAGGCCAGGCGGCCCTTTGCGTCGATCCGGCCCCGCCAGCCCGGCTGGCCAAGGCCGTCCAGCAGCTCGCCGGCGGTGATGCCCGTCGCCCGCAGGTCCATCTCCAGATTGAGCGAGGGCAGGAAAAGCAGGCTGCCGCTGCCCGTCACCCGGCCGCCGCCCAGGCGGGCCCGGATGGAATCCACGCGGAGGGCCCTGCCGGCAAAGCGTCCCCGCAACCCGCCCTCCTCGGCCGCGGGCAGGGGCGGGTACGAGAGCGTACCGCCGAACAGGGAGAGCCGGCCGGACATTGACGGTCCGGCCAGCCGGCCGGCAACGGCCAATCGGCCGGAGACCCTGCCCCCGAGGCTGGCCTTTGGCGGCAGGTTCAGGACCGCAGCGAACTGCCCCAGTTCCAGGTTCTTGAGCTGTAGATCCCCTCGTACCATGGGATTCTTGGCTTCCAGGTCGCATTGGAGCGTTCCCGCCAGGCCCCCTCGGGAGGTTTGCAGCGCGAGATCCCGGATCCGCAGCCTGCGGCCGGCGAGGTCCGCCCTGCCCTGCACGGCGACGGTGCCAGGGACAAGCCCGGGGATCCGCACCCGGCCGCCGGCCAATACCGCAAAGCCGCTTTCCAGGCCCGGCCGGGGCCCCAGCGCTAATCGCGCCCGGCCGCGCAGCGCGCCTCCCAGCATCTGCAAATCCCCGGCGGGCAGCCACCCCGACGCCTGCCAGCGCGGCAGGGACGCCTCTTGCCAGGCCAAGTCCGCCCAGCCGGCCCGCCGCGCCAAATCGTAGATGCCATTGAACTCCAGGCGCAGCGCGGGATCGAGATCGGTACGCAGCACGCCCCCGGCTCTGATGCGGGGATGCGCGCGGAGATCCACCACCGCCTCGGGCAGTCTGACGCGGCCGATGGGGTGGGGTAGGGGCGCGGCGCGAAAATCCACCACGACCTCGTGCAGCCTGATGACGGGGTGGATCAAGAGCTTGCGGCCGGAGGCGGTGAACCGTTCCCAGAGCCATGAGCCGTCGCGGCCCCGGTCGATGCGGATCTCGACCCGGTCGAGCAGGAACTCGCCGACCGCGCTCTCGGGATGGCGGAAACCGGTGATCAGCCTGAATGGATTGAGCCTGATGTAGGCGTGCGCCGCCCGGGCGACGACCGGGCTCCCGGGCTGGCGCAGATCGGCAAGCGCGATCCCGGCCGCCTCCAGGCCCAGGCCGGGGCCGGCCTTGAGGCTCTCCACACGCAGGCCGATGCCGTATGGCTCGGCCAAGCCGCGGGTGAGGCTGTGCTCAATCCGGTCAAGCAGCCGGTCCTGGCGCAGCAGGAAATAGACCCCGGCTTGCGCGGCGAGCCACAAAAGACCCAGGGCCAGCACGAGCACCTTGGCGTTGCGCACGAGCTTTCTATTCATAAAGCTTACCGGCTTCCCGCCCTTCGATGCCAGGTTACTAAAGAGCGTGAAAAGGTAACGGAACGTAGATTATGGGGATTAACGCAGATTAAGATCTGCGTAATCTGCGTGCACCGGTTCCAGCCAGGTTCAGCCCGCACCGCTTCCGTTCGTGGGTTGGATGGTGAGGATGAGCTGCGACTGGCCCTTGACGACATAATCGCAGCTCTTGACAAGTTTGATCGTTTCCGCCCCAGCTTCGTCCCCGTTGCCGCGTTCGGCGGGCAAGGCCAGGAACTCGAGCAGCAGGTCGTTGTTGCGTGGACGGTTGGTAAAGCGGGTGAGCGCCTCGGCAAGGCTGCCCGGCTCGTCGCCGGGTAAAGAAATCTGCCCCAGGCCGAGCTCCTTGCCGTTCTCCTCCCGGCGCTCCACGAACCCGCCGCGGACGGTCACCACCAGTTTGCCGGGGCGGGCCGTCTTGGGCACGGTAAAGGTGAAGGCCGCCGTGACCGGCTCGGCGCGGAAAGGCCGGAGCGAGACGTCCAGCTTGACCTCGTCGCCGGGCTTCACCTGCTCGCGGTCGGCGCGTATCCCGGCGATACTGGCCAGGAGCGTCACGGGCCGCATCCTGACCTCGAGCTCGATCGTCCGCAGGCGGAGATCCAAAAAGGCGTTCCCCAGCACCAGGTCGACGGCTTCGCCCACCTCGGCCAGGGCGGCGTTGGCCACGTCCTTGGCATCATAATAGACGTTTCGCCGCGTCAAGGGTTCCTTGAGACCATCGGCGGTCAAAGTCAGGCCGACCTCGGCGGTGCCCCCGGTGTACCGGTCGAACGTCTGGTCGCAGGCGTCGAGCAGAGCCGCGACGGCCACAGCCTTGAGCAGCGCGGGCTCTCTGACCACCCTGGTCTCGTAGGCGCGGCGGCGCCCGGTGCCCGCGTCCTCGATCGAGGCTTTGACGAGGACGGTCTCCGCCCGTTCGCCCGCCAGGCCGGCGGCCCCGGCGCCCCGATCCTGGGCGAAACGGCCCACCGGTTCCAGGGGGGAGCCGATCTTGAACGGCAGGTCCGCGCTGGGCACGACGGCGTGGATATAGGCCCCCGTGGCCGGGTAATCCACCCTGCCCAGGTTGGCCACGGGATGGCCAAAGGCGAGGAACCGCCCCCCGTCCACCCACGTCACGGTGCCGATGGCGGCCGCGCTGTAATCGCCCAGGGCAAAAACGGCCGCGACGGCGCCGCCGGGCCTGAGGGGCGGCGTACTTCCGCCATGGGCCCCCATGGCCTCGCCCGCGGCCACGAGGCTCATCCCCGCCCGCGCGGCCGCCTCGGCGAGGAGGGGCGGCGCCCTCCTGCCACTGACGAGGAGCGGGGTGGCGACCGGCACGGCACGGGCCGCGCCCGCCGGGAGCAGCCGCGAGGGGGCCAGGGCCACCTCCGCGGCGCCCTCTCCCTCCCAGAGACGGAGCATGTCCTCGATGGGCGTGACCAGGCCGTAACTGGGATCGGCCCTGTCAAAAGCATACGAGACGGCCCCGGCCAGCCTCCCGGAGATATAGACCGGGCTGCCGCTCATACCCGCCGCGATACCCTTGCTCTCGCGGAGCAGGGAGCCCGAGACCCTGACGAGGATGAAACTGCGGTCGCGGGCCTGGTTTTGGAGGACCCCCAGGATCTCCACGGCAAAGGGCCGGATCCTGGTGCCGGAGACGACCGTGTAACCCGTGGCTTTTTGACCGGCCCTGATCTGGGCCAGGGGAACATAGGAGAGCTTCGCCATGGCCGGGGGGCCGGCCGCGATCAGCAAGGCCGCGATCAGGGGAGCGAATAGCCTCTTATACAAGTCCATACCCCGCAATATGCCGCAGTTTGGTGAACCTTCCCCATCATTCGCCCCCGTGGCCGCTATTCCTGCCGCGGCCCGTCCCCAGTTCATTCCTGCGGCCGGCGCCGCCCGCTGCGGCCGCGCGAATCCGCGGCAAACCCCCTGCCTTGCGGGGACGCGGCGGCCGGTCGGCACGATCCGCGTTTTCCAGGGCAGGAATCGGCTCCCCGCGGCGCGAATCATTCACCTTGGAGTTTGTACGACAAACCCGATTAACGCCAATGGAGCACAAACTCTGGGACGGACCCCTTGACGAACGGCTGGATCGACGGCCATAATAATCCTTTTTATTAGCGTAATCGCGCCGGCGACCCCGGCGCATCGGCAGGAGGCTTTTGTCATGCGTAACAGTGCCAGTCCTTATTTGCGGCGCCTTTTGGGCCTGGTGCTCCTCGGCTTGCTGATCGTCTCCCTTTCCGTGACCGCTGCGAACCAGGTCCTGGACTCCGTCAACTACAAGAACGCCGACCTGCGCGACGTGCTGAACGCCCTGGCGGCCCAGGCCGGGGTGAGCGTTTTCATGGACGAGACCGTGACCGGCGCGGTCTCTTTCCATTTCGAGAACGTGACCTTTGAGGACTGCCTGAACAGGCTGGCCGCCATGTACCGCCTCCAGGTCAAAAAGGAAGGCAGGTTCTACACGGTCACGCGCCAGATTATCAAGGTGACGAAAGAGGCCGAGGGCCTTTACTCGCTGGAGCTACAGATGGCCAAGCTCCGCGCGGTCCTGGCCGAGCTGACCCGCGTCACCGGCGTGAACCTCACCCTCACCGGGCAGGAGCCCACCGAACACCTCAACCTGGTTCTGGGCAGGCTCCCCCTGGCAGATCTCATCTCGCTTTTGGCGGAGAGCGCCCGCTGCCAGGTGGAAAAGCGCAGCGGCGCCTATATCTTCCGCCAGGTCGCCAGCCTCGGCAGCATGTCCGTCAAATACGAGGAGGGCCGGCTCAGCGCCGACCTGTCGGGCGTGCCCCTGAGCGTCCTCGTGCGGGAGTTGTCGAGCCGCACGGGCCTGGCGGTCATCTGCGACCAGGCTGCCGCGGCCGTGCAGGTGAACGTCTTTTTCGCGCCTCTGCCCCTGGACGAGGCGCTGGGCGCCATCGCCGCCGCCAACGGGCTGCGCGTCTTCAAGGAAGGCGGGCACTACCGCTTCTCCCGGGGCGAGAGCACGGGGGGCGTCAAGGTCAGCGGGGGCCTATTAACCCTGGACGTGCGCAACGCGGAGATCACGGAGATCCTCTCCGAGGTGGCGCGGCAGGCCGGCATCACCATCCTGCCGGATCGTGACGTGAGCGGCCGCGCCAGCGGCAATATCGCCCAAGCCGGCCTGGTGGAGGGCCTCTCGGCCTTCCTGGAGGCCAACGGCTTCGTGCTCGAACGCGAGGGGAACGCCTTTACGGTAAAGAGGCTCATGACCGGCCAGAGCATCGTCATCTCCATCAACGAGGACGGCACGATCGATCTCGAGGTCAACAACGCCAGTCTGGCCACGGCAGCCACCGAACTGGCCAAGAAGAAGAACTACAACCTCGTCATCTACGCCAACGTGAACTGGAACGTCACCAGCGTCCGCCTGGTGAACGCTAGTTTCGAGGAGGCGCTGGGCAGGCTCCTGGCGGGAACCACCTTCACGTTCCGCAAGGACGGCGACACCTACCTGGTCGGGGAGGGCGTCAATTTCCGCCAGGGCGACACGGATTTCATCCAGTCCGAGGTCATCCCCCTCCGCTACATCACGGCCGAGAGCATCTGGAACTCGTTGCCGACGGTCTACCCGAGGCAGAACATCATCCTGCTCAAGGAGACCAACTCCCTCCTCGTCAACGGCACGCCCAAGCTCATCGCGGCGCTCAAGGCCTTCCTCGCCAAGGTGGATGTGCCCCAGGAGACGATCAGGTCGGAAGTCGTGGCGTTAAGGCACATGAAGGCCGAGGACGCCCTTAAGCTCTTCCCGCCGGGCATTCCCAAGACCGAGCTGGTGCTCGTCAAGGAGACGAACAGCATCGTGGTGACCGGCAACGAGGGATACCGGGCGCAGGTCCGCGATTTCCTGGCCAAGATCGACGTCATGGCGCCGATGATCCTCTTCGATACGCTGGTTTTGCAGTTTTCAGAGACCGAGACCAAGGGCGGCGGTCTCTCCTCGGCCACGCTCACCCTCGACGGGCAGACGCTCAAATGGGACCTGGGCAGCCTGATCGGCACGATCATCAGCCCCAACACGCCGGCCGCGGCCCAGCTCACGGCCAGCATCAACGCGGCCATCACGAGCGGCCGGGCCAGGGTGAGGGCCAACCCAAAGATCGCCACCCTGAGCGGTTTCGCGGCCCAGTTCAACGTCGTCACGAAATACAATTACCCCGTGCCCACGACGAGCAGCTCCACGACGACCACGACCACGGAGTACCGTTACATCACCATCGACTCCGGTATCCAGCTGACCATGACCCCCTGGGTCTCCGCGAACAAGGAGATCACGCTGGAGCTCAAGCCCAGCATCAGCCAGTTCACCACGAGCCCCGAGGTGAGCAGCGAGATCGCGGCCCTGCCCGGCGTCATGGAGCGCTCCACCCAGAGCACCGTGCGGATCATGGACGGTTACACCGTGGTCATCAGCGGTTTTATCCAGGAATCCGAGGACATCAACGTTTCCAAGGTGCCCATCCTCGGCTACCTCCCCATCATCGGCAAGCTCTTTCAAAACACGAAGCGGGTCAAGCGCCAGGACGAGTTCGTCATCATCATCACGCCGCGCCTGATCGAGGATCCCGCGCAGATCAACCAGATCGTGGCCGATATACAGGGCACGGGCAGCACCGCGGGCCCCATCGTCATCGACATGGACGAGGATAAGAAATGACGCAGGACCGCTTATGTTGCTAGCCATGCATCCGGGTCGGGCTGCACCCTTGGCCCAAATACACGTCCTAAAAAAGATCAATCACCACCACGAACTGAGCACTTGGCATGAGAATACGGGCGCCGCCCAAGCGGGCGGCGCTTTGTCTTGGGCGGACCCAACACCCGGCCCGTTCCATCGTCTTAACTGATGAAGGGCGATGGCTTGCGCCCGCGCGCAAAGGGGAGGATGGAGATGGAACCAAACGAGCTGGAAACCCGTCCCGACGGCTTGATTCAGAACATCGGCCTCCTGGACCTCACCGGCATGAAATCCCCGGACAACCTGAAGGATGTCACCGGTATCAAGAACGTGGGCCTGATCCTCGTGCCGGAGAGCTTGAACAAGGCCCTGATGGGCGTGCCCATGGAGTGCGTGGGATGCATCGCGCCGGTACCCGAGGGCGCGAACGTCAGGATGCAGACCGGCATCACGAAGATCCCCGGTAAAGTGTTGGCCAATCCGGGCGGCCGGGAGGACGACATCCTGGTCGTCACGGGCATCACGGTCATCACCTCGCCGGTCGAAAAAGTTGGCTACAAACAACTGCACGTCATCGGGCAGCTTTTGGCCCCCAAGGGTAGCGAGGCCGCCCTGACGGCGGGGATCACGCGCCTGACCGGCATGGTGGCGTACCACAACGGGAACCCCCGCGTCTTTACCGGGGACACGTGCTTCTCGAGGGATTTTCTCGAGCTGCTCGACGCGCCCGCGACCCTGGTGATCATGGGCAACTGCACAGTGGAGCGCGATGTGCCGGCGGCACTCCTCAAGGAGAAGCTCGCGGGGATCATCCTCATGGGCAACCTCGCGGCGCCAAAGGCGTTATTGCCCATGCTGCAGATGCTGACGGAGGCTTACGGAAAAATCGTGGACATGGACGAAATACCGGCGGAAGAAGCCGAAGCGTGAGCGGCCATGGCCAAGGATCATGAGTCCGCCGGTGCCGAGGCTCTCTTCGATGTGGTATACGACCTGCATCGGCGGGCGCTTTACGCATACTTCCTTGCCAGAACAGGCGAATCCGAGACGGCCGCCGATCTCCTGCAGGAGTTATTCCTCAGGGCGTGGCGGCACATCGGCGCCTTGCGCGGGCTCGAAGCCGAGCGGGTGCGGTACTGGCTTTTCGCGGTGGCAAAGAACATCCTGGCCGACCACTACCGGCGGCGCGCGGCCAGGCCCATGACGGAGGAGGAGATGGCCCTCGCCGCCGAGGACCCGGCCACCCTCGCCGAAACCCCGGAAGCGAAAGCCTTGGCAAGAGAAGAGCTGGCGCTCCTTGACGGCGCGATCCGGCGGCTTCCCGAGGACCTGCGCACGATCTTGTTCCTCGGAACGCTCGGCGGGATGAAAAGCGGGGAGATCGGCGCGGCGCTCGGCAAACCCGCCGGCTCCGTCCGTTACGGCCTCCACGAGGCGCGCCGGCGCCTGGCGAAAGAGATCGGCCTCTTGGACGGGGGTATGACTAGATGAAGAAGGACGAAACAAACCGCGGCCTGCCCGCCGAGGTCGACGAAGAACTCGATCGTCTGCTCTCGGCCTGGGCCCGGCAGAGGAGCCTCCCCGAGGCTAGGGCCGGTGAGATCCGTGCGGCGATCCTCTTTTCCGATACCGGGCTCGATTACGAGTGGTGGCGGGGATTCGCGGCCTATCTCGCCGCCGTCGTCGGCAGGGCGGCCGATATCCCGAATCCTTTCGGGTTTTTCGCCTGCGTGAACAGGAATGACCCGCGTTTCCAGCCGTATTTGCGGCTCACTTGAACCCGATTCCGGCCGGGCGTAATATATATTACGCCCCTACAGAGGACCGTTGGATTACGTAACCGCGGCATCCCGTTCTCGCGTAGGGGCGCAGCATGCTGCGCCCCTGATCTCAACGCCGTCAAAGAAGGAGATCAGAATGGCAGTCAGGATCGAGTGCGATGGCGTTATTGAAACCATGGCCTCATTCTACGAAAAGGATAGGATCGTGGCCTGCGTGGAGCGGCTGCCTTCATTCCTGCCGCTCTACAACGAGGCCGCGGGCGCTTGCTCCGGTTTCCGGTACGATCGGGCGTTGGTGGACGAGTTCAGCCGCATATGGGGGTAGAAATGAGGGGAAGCCTGGTTTCCTCCGCAGCCAGATATTTGTCGTGATTAGCCGAGACATCCTCCCGCCCGCCTACGCCGGCGCCAATCAGCCGCCAGATGGGATCGCCCGCGCTCAACGGCTGCACCGGTTCGATCTTCCTCATATGGATGCCGCTCCCATCCAGGGTAACCTGCAGGTAGTCGCCTTCGCGAATGCCTCAGGCCGTGATCCTGGTGCCCGTCTCGCCGCGCAGGGCGCGCGCCAGGCTGTCCGGACTGGTGATGAGGACCTCCCTGCCGCCCGACTCCAGGTAGCCGACGGCGGCCTCGATCTTTGGCCCCATCGAGCCCGGGGGAAAGTGGCCCTCACCCAGGAGGCGCCTGGCCTCGGCCAGGGTGAGGCGATCCAGCCAAGTTTCGCCCGGCTGGTTGTAGCGCAGCGCCACCTTTTCCACCCCGGTCGTGATGAGGAAGAGATCGGCCCGGAGGCCGCGCGCCAGGAGCGAACTGGCGCGATCCTTGTCGATCACCGCCTCGAGGCCCTCGAGCTCCCCCGCCTCGTTTTCGCAAACGGGTATGCCCCCGCCGCCTAGACAGATGACGATCGCCCCCGCGCGCACCAGGGTGCGGATGACGTCCAGCTCGACGATGCGCCGCGGGAGGGGCGAGGGCACCATGCGCCGCCAACCGCGGCCCGCGTCCTCCCCGACCTGCCAGCCCTCTTCCTCGCCGCGCCTCCGGGCGACCGCCGCATCCATAAAAGAGCCGATGGGCTTGGTGGGGTTCGCAAAAGCCGGGTCGTCCCTTTGCACGAGCGTCTGGGTGACGAGGGAGACCACCTGCCTGCGGCAACCCCTCTTGCGCAGCTCGTTGCCGAGCGCGCGCTGGAGGATGTAGCCGATATCGCCCTGGGAGGCCGCGCCGCAATGGTCGAGGGGCACCGGGGGAAGCTCGGAGAGGGCGAGCTCGGCGCGGCGCTGGATGAAACCGACCTGGGGCCCGTTGCCGTGCGTGAGCACGATCTGCCAGCCGCGCGCGACCATCGCGGCGATCTGCCCGCAGGCGGCGGCCGCTGCCACGCACTGGTCGGGGATGGACTGGTGGCCCGCGTCCCTGATCAGCGCGTTGCCGCCCACGGCCACCACGGCCAGGCGGGCCATCTCAGAGCAGCTCCGCCAGGAGATCGAGCATCTCCCGGTCTCCGCCGGCAGGCGGGATCCAGTCCACCTGCGCGGCCTGCGCTCCCTGGGACCTGAGGCTCTCGGCAAAGCCCGGCAGCCCCACGTTGATCGCGGTCACGCCGCGCGCCAGGAGATCGTCCACCCCGGCCATACCGTCTCACCCCGCTTTTTTCTCGAGAAGCTTGACCATATCCCGGCAGAGCATGGCAGCGCGCGCGCCGGTAGGCAGGACGACCGCCCCCGCGCCCTCGAGCGCCTCGATCTGGCCCCGCAGGCCCTGCGGATCCCCGTCCGTTCCGCAGACGGAGGCCACCACGCTCAGGTAACCGCCCCGCCCGGCCGCCAAGGCCCTGGCCTCCTTGATGGCGCCGGCCAGTTCGCCCGCTGGGTCGGGGGAGGCGTTGTAACCCAGGATGAAATCGAGCAGGATCACGGCCGTCTCCGGATCGGCGGCCTCCTCGAGCAGGCGCTCGCGGCGCAGCGCCGGGTCGATCATGGGGTGAGGCCTGCCCTGGGTAAAGATCTCGGCCCCCATGTCGATCAGGCTGTGGCCCTGGCTGCGCCTTGGGTCGGGCAGGACTGGATTGCCCGGCAGGGGGGCGTTGGCATGGACCGCGAGGCCGGCGTCGGCCAGGATCTGCTGCGCTTGGTAACACAGGGTGCCCCCGGCGAAAAGGCCGCGGAGGTAGCGTTGCGCCGGGCTCATGCCCGAAAGCTCGCGGGCGGCGAAAGCCTCCAGCTCCACGGCGCCGCCGGGGAAAGGAGGGGATGGACGGCCGGCCGCGAGCCCAAGGGCGAGCAAGGCCGCCTCGTCGAGCGTCCGCACGATCGTGCATCCCTTGCACGGCCCGGCCTGCGCCGTGCCCGCGCCGAGCAGGCAGGCGACGACCGGTTTGCGCGCCCGGCCGATCCGGTCCAAGAGGCGGGCCAGCGTCTCCGCGCCGGGGGGCTTGGCGATGACCGCGATCACGGTGGTGCCGGTATCCGACTCCAGGGCGTCGAGGGCGGACAGGGTGGAGAGGCCGCCCACCGCATCGGAGAGGTCGGCGCTGCCCGTGCCGATGGCGTGGGAGATGCCGGCGCCTGCGTTGTGGACCAGGGTGGTGAACTCCTGCAGGCCCGTGCCGGAGGAACCGATCGCGCCGACGGGCCCCCTTCTGACGGCGTTGGCGAAGCCGACGCCCACCCCGCCGATGATGGCTGTGCCGCAATCGGGCCCCATGACGATGAGCCCGTGGTCCCGCGCGTATCGCTTGAGGGAAAGCTCGTCCTCGAGGGGTACGCCGTTGCTAAAGAGAAAGACATTCAGCCCGCGCTCCAGGGCCCTCTGCGCCTCCGCGCCGGCATACTCGCCGGGCACGGAGATGACCGCCAGGTTGGCCCGGGGCTGGCTCGCCAGGGCCGCGTCCAGGGTGCGAAAGGAGGAGGAGACCCCGTCCCGCCCCGGCTCCGGGTGAAGCAAGACTTCGGCCCGCGCCAGCGCGGCCTCGATCTTTTCCATGCTCTCGCCCTTGGCGGCCAGGACGAGGTCGTTGGGGCCGGCTGTCTCGATCTCCGGCCCCGCCACGTCCATCTCCGCCAGGAGCTGCTTATTTTTCGCGGTGGCCATGAGGGCCGCGGTCCCCGTGATGCCGTCCTGGCTCGCCAATTCCTTGGCCACGCGCATGAGAAAGACGGAGTCTTTGTACTCGTTCCTCTTGACGATGTAGCCGGACTGCATGCGCACCCCTCCGCTCCCGCCATAACCGTTTCGCAACGCGACCGCGCTCCGGGGCTACCGGGCCTCCGCGGCTCAGGCGCCGCCCGCGAGACCGTATTTGCGGCCGAACGCTGCCAGGGCTTTCTTGAAGCAATCCATGGGGGGACGGACCAGGCCGGCGCCGATGATGGGATGGCCCGGCTCCCTGTGCGCCATGGCGGTGTCGATGACGGGGAGGATGCCCGTCTGCACCACCCGGCGGATGTCGATGCCGACCGGCGCGCCGGCAAAGCCGAGGGCCGGCGTGGAATAGACGGGATGGGAGGCGACGGTGATCTGGCGCATGTCGCGGCAGTAAGCCACGGCCTCCTCGGGCGTGCCGCCGACCAGGCTGAGGATGCCTGCGGCCCCCGCCAGGACGAACCCGCCCCAGCCCACGGTCTCGGTAATGGCCGAGTCGCCCATGTCAAAACCGGCGTCCTTTTCGCTGAAACCGGGCAGGAAAAGCCCCTCGACGCGCGGCGAGGGCGCGGTGAACCACTCCGTGCCTAGCCCGGCGACGCGGATGCCGAACTCGGTGCCGTTGCGGGCCATGGCCACCACGACCGTGCCGTACTCGACGCCCAGGGCGGGATCGGCGGCGGCCTTGCCCGCGGCCATGGCAAGCCCGAGGAAGAAGAGCTCGTGGTGGGTGAGCAAGTCCATGGTCTTCAGGAATTGGGACTTGCCCACGCCCGCCGAGAGCATGGGCGCGGCCATGGCGTTTGCAAAGAGGCTGGAAGCGGCCGTCTGCCGGTTGTGCAACTCGTCCCCCATATGCAGGGCCTTGGCGATGATGGGTTTGAGCGGCAGGCCCTTCATCCAGCGCAGGCCCTTCCTGAGGGCGGGTGCAAAGACATCCCGCCAGGCGCGCAGGGCCTGCAGGGCCTCGTCGCTGTAATCCCCAAACTGCTGGCGGCCCTCGACCTGCCGGCAGAAGGCCCGGTTGCCGAAGGCCCTGTTTTCCACGACAAAGACGGGCTGCGAGGCGGCGATCGTACCGGCCATGGGCCCCACGGCCTGATGGTGGTGGTTCGGCTCCAAAGTGATGGCGCCGCTCTGCAAGAGCTTTACCGCCTCGCCCGCGTCCCTGGCCCAGCCCTCGAGGATGGCCGTGCCGATCGCCGCGCCCCGCTGGGCGCCGCACATGTGCTCCCAGTCCACCGGCGGGCCCGAGTGCAGGATCATCCGGTCACGCAGGCCGGGGATGACCTCCCGCGCCGGGGCGATATCGACGAGCACAGGCTCGGCGGCGATGATGCGCCTGGCGACCTCAGCGTTGGCGCTCTCGATCTTGCGCTTTAGCTCCTCTGACATGGTTATTCTCCTTTGCAGCGGGGCGGCTTTCGCGCCTCCCCGGATCAGCCCTTCATCGGCCGCTGTGTTCGCATGGCGCGCCGCGCCCGAGCGCGGCTCCGGTCAAAAGGAGCGCGCCGGCCAGAGCTCCGGTCATCATGTCCCGGCCCGTCGTGTGGCCGATGCGGGCCAAGCGGGCCGCGGCGCCGCCGTCCGGATTCGCCGCTTTGCCCCCGAGGAGGCGGGCGAAAAAGGAGTGGAGCGGCTCGGGCCCGCGGCCGAGGATCAGGTCACCGAGGATGGCGCGGCTGATCGGGTTGGTCCGCGCGCAGGCCTTTTGCGTCAGATCCAGGAGAGGCCGGGCATCCCAACGGATACGGGCGGGATAAGTCAGCATCAGATGGTGCGCGGCAAAGAGCAGGCCGCCAAGGAAATCGTCCCCCGCGGGAGTCAGCCCCGGCCCGAGACCGATGAGCTCCTCGCCTTGCCGCGCCACCGCCTCGGCGTCAAGCGCGAGGCAGGCGCGGCGGAGAGCCGCCAAGACAGGCAGAGCCATACCAACATGGGGCGGTATTTCTTGCGTAAATCCAAGGCCGCCGTCGGCTCCGTCGATGAACAGGGGCGTGATCCGGCCGAAAGAGTCCGCCCCGGCCCGGGAAGCCAAGCCCTGCAGAGCGCGCCTCGCCTGGGCGTGCACCCGGGCGGGCGGCGCCGCCTCCCGCGGCCGGAGCGTACAGGGATCCCAGACCACCGCCGCGTTCAGGTCGAGCACGGCCGGGCCGATACGCAGGATGCCGCTTTCCGAAGCCGCCGCCATCCCGGTTCGCGCGATGCCCGGGGGCAGGCTGGCGATCGCGGCGCGCGCGTGGGCCGGCGAGCCGGGCGGGGCGATCCACAGGATCTCGCCGCCTCTGCCCTCCAGATAAACAGCACCGGTGACGGCCGCCGCGACGCGGCCCGAAAACGTCGCCGCCCGTACGAGCAGCCCATGGGCCGCTACCCCGACTAGCCTCGCCCGGCGGTGGGTTCCCCGCCCCTCCCCCCCGGTGGCGACGGTATTCAACCCCGGGGTGGGAAGGACGGGGAACGGATCACCGCTTGGCATGGAAAAACCTACTTAGCCTGGCCGATCACGCCTTCGACCAGCCAGTCGAGCTTGTACAGTTCCCAGAGGGGATAGGCCTTGCCCGCTGGGACGCGCTCCACGCCCTGGTTGTCCTTGAGCGGCCCCTGGAAGACATGGAATTTGCCCTGGATGAGCTCCTTCTTCTTCTGGTTCACCAGGTCCTCGGCCTTGGTCGGGACGGCCGGTCCGAACGGCGCGATAACGAGGAAGTCGTCGCCGAGGTTGCCGTTGATGTTCTGGCTCTTCCAGGTGCCCTCCACGACCTGCTTGGCGAACTTGGTGTATAATTCGCCCCAGCTAAAGGCCACGCCGCTGATCCAGCCCTTGGGGGCGAACTTGCGCACCCCCACGTAATGGTAGCCGACGGAGAAGACACCCCGTTTTTCAGCCGTTTTGACAACCGAGATGGGCGAGTCCACGATCGCGCCCACGGTGTCGACGCCCTCGTCGATCAGGGCGTTGGCCGCCATGGCCTCCTTGGCAGGATCGACCCAGCCGCCCGTAAAGACCACGCGGGTCGTGACCTGGGGATTGACGGACTTGGCGCCGAGCTGGAAGGCGTTGATGTTGCCGAGCAGGAACGCGATGGGCATGGCGCAGACGAAACCGAGCTTGTTGGTCTTGGTCGTCAGGCCCGCTGCGATGCCCATGAGATAAAAGGCCCCGGTGGTGTCGGCCCAGTAGACGCCCATGTTCGGGGCCAGCTTGTAGCCGCCGGGATGCTCGAAGAAGACGTTGGGATGCCTTTTGGCCACGTTGAGCGCGGGGTCCATATACCCGTAGCTGGCCGGGATGATCAGCTTGGCGCCGCGCTGGATCATGTTTTCCATGACCCGTTCGGCCTCGGCTCCCTCGGGGATCTTCTCGGCGGAGATCACCTTGACCCAGGGGAGGTTCTTCTTCATGACGGTGACGCCTTCGTGGTGAGCCTGGTTGTACCCGGCGTCCGTGACCGAACCCACATGTAGGATGCCGACGATCAGCTTTGGCGCCGCGGCTTGCCCGCATACCACGGCGGCCATGAGGACGATGCCGATGAGGAAAACCGCCCGAAAAACTTTACGTCTCATCTTCTCCGCAAACCTCCTTCGTTTGATTTATACGCTTTTTGCCCCCCGGTTCCGTACGCGATGCGCTCCCACCCCTTTCCGCGCCTATTCGGTTCCCCTATAGACCTGGCCCAATCCCGCGGGCGCCGTGTGCCTGCGCGAGCCGCCCCAGACGAGCAGCACGCCCAGGCTCAGGAGATAGGGCAGCATATCCAGGAGAAAAGGCGAGATGCGGGCGCCGCGCGCCTGGAGTTGCAACTGCAGGGCGACGGCCCCGCCAAAGAGCAGCGCGCCGAAGATCGCCCGTAGCGGGTGCCATTTGGAGAAGATGACCAGCGCGACGGCGATAAAGCCGCGGCCGGCGGACATTCCCTCCGCCCAGGTCTTGGTAAAGGCCAGTGAAAGGTGGGCGCCGCCCAGGCCGCCCAGGAGGCCGCCCAGGATCAGGGCCTCGTAGCGAAGGACCGTGGGATTGAGGCCCGCGGCAAAGGCGGCGGCGGCGTTCTCGCCCGTAGCCCGCAAGCGGAGACCGAAACGGGTGTGGTAGAGCATGAGGTATACCAGGACGGCCACGGGGACCACCAGGTATACCAGGATGTCATAGTCAAAGATACCGGAACGGATAAAGGGGAGCCTGATGGCGGCGAGCCCGTCGATCTGGCTGCCGACGTAGTCCGTGCCGAGCAGGGCGCTCAGGCCGAAGCCGCAGAACATCAGGGCGAGCCCGCTGGCCAACTGGTTGGCGCGGCAGGTGATGACGAGAAAGCCGAAGATCATGTTGAAGAGCACCCCGGCCAAGGCCGCGGCCAGTACGGCCAGGGTGGCGTCGCCGGTGCGCGCGGCCACGGCAAAGCCGGCCACGGCACCCATGAGGATGATCCCCTCGAGGCCCAGGTTGACGATTCCCGCGCGTTGTTCGATGACCTCGCCCAGTGTGGCGTAGAGGACCGAGGTCGCGGAGAGGATCGAGCCAGCAAGCACGCTCGCCCAGAAATTGATGGTCATCGGACACCCGCCTTCCGTCCGCGCTGGGCCAGGACCACGAAAAGCATGAGGGCCATAAGAATGTCCACCGCCGCGCCGGGCAAGCCGTGCACGATCTGGAGGGTATCCCCGCCCGCGCTGATCACGGCCATGAGGAAAGCGGCAGCCGCGATCCCGGGCGGTGAACCGCCCGAAAGCCAGGCCACGAGAAAGCCGATGAAGCCGTAACCCGGCGAGAGGCTGGGACGGAGGCGGCCCTGGATGGCGGCCACCTCGCCCAGGCCGGCCAAGCCCGCGATCCCGCCGCCGGCCAGCATGACGCCGAGAATGTACCGGCCGATGTTGATGCCGTTGCGACGCGCGGCATCCTGGTTGCCGCCGATGGCCCGCATCTCAAGGCCCCACCTGGTCTTTTTGAGCAGGAGATGGAAAAGGATCAGGGCCGCCACGGCAAAGACCAGGCCCAGGTGGATTCTTGTGCCGGCGAGCATGGGCAGCCTGGCCGCGGCGGTGAACTCCGGGCTCTGGGGATAATTGGCGCTCAGCGGATCCCGCCAGGGCCCGAAGACGAAGAAGTTGATGAGTAGGATGGCGACGTAGTTCGAGAGGAGGGTGGAGATGGTCTCGCTGACCCAGCCGCGGGCGCGCAGGAAACCCGAAATGGCGGCCCACAGGCCGCCGCCCAGAAAGGATAGGACGAACATGGCGGGCAGGAGGACGGCCTGCGGCAGGCCGCTGAGATTGAGGGCGCCCCAGGTGGCAAAGAGGGCGCCGATGTACAGCTGCCCCTCCGCGCCGACGTTAATCAGCCCGATCCTGGCCGGCAGGGCCACGGCCACGGCCGTGAGCATGAGCGGGATCATCCTGACCAACACCTCGGAAAAGCCGTAGGTGTTGCTAAAGGCGCCGGCGAAGATATCGACGTAGGCCTGGAGCGGATTCTTGCCCGCGAGTAAGAGGACGAGGGCAAAAGCCAGGAAAGCCAGGGCGAAAGCGAGGAGGAACCGGAGGATCCCGGCGGTTCCGCCCCGGGTGAGGATGGTCTTCCACATACGGCTAGGCGCTGTTTCCATCTCTGCTCCTCGAGCCCGTCATCAGGTGTCCGACAGCGTTGACGGTAGTCTCCTCCGGCCGGAAAACCCCGGCGATCCTGCCGCGGTGGAGGACGACGAGCCGGTCGCCGAGGGAGAACAGCTCGCCCAGGTCCTCCGAGATCAGGAGCACGCCCGCGCCGCCGTCCCGGGCCGCCATGAGCAGCTCGCGGGCCCTGGCGGCGCTCGGCACATCGAGGCCGCGCGTGGGATAAAAGGCCACGATCAGCTTTGGGCCGCGGGACAGCTCCCGGGCCAGGACGATCCGCTGCAGGTTGCCCCCGGAGAGAGCCGCGGCGCGGCTCTCCAGGGGCGGGATCCTCATCCCCAGGCGCTGCAGGAAACTCGTGGTATCCACGCGAACCGCGCGCCAGTCCATGGCGAATCCGCCCCGGCGGGCGTAGGCGCGTGTCGCGCCGAGCGCCATGTTCTCGAGCACACTCATGCCCGGCACGGCGGCCATGAACGGATCCTCAGGCACAAAGGCCACACCGGCGGCGCGAACCTGGGCCACGGGCCAGCGGGTGGCGTCACGCCCGGCGATGAGCTTGGCTCCGCGCGTGCACGGCAGAACGCCCAAGACGACATCGCCCAGCTCGCGCTGGCCGTTGCCGGCTACGCCGGCCACGCCCACGATCTCGCCGGGCTGGACCGCGAGGTCGATCTCCTCCAGGGCGACGGTGCCGCCGGCGCCGCGGGTGCCGATCCGCCTCAACTCCAAAAGGGGCGTGCCGGATCCGGCCGCGGCGCGGTGATAGGCGGGTTCGGGCACGGCCGCCTCGAACATGAGCGAGACGAGCCCGCTCTCCGTGGCCCCCGCGCCGGGCAGCGTCCCCGCGACCCTGCCGCCGCGCATCACAGTGATGCGATCCGCGCAGTGCAGAGCCTCCTGGAGCTTGTGCGTGATAAAGACCACGGCGTAACCGTCGCGCTTGAGATTGTCAAAGACCCGCAGCAACCCCTCGACCTCGTGGGGGGCCAGCACCTTGGTGGGTTCGTCAAAGATGAGGATGCGCGCCTCCGCCAGGAGCAGCTTGACGATCTCCACCCGCTGTTGCTCGCCCACGGAGAGGTGCTTGACAGCGACTTGCGGGTCCACGGCCAGGCCGTACCGCTCCGCCGTCTCCCTGATGCGCTCGTTGATGTGCCGCCTGTTCAGGACGGCGGGGAGTTTCGGCAGATAGAGAGCGATGTTCTCTGCGACGGTCAGGGCGGGGATCAGGGTAAAACTCTGGAAGACCATGCCGATCCCCAGGCGGCGCGCGTCGTTGGGGGACAGGATGCGCGCGGGGCGCCCGTCCAGGCGGATCTCGCCCGCGTCGGCCCTGAAGTAACCATAGAGCACCTTCATGAGCGTGCTCTTGCCGGCCCCGTTCTCGCCCAACAGGGCGTGGATCTCACCCGGGCGGATCTCCAGGTCCACACGGTCGTTGGCGAGGACGCCGGGAAACCTCTTGGTGATCCCCCGCATGGCGACGAGCGGTTCATGAACCGCGGCGGTATTCATCTTTCCGGCCTCAATTCCTTTCCCTGCCGGATCGAGTCCGTGTTTCAAAACCATGGTCCCGCCGGCCGGCGGCCTCTTCCCGATCCCATCCTAGCAGGTCCGCGAAGAAGGGAAAATGTAAAAACCTGACGATCCGGCAGGATGTTTTTGTGACAACTCTACAAGGGATCCCGTGAGCCAGGCCGCGCAAGCGTCACGGCGGCGCGCGGCTTTCGCCGGGACGCCGTCATGCCGGAGCGGTCAGGTTCCGGATCTGCAGGGCCACTTCCAGGACCAGCCTCTCTTGCGGGTTAGCCAGGACGTCGCCCAGGAGTTCCTTGATCTTCTCCAGCCTATAGCGGAGCGTATTGTAGTGGATATGCAGCGCCTTGGCGGCCCGGGCCGCATTCTGGTTCTGCTCGAGGTAGATGCGGAGCGTCCGGACGAGATCGGCGCCGTATTGGCGGTCGTACTCCAGGAGGGGGCCGATCGTCTCCCGGCAAAAGCGCTCCATGCTGGATGGGGACGCGGAGAGCGACGTGACGCGAAAGATGCCGAGGTCCTCGTAGTGCGTGACCAGGCTGCGCGCCTCATCCCTGAGCGTCCGGCCCATCTCCAGGCTCTGCCTGGCACAGTCGTATGCCTCGCGAAAGCGTCCCAGTTCCGCGGCGGGGCCGCTGATCCCCATGGAGACCGTGTAGGGGGCGTTCTCCGCCTCGATGCGGCGGCAGACCTTGCGCAGTTCGTCGGTGAGGAAGGCTTTGGCCGCCGGGGCCCGGCCGGCCTGCAGGGGGAGGAAAACGACCAGGCGCGGGCCCTGGTGCCAGAACGCGGCTCCCGGCCAGACGGACCGGATGTACCTCGTCGCCAGATGTAAGCTCGAGCTGACGTTGGCCTGTTCCGCGCGCTCGGCGCGCATGAGGAGCGTCCCCGGGGGCAGATCCGGCGAGACCATGACGAGGGCGAAGGGCGGGTCCAGGCTCTGGCCCGTCTCACGCAACTGGCGGACGGCCCGGTCGTGCGAGGCGGGATGGTCGGAGAGCAGGCCCTCGAGGATCTCGTTGCGGAACCGCTGCTCCATCTCGCGGACAGAGCGTTCCTCCATCATCTTCAGAGCCGTCACCGTGGCGCCGTGCTCGATGGCGACGAGGTCGGCGGGTTGTGGCGGGTGGGCGAGCGGCCCCCAGACGATGATGCGGCCCAATGTCTGCGCGCCGACTTTGATGGGGTAGACCAGGTGCAGGTCCCCCTCGGCCGACCCGGCGGCTACCGCCTCGAGCCTTGCCGCGCTCCCCGGGATTTCTTTTTGGGAATCCGGCCGGAAATCCTCGGTGAGATACGTATCGCCGGTCGCCTCGTCCCTCGCCTGCCGCGCCAGCGGCAGCGCCTCCCCGAGCAGGAGGCCGTTGGCCAGGATGCGGCGGAACCGGTCGACGATGGAGACGGGCCGCTGCAAGAGATGGGCCAGGCCCTGAGCGATCTCGGGGTAGCCCCCGCCGCCGAGCACGAGGTCGATGAATTCACGGTGGATGTTCTCGGACTGGATGAGCTCCTGGGCCTGCAGGTCGAGGATCTTGCCGGTGAGCGGTAGGATGATCTCGCTGAAGGAGACGTTCCTGGGGAGCTCGATTAGGGGGAAATCCAGCCTGTCCGCGGCTTCGATCATGCCGGACGTGATCCGGCCGATGTAGCCCGGGGTGATGGCCAGGCCGGCCAGGCCTTTGCCGGCGAGCTTTGGAATCAAATCCTCCACGGCGGCCGCGTCGTCTCGGAGGGGGTACATCGTCGTCACCAGGAGCTCGCCGGGGTGGACCCAGTCCAGGATGTCCGGTACTTCCATGACGTTGATGAACCGCACCACGTTGTCGAGCCCGCGCGATCCGGCGACCACGCGCGAACGGCGCAGGGGCTCGGCGACGGTCAGCGCTTCCCGCAGCGTGAGAGGCATGCGATCACTCCGGCGGATGCGTCAATCCGAAAGGGGGTTCGACATCGCCCGGAGGGATCCCTTGCGCTGGGAACGGTTTACAGCCAAACCCATCCCCCGCGCACCGTGTTTGCGCCCGATGCAGGCGAAAAGGCCCGTTTCGGTTTTCCCCCGAGGGAACCCGGGAACGGGCCCTGGTAAAAGCCCGGGCGGCTGCCGCCCGGTGTTCAGTCGATCTCCACCCCGTTCGCGTCGACCCGGCGGATCTTGACCTCGCTGCCGTCAGCGGCGTCGATGTAAACGAGGAAACGCTCCCCCTTCATGGTGCCGTCCACCTCGTAGGCCATGACCTCCTTGTTCTTTTGGCCGAGCGTGACCGCCCGGCGCACGCCCCTCACCACGAGGCGAGGGTTGACGCGGCGCCGCGCGTCCTCCTCGGTGAGCCGCGCGGGCTGGGGGCGCCGGGCGGGATCGTGAAAGGTCAGGTACGGGACGCCCTCATACCCCACCACACGGCCGTCGTCCATGGCGACCGAGATCTTGACCATCTCGGGGTAGTACCAGACGCCGTCCACGCAGGGAACCATGGTGATGACATCGACGGCGCCGAACTCCTCCCGCGAGACGACGGCCATGTCGCGCAGGCCCTTCTTTTCCGCAAAATCCCGCGCGGCCGCGGTGGCCCTGGCAAGGTTGATCCTGCGCGGACCCAGTATGCGCTCGGAGAGCATCCAGGCCACGTGGCCGCCCTTTTCGGTCACGCTGATCCTGGTGGGAGCGGCGGCGCCCGCCTTGCCGCCCTTGGCGACGGAGTAGATAAAGGTCGGGAAGTCACCCCTGGTCCGGCCGAGATAGCGCGCCTCGCCCCCGCCGGCGAAGGTGGAGGCGATGCGGCGGCCCGCGGCCGGCGTGATCTTCGCGCCGGTCAGGCCCTTGGGTTTATATGGGAAAATGACCTCGCTCTCGGGAAAACCAGGCTCGGGCATGCGCCGCAGGCCGTTCTCGACCATGACGAGGCTCTTGGTGACCTTGTTGACGCCCACGCGCCGCGCCAGGGCAGCGGCGGTCAGACGCGTGCCGCGGCCCAGGCGGTCCACGTCCACCCAACGCAGGTTGTTCTGGATGATGTTGGTCTGCATGGACGTGAGCTGGCCCGAGACGTACCGGGCCTGACTGCGCAGGCCCTGCAGGGTGTTCCATTCCTGATCCGTGAGGCGGATCTCCTCGGCCGGCCGGTCGGTGACGCGGTAGGAAAAAGCGCCCACCTTGGCCAGGAGCATCTTCATCCTGGTCAGCTCCACGGCGCCGAGCGGCAGCAGCCCCAGTTTTTCCTGGGCCGCGTACGCCAGCCGCCAGATCTCGGCCAGGGTGGAGCGTAGAAACCGCGGCGTGCCGCTGACCGAGGCCTTGGCGAGCTGCGTCTCGAGCCCGCCCAGGTTCTGGGTCAGGTCGTTAAAAGCCCGCTGGTACTGGGTTTCCACCCGGTTCTCCCACAGCCGCCGCGCGGAGTACTGGCTGAATCCCCAGGCCCCCACGAGCAGGATGGCCAGGCCCAAAAAAGGCCAGAGCAGTCGTTCGCGTATGCGCATACCGCGATCCCTCCGGAGGCTTAATATGCCTAGGGAGGGAGGGTGTTATGCCCCGGCCTACTTGTGGTACACCTCGCCGCGCATGATCCTGAACGCCCTGAAGAGCTGTTCCATGAGGATGACCCGCGCCAGGCCGTGCGGGAAGGTCATGGCGGAGAGCGAGATCCTCGCCGCCGCTCGTTCCAGGAGCTCCCGGCCCAAACCCCAGGACCCTCCCACGGCGAAGACGAGCGTTTTGCCGGCCGCCTCGTGGGGCTGGAGGAAGGCCGCGAACTCCTCCGACGTCAGCGTCCTCCCCCCGGGATCCAGGGCCACAAGCGTCTCGTCGGGTTTCATGCGGCGAAGGAGAAGGGCGGCCTCCTCGCCGCGGACCTTGGCCACCGCGGCTGCGGTGGGACGCGCGGGGTCGGGGAGGCCGGGCACCTCCACCACTTCAAGCTGCGCGTAGGGGCGCAACCGCCCGGCGTAATCGGCCGCGGCGGCGCGGAGGTAGTCCTCCCGGAGCCTGCCCACGGCGAGGATGCGGATGCGCATGGCCTCAGGCCAGGGGCTTGTTGGCCGCGTCCACGTGCACGACGCGGGGCTGAAAGCCGGCCAGTTCCTCGGGGCCGTACAGGGCATAAGCCATGATGATGACGAGATCGCCCGGCATGGCCAGCCGCGCGGCGGCGCCGTTTACGCAGATCGTGCCCGAGCCCGCGGCCCCGGGGATGACGTAGGTCTCGAAACGGCTGCCGTTATTGACGTTGACCACCTGCACCTGCTCGTAGGGGAGGATGTCGGCCAGCGCGAGGAGATCCGCATCCACGGTAATGCTCCCGACATAGCTCAGGTTGGCCTCGGTCACCACGGCCCGGTGTATCTTCGACTTGCACATGTGTCTTAGCATGCGATCCCTCCTTTGGCAATAGGCAATGGGCAATAGGCAATAGTAGGCGATAGGCATGAGGCAATAGCCGTAGCAGGCAATAGGCTTGAGGCAATTGACCCCCGGTAGGCAATAGGCACGAGGCAATAGGCAATATGCCGAGCCATTAGGCGTGAGCCGCAAGGCGTGCGGTGTTAGCGTTGTTTACTTTCCCTTATTGCCGATTGCCTTCGTAGTTTCCCTATTGCCTAATGCCTTTCCCCTATTGCCTTCTATAGTTGCCTTTCCCCTTTCCCCTTTTGCCTTTTGCCTTTTCCCTATACGCGCCTTTCCCCTATTGCCTATTGCCTTTCCCCTTTCCCCTTTTCCCTCAATACCGTGTTGTCGATCAGCCTCGTTTTGCCGATATACACAGCCAGTGCGACCAGCGCGGGCCGCTCCAGCTTTTGCACGGGCTCAAGGGTCTCGTCGTCCACAACCTCCAGATAGTCCATCCTGGCCAGGGGTTCGGCGGCGATCAGGGCCTCCATCCCGGCCGCGATGGCGGCGGCGTCGCGTTCGCCTCTGGCGAAAAGATCCTCCGCCAGGCGCAGGGCGCGGTAGAGGACCAGGGCCGCCCGTCTCTCCTCGGCGCTCAGGTAGACATTGCGCGAGCTCATGGCCAGGCCGTCCGGCTCGCGCACGGTGGGCACGGGCACGATCGCGAGCGGCAGGTCCAGGTCGCGGACCAGGCGCCTGATGACCCTGAGTTGCTGGGCGTCCTTTTCGCCGAAATAGGCCCGCGTAGGCTGGACGATGTTGAAGAGCTTGACCACGACCGTGGCCACGCCGCGAAAGTGCCCGGGGCGCCTGGCGCCGCAGAGCCCCCTGCTGAGGTTTTCCACCTCCACGTGGGTCTGAAAGCCGGCGGGGTACATCTCCCCGGGCTCCGGGGCAAAGACGAGATCCACCCCCGCTTCCTCGCAGAGCTTTAGATCGCGCGGCAGGTCGCGGGGGTAGCGCGCCAGATCCTCCGCGGGACCGAACTGCGTCGGATTGACGAAGATGCTCACCACCACCACGTCGTTCTCCGTACGGGCCCGAGCCGCGAGGGCGAGGTGGCCCGCGTGGAGGTAGCCCATGGTGGGCACGAAGCCGATGCTCCGCCCGGCGGAACGGGACGGGGCCAGGGCTTCCCTCAGCTCGGCGATGGTCCGGCAGACCTTCATGCTTAGTCGCCCCTTTTCAAGAGACAGGAAACGAAACCGAGAGCCGGTTTTTAACCACAGATTACACGGATTAACACAGATTCCAATAAACCAGGCATAGATGTTGTAATAACTGCTTTTCTGCCAACGGTGCCCTAAAGGACGCCGCTAATCTCACGAAGGACCATGAATGGCCCTGAAATTAGTGCAGGTAACGACGGATCATGCGTTCCGGCCGGAATCCAGCGCGCCGCGAAAGGCGGCAAGCTCGCCGGGGTCCATGGACCAGGCGTGCTCCGCGGCGGGGAAGGCGCCGTTTCTGACCTCCACCGCGTATTGCCCGACCGCGCTCCGGATTATCTCGCCCACGGCGGCGTATTGCTTGACGAACTTCGGCCGGAAATCCGTGTATAACCCCAGCATGTCGTGGTAGACCAGCACCTGCCCGTCGCAGTCGGACCCCGAGCCGATGCCGATGGTCGGCACCGCGAGCCGCCGGGTGGCCTCCGCCGCCACCTCGCGGGGTATCTTTTCCAGCACCACGGCGAAAACGCCCGCGCCCGCCAGTGATTCAGCGTCCTCGAGCAGCGCCGCGGCCCGTCCCGCCTCCTTGGCCTGGAGTCCGTAGCCCCCTAACTGGTTGATGGACTGCGGCGTCAGGCCCAGGTGGCCCATGACCGGAATGCCCGCCGAGACGAGGCGCGCCGCCAGGGGGGCGATCTCACGGCCGCCCTCGAGCTTGACCGCGGCCGCGCCCGCCTCCTGCAGGAAGCGCCCGGCGTTGCGCAAGGCCTCGTCCGCGTTGACCTGGTAGGAGAGGAACGGCATGTCGGCCACGACCAGGGCGCGGCGCGCGCCCCGCGCCACGGCCTTGACGTGGAGGAGCATGTCTTCCATGGTCACGGGCAGGGTGGTCTCATGCCCCAGCATGACCATGCCCAGGGAATCACCGACCAGGATGCAGTCCACCCCGGCTCCGTCCACCAGTTGGGCCGCGGTGTAGTCATAGGCCGTGAGCATGACGATCTTTTCCCCCGCCGCCTTCTTGCGGCGAAAGGTTTCCACCGTGACGCGCCCTGTCTCGCTCATCGACAATCATCCTCCCGCGTGCGGCGTTGCCTTGAATCTTCGAGATATCCGATCTTTGGCAATAAGGCAAGTTTAAACGACCGGGATGCCGGATCAGAACCCAACCCCCGAGTCCGCCAGCATCTCCTCCAGGGTCCGCGCCTGCCGGGCGTCGATCCTACCCGCGCGCAGGGCCAGGGCGGCCGTGGCGCGGCCCATGGCCCGGTAGAGGCCGTTCGCGGGCCGCCCGCGGCGCGCCAGGTCCGCCAGGTGGGCGGCGATCGTGCCCGCGTCCCCGCGGCTGATGGGTCCGGTGAGCGCCGCCTCGGGGCCCAGCGCGTACACATTGGTTAGGGTGCCCTCGATGAGCGGACGGATGGCCTCCAGCGCCCCGGCCCGCTCCAGGCCGAGGCTTTCGTAAAGAGAGAGGGCCGCGTCCAGGAGAGTGACGAGATAATTGGAGGCCATCACGGCGGCGGCGTGATAGAGCGCTTTATCCTCCGGCCGCAGGCGGATCGCCTTGCCGCCGAGGCTGCGCACCAGTTCCTCCGCCACGGCGACCGCGGCTGGTTCACCCTCGACCGCGAAATGGCAGCCGGAGAGCATCAGGGCGGCGCCGCGCGGTTCGGCCACGGCGAGCAGTGGATGGCAGGAACCGATGGCGCCGGCGCGCGCCAGGGGGCGGAGCGCCTCCGCCGGGAGGGCGCCCGAGAGGTGGAGGAAAGTTCGGCCCGCGAGGCCTTCCACCTCTTGCGCCAGCCGGAGAGCGGCCTCACCGACGGCGCCGTCGGGCACGGCGAGAACGATCACCTCGGCCGCGCCGGCCACGCCGGCGGGGTCCAGGACCTCTGCCGAAACCTCCCGCGCCAGGGCGGCGGCCCGCTCCGGGGCTATGTCGGCCACACCCGCCACCTGGTGCCCGGCCCCGGCCAGGGCCAGAGCCATGGCGGATCCGGCCCGTCCCGCGCCGATGATGCCGATCTTCATCCCGTGCCTCCTTTGGCCCGGCTTGCGGCCTCACCCCGCCATGCACCCATCTCCCGCACGCGGGAGAGGGGTTGGGGGTGAGGGTACCGCCGGGATAAACAAAAAAGCCCTCCGACACGTGCGGAAGGCGCGGCCTACCCTCTGCTCCGTCTCGGTCCAAGGGATCCAAGCGGAATCCTGTCACTGAACACAACACCCAATACGGTACGGTTCCCGTTTTTGGATACCGTCCTTTGGCGCCGACATGCAGATTATACCACCGGCGCACGCGCGCCGCAAGTCACCTGGGCCGCCGCCTGATCTCCACCTCCGCGCAATCCACCGGTCCGCCCACCGGTGGGTTGGGCTTGCGCACGCGGACGGCGACTTCCTCGAGCTCGTGGGCCGCGAGTAGTTCGGCGGCCACGGTCTCGGCGATGGCCTCGAGGAGGGCGAACTCGCGTTCCTCCACGATCTCGCGGACCAGGGCGTATACCTCCGCGTAATTGACGGCCGTCTCCAGGTCGTCGCTCGTCCCGGGCTGTGAAAGATCGCGCGTCAGCTCCACATCCACCTCCAGGCGCTGCCCCAGTTCCTTTTCCGCGGCATAAGCGCCGTGGTAGGTGTAGAAAACCATGTTCAAGAGGCGGACGCAATCGCCCGGCACGCACATCACCCCCCAAGCGGGACGAGGTACCCGTCCCGCAGCGCCGGTATGAGAGCGGTGCTCCCCACGCGCGCGGCAAAATCGAGATCTCCGGCATAGCCGAGCGAGAGGAGATAACGGCCGTGATCGGAGCCGGCCAGGGCCGCGGGGGTTCTTGCCCGGCCGAACCTGGCCCAGAGGGCCGCCGCGGCGCGCGCCGCGTCGGTGCCGGTCCAATGCCTGTCGCGCAGGATCGCGTCACAGATCAGGCCGGCGCAGAGGGCGTCCTCCAGGGAGAACGCCTCCTCGCGCCCGGCGCAGACGAGCGTGGCGGGCGCACCCGCCCCCAGCAGGTGGGCGGCCACGGCGGGGGCGTTGGTCAGGGCGGCCAAAAGAAGGGGCCGGGCTCCGGCGGCCGCGGCGCGCTTGACGGCGCGGGTGCCGTTGGTCGTGCAAAGGATGACCTTGCGGCCCGCCAGGGCTACACGGCCGTACTCCAGGGGGGAGTTGCCGAGGTC
Organism: Patescibacteria group bacterium; assembly: GCA_050260175.1. GTDB lineage: Bacteria > Bacillota > UBA4882 > JAAYXC01 > JAAYXC01 > JBLNBS01. Next base: position 32,493 of record JBLNBS010000156.1, on the reverse strand, counting down.
AAAGCCCTCGACCTTTTCCCCCTTGCGCTCGCCGCCGATGAGGTGGCTGTCGCGCCCCAGGCGCCGGGCGAGCTCGATGGCCTCCTCGGGCTGATCCACGGGCAGGACCCCGGGGCAGCCGTTGGCAAGGGCATTGATGACAGTGGTCGTGGCGCGCAGGACGTCGATGACGACGCCGGTGCGGCCGGAGAGCCCCCCGATCCCCCCCGGGAGGAAAACGACGTCAAGATGCACCGGGCATCTCCTTTCTCGTCGCCGCGTTCGGCGGGACCGGCCGGAACTCGCGGGCGATCAACGCGGCCAGGGATTTGGCATCGGCGCGCCAGGCCGGCCCGGCGAACCAGCCCGGCACGGTGAACCCGGCCAGCCCGGCCGGATCGTTCAGGCAACTGCTGAAACTCTTGAGCCGGTAAAGATCGATCAGGTTGAGATCCGTGCGGATATAGCGCCGCTTGAGCCGGTACAGGGCGATGATCTTGTTCCAGAGGCGCTCCCTGGCGGCCTTGGCCACGATCGCCTGAATGAGGCGTTGCTGGCGCTGTATCCTCGAGATGTCGCCCATGGGATCGAGCCTGTACCTGACGAAACCCAGCGCCTGGCGGCCGTTCAAGACCTGGCGGCCCTTGCGCAGGTCGATGAGGAGGCCCTGGGAGCTGTCGCGGTAGTGCATGCGCTTGTCCACCTCGATCTCCACGCCGCCCAGGAGATCCACGAGCTCGACAAAGGCGTTGAAGTCCACGGCCAGGTGCTTATGGACCGTCAGGCCGGTGAGCTTTTCCACCATCAGTCTCGTCAATTCCAGGCCGCCATAGACGTTGGCGGCGTTGATGCGGTCCATCCCGTGCCCCGGGATGTCCACCAGGGTATCCCTGGGGATGGAAAGCAAAGCAACCCTGCCCCTGCCCGGATCGCAGGAAGCCAGGAGCAGGACGTCGGTGCGTTTTTCCACGGTGCCCTTCTTGCCGATGGTGGGTTTGTCCGTGCCGATGATCAGGATGTTGGTGGTTCTGACCAGGCGCGCCGCCGCCGGTTTGGCGCGGGGCCGCGCCGGCCGCGTCAGGAAAAGGAAGGCGATGACGCCGGCGGCCAATAGAAGGGCTCCGCCTCCTAGCAGGAGGTAGCGTTTTGCTTTCGTCTGGCACCACTCTTTCCCCATGCGCGATCTCCGGCGGGCGCGGTGCGCCCCGCCGCGATCGGCATCCTCCGGTGCTTTTCGCCAAAAGCGGCTGGAAACCTTCAAAAAGATGCGGCGGTCCCGCGACCGCCGCATGCGTAAAAGACTGCTCAGGTAATACTTGTTAGAAGGTAAATCCCGCCGTCAGCACGGCTGCTTCCAGGTTCAGGCCGGCGTCGGCCATGGCCGCCAGGTCGAGAACCACCGGGCCGAGCTTGAGGCCGAGACCCGCCGTGTAGTAATCGACGGCGAAATCCTCCTCCATGATGGCGCCCGCGCGCAGCTTCAGAATGAGGATGCTCTGCTCGATGCCGATCCGGTACTTGATGTCTCCGCCCTCGAGCGGTCTGTCCGCCTGGACCGCGATCAGGGTGCCGATGACGGGCGGCTGGAAGGCCAGGCCCACATGGAGGATGGGCGTGAGTTCCTCCACGGTATCGGAAGGGGGGCCGCTCTCCGAGCCGTCGGGACGATAATTCTGGTCTGTCCAGTCGACCCGGCCGTAGTTCTGAACGACGGCGCCGAGCCGGAAGAGCTTGCCGAGCTTGAGCATGACGCCAGCGTCGGCGGCGTAGCCCGTGGCTTCGCCCATGGAATAGTGGCCGTCCTGGGAGCCTACGTCCCCGGGAATGCCGTGGCCGGAGAAGTAGAGGTCCTGGCCATAGATATACTTGAGATTGACGCCGACCGACAAAAAGTCCGTGAACTCCGCCGCCAGGGTGACCATGCCGGCCGCCCAGACCTCCACGTAACCCCCGCTCATGTCGATGCTCGGGCCATCCTGGTAGACGCTCCAGCCGTCGGCGAAGACGAGCAGCGATAAACCGACGTGGCTGAAGTTGACCCCGAACATCCCGCCGAGCTGCAGATCGAGATTGCCCAGATTGGGCGGCCACTGCTCGCCGATGTCCATGGAGAAGTCCATCCAGTCTCCGGCCAGGAAGATGGAGGGCGTGAGGCCGAAGACCTTTAGCTGGGTGATGCCGGCCGGATTCCAGTACGCCGCCGTGCCGTCGTCGGCCACGGCGACAAAGGCCCCGCCCATGGCCAGGGCGCGGGCGCCCACGCCGAGCTCGTCGCCGAAATCTGCCAGAACAGCATCTGCCAGAACCGCGTGGGCCGGCGCCAGGACGAGCAGCAGGCCGAGAAGGATGCCGAGCAAGCGCTTCATCGCCAAAACCTCCTATTGGGTCAAGTCCGCTTATATGGCAAAGGTCATCCGACGGGGATTCCACGAAGAGATTCCGCCTTTCCCCACCTCTCGCATCTTTCTTCCCAAGACATGGTTCGGCAGGAAAATGCATTCTCCTTTATGTGCGCCGGGGCGACGGCGGTGGATTGCGCGTACAGGCACGGTGGTGTAAAATAGGTTACAAACCATGGCAAATGCCGGGGGGAATGCGTGATGGCCGAAAAAGGCACGTTGACCGTCAAGTCGGGCTTGGCCGAGATGTTAAAGGGCGGCGTCATCATGGACGTCACCACGCCGGAACAGGCCAAGATCGCCGAGGAGGCCGGCGCGGTCTCGGTCATGGCCCTCGAACGCGTCCCCGCCGACATCAGGGCCGCCGGGGGTGTGGCCCGCATGGCGGACCCGGAGATCGTCCAGCGGATCATGGACGCCGTCAGCATCCCGGTCATGGCCAAGTGCAGGATCGGCCACTTCGTCGAGGCCCGGATCCTGGAGGCCATGGGCGTGGACTACATCGACGAGAGCGAGGTCCTGACGCCGGCGGACGAGCGGTACCACATCGACAAGCACCGGTTCACGGTCCCCTTTGTCTGCGGCGCGCGCAACCTGGGCGAAGCCCTGCGCCGCATCGGCGAGGGGGCGGCGATGATCAGGACCAAGGGTGAGGCGGGCACCGGCGACGTGGTCGAGGCGGTCCGGCACGTGCGCACGGTCATGGAGGAGATCCGCGCCGTCCAGAACGCGCCCGCCGAGGAGCTCATGACCATGGCCAAGGAACTGGGCGCCCCGTACGAGCTCCTGCTCGAGGTCAAGCGCCTGGGCCGGCTGCCGGTGGTCAATTTTGCCGCGGGAGGCATCGCCACGCCCGCGGACGCGGCCCTCATGATGCAGCTCGGCTGCGACGGCGTCTTCGTCGGCTCCGGCATCTTCAAGTCCGACAATCCCGCGGCCCGGGCCAAGGCCATCGTGGAAGCTACCACGCATCACGACGACCCCGCGCTCCTGGCCGAGATTTCGCGGGGCATCGGCGAGCCCATGCGCGGCACCTTCGTCGGCGGCATGCCGGACAAGGAACGCATCGCGGGGCGGGGCTGGTAGGCGGTGGAAATCGGCGTCTTGGCCCTGCAGGGCGCGGTCCGCGAACACCTCTGGGCTCTGGCGCGTTGCGGCGTCGAGGGCAGGCCGGTCAAGACGCCCGCCGCGCTCGCCGGTCTGGACGGGCTCGTCATCCCCGGCGGGGAGAGCACCACCGTGGGCAAGCTGCTCGTCCGCTACGGGATGCTCGAGCCGGTAAAGGAAAAGGCACGGGCCGGCATGGCGATCTTTGGCACCTGCACGGGGTTGATCCTGCTGGCGTCCTACATCGAGAGCTCGGACCAGCCGCGGCTCGGCCTGATCGACATGACCGTCAGGCGCAACGCCTTCGGCCGCCAGGTCGACAGCTTTGAGACCGATCTGGACGTGCCCGCCCTGGGGCCCGAGCCCCTGCGGGCCGTCTTCATCCGCGGGCCGGAGGTGCTCGCGGCCGGGCCGGGGGTTGAGATCCTGGCGCGCCACGAGGGGCGCATCGTCCTCGTGAGGCAGGGGCGCTGCCTGGCGGCCGCCTTCCACCCGGAGCTGACGGAGGACGCGCGGCTGCACAGGTATTTTCTCGAGGAGTGCTGCGGGATGCGTTGACACCTTTGCAGCCGTGGAACTGTCGGGGTGGATCGACGAAGAAGCCCTCTTTCTCCCAGAGGGAGCAAAGGTTGATCGAAGAAGCTTAACCGAGAGAGCGAGACCCTCTCACCTCCCTCGGTTCCAGCACCAGCTTGATCCCGTCCAGGATCTCCCCCACCCTCTGCGGCGAGAGCGAGCCGATCTTTTCCCTGAGGTCCCGCTTGTCAACGGTGAAGATCTGGGTTACATTCACGACGCTCTGTTTGGGCAACCCCGCCTCCCCCGGTTCCAGGAGCACGTTCCCCGGGGAGTTGGCGAACCGCAGGTTCGAGGTCAACGCGCATACCACCACGGTCCGGATCGAGCTGCCGCTGAAGAGATTGTTCTGGACCACGACGTGGGGATGCAGGTAGCCGGGCCCCGAGCCCTCGGGCGGCCCCAGGTCGATCCAGTAGACATCGCCCTGCGCGATCACCATTCACCCCTCACCAGCCGCCGGTGGGCATCCTTCCTCCGTGCCTGGTAAGAATCGTCCCCGTCGCCCGCTTCGTCATGAACGGCGTTGATCCGCGAGAGGAGGGCGGCGTTTTCCCGCGCCGCCAGAAAGTCCTCCAACGCCAGCGCGAAGAGCCGGCTGCGCGAGATCTTCAATTCCTTGGCCAGGCGTTCCGCCTTGGTAAAGAGAGGGCCGGGCAAAGAAACCGCGGTCTTGATGTTGGGCACTGTTCATACCATCCTTTCCACCAATAGTATAACCCTTGGTGGATCGAAAGGCAACCCGCTTCAGCGCGCGGCATCAGGCTGATCTCTCGCAGATCTCCCGCAGCCTCAGGAGCTGGCGGCGCAGGGCGTCGCGGTCGGATCGCGCCGCGAAAAGCGGGCCGACGCCGCCGTACTCCAGCGTGACGGTTCGCACGGGGGTCTCCTGCAGCAGCGCTGAGAGGAGCGCGTAGTCTTCCCCGCCCATCTCCGCGTGTTTATCGCGCGGCTCGCCGGCGATCTCCTCCACCCCGACGAGGTGGACCTCGTCCACGAGGTGGAGAGGCAGATCGCGCAGGTATGAGCGGAGGGGCACCCCGAGGTGCCAGGCGGTGATCCGGGCGTGGGCCAAGTCCAGCAGGAACCGCGAACCGGTCGCATCCAAGGCATGGGTGATGAAACCAGGATCGGTGACAAAAGCCGCGAGGCAAAGCCCGCCCGGTTCGGGCCGCATAGCGTGCGCGTTTTCCAGGTGGATTGGGAGGCCGGTCGTCGCGCGCAGCAGGGTCAGATCCTCCGCGAGACGGGAGAGATACGCCTCGCGGCCTTGTTCTTGACCGCCGTCCGCCCAGTATTCGAGGTGGACGGAGAGGTAGGCGGGACCGGTTTCACGGATCGCCGCCTCAAGGATCTCCGGATCGAAGACGGCCCGAAACCCGGGGTTGCCCGGCATCGCCCCTTGGGCCAGACCGTGGAGGATGAGGGGTTTGGCCGCGCGAAGGAGACGGTAGTCCTGCAGGTACTCCGGGTTGAACTCGGAGACCTTGACCGCGTCCACGATGCCGGGCTCCTCCGCCAAGAGCCCCGCGAGCGCCGCGGAGTAGTTGGCCGCAAGCACGGGTCGCATCAGCGGGCGGCCGCCCCGGCCAGCACGGAGTCGCCCTCCCGCACCCCGAGCGCCGCGGCCACGACGGCGCATTTGACCGTGAGGAGGAAGTAGAGGGCTGGGCGGGGCTGCTCGTCCAGGGTCTCGTAGTTGGCGTGGCCCTTGGCGATGACGGCGCCGGCCCGGCGGAAGGCCTCCCGGAAGGCGGGCGAGAGGCCCGCCCGCGGCGCGCCAAGGTGCGCCCCGCCGGTCTCGATCACCGCCGCGATCTCCCCCATCCCGACCGCCTCGGCATCGGCCCGCGTGGCGTCGTTCATGCAGGGGCCGCTCTTGACGGCAAAGGTGACCGCGACCGCCGGATACTCCCGCCTGATCTCCTCGACGAGCAGCCGGTCAAAGGCGATCTCCCCCGCGTTGTCACCCACGAAGAGCAGGCTCTCCGCCCGGGCCAGATCCTCGCGGAGCGCCGCCAGGTCATTGCGGGCCAGGCCCTTCTTTAAGATCCCTGCAACCGCCTCCTCCACGGCCACGGGCGCCAGGATGCCGAGGTCGATCAGGTTGCCGGCCACGGAGACCAGCACGGCCGTGTGCAGCGGGTCCGCGCTGTCCGCGATGGTCTTTCGCAGAACGGGATAGAGGGCCATCGCTTCCCGGTTGTAGCGTTCCTTTTCCGGGCCGTAGGGGTCGGGCGAACCCAGGGCCTCCGCCACGAGGTGAAAGAGATCCGTGGAGAGCTCGGCCGGGGTGCGCTCCGGGGAGGCTTCCCCGAGGTACCTCATACCCCGGCGGAGGAGATCCATCCGCAGGTCATCGTCCCTGGTCACGCGGTCCGCGATGGTAACGATCTGCCGGAGCGAGCAGGGCAGGCATTCGGGTCTGGTGCGCATCTGTACCTCCGTGTCGTGCCGATCTGGATTTTGCCACGGAGCTTAGGATTACACCGCCGCGGTCGCAAATCCTGCCGCCGCCCGGCATATGCGATGGCGTCGTTTCCGCTTCCTTTTGGCAGGAAACCAAGGGAAATGTGGCGAAAGTTCGCGTAATTTGCGCACGATTGGCGCCGTGAAAGGGGAATCCCCATGAAACTGGCCGCCCGCGCTTTTCTGGTGCTACTCCTCGTCTCCGGTTTCTACCTCCTGGCCCTGGGCCTGGCGGGCCTGTTGCTGTACATCCCCTACGCTCAATACGTTTATGCCGGACGGATCCACGCCCGGTCCGCTCTTCTCTGCGCGGCCGGCGCGCTCACGATCCTCTGGTCCATCATCCCCCGGTGGGATCGATTCGTGCCGCCGGGACCGGTATTGAAGCCGTCCGAGCATCCACGGCTCTTTGCCGAGATCCGGCGGGTCGCGGAGGCTCTGCGGCAGCCTTTGCCGTCCGAGATCTACCTGACGGCGGATTACAATGCCGGGGTGGCTCACTACGGGGGATGGATGGGGATCGGCGCCCGCCGGGTGATGTTCCTCGGCCTGCTCATGGTCCAGGAGTTGACGGTCTCCCAGTTCCGCGCCGTCATCGCCCATGAGTTCGGCCATTTTTGCGGCGGCGATGTCGCGCTGGGCCCCTGGATCTTCAAGACCCGCGATCGAATCGAGCGAACCCTGGCGGGTCTAAGTCGGCGGGGTTCGGCGCTGCGCTGGCCCTTTGTCTGGTATGGGCGGTTCTTCCTCCGCACCACCTCCGCCATAAAACGCGAGCAGGAACTAGCGGCCGATGTCCTGGCCGCGCGCTACGCGGGCTCGCGGGCGGCGATCGAGCGCCGGATCCCCATACGCCACATGGCCTGGGCGATCCGCAGTTATTGGCAGGAGGAGATGGCGCCGGTGCTGGAAGCGGGGTTCCGGCCGCCGTATGCCGAGGGTTTCAGCCGATATCTGCGGGCGCCGCGCGTGGCGGCGGCGCTGGCCCGCACCCCGGCCCTCGTGCCGTCGGCCGGCCCCTATGACACGCATCCCTCGGACCAGGAACGGATCATGGCCGTCAGGCACCTGCCTCCCGGCGACTTGAAGGACGACACGGCCAGCGCCGCCACTCTGCTCGAGAATGTGCCCGGGCTTGAGGCGGAGCTCTTTGCCAATTACATCGCGGACGGCCGGCTCCTGCAGGCCGTGGCCTGGGAGGAACTACCGGGTAAGGTCTTTGTCACGGGGTGGGAAAGGTGCGTCCGCGAGCGGGCGGCCATCCTCAGGGGCTTGACGCCCGAGTCCATCCCGGGTTTGGCCGGGGACCTGGCGCGGCTGGGCCGTCTCCTCTCGCCCAACCTGCCCGAGGCGAAGGCGAGCGAGCTTGCCCTACAGACGCTTGGTATGGCGTTCGGCCTGGCCCTGGCCAGGAAGGGTGGACGGCCGCATGCCATGCCGGGGGAGCCGATCCTGGTCGAGATCGGCGGCAGGGACATCGACCCTCACGCGATGGTCGAGGACGCGGTTGCCGGCCGGCTGTCCCGCGAGGAATGGCGGCGTGAATGCGAGCGGCTGGGGATCGCCGGGGTGGAGATGGGACGAGGGTAATTATTTGCCATTCTCAACCGTTTGGCCAGGGAGCATCTTGAGTCCCGCGGCCTTTTGCGCAAGCGAGAACCGAGATCGTAAGCAAATGAGGCCACTCGCTTTTATGTAAGAGAGTGGTGGTATCTCAAACACCGGGGTGAGCGGCTGACTCGCGACCCGCGAGGATGTTATGGGCTGACGCCGGCCTATGGATGGGTTGGTGAGATTAGCCCCGCCCAGGATGGGCATAAAAGCGGCGACGTACACGGACGTACCAAAGCCGCCCCCGCCCAGGAAGGGCTAAAGGGCGAGCGACGTACACGGACGTACCAAAGCCGCCCCGGGTTTCAACCCGGGGAAATGGAATAAATCCATGGAAGGCGGGGGAGAGGGGTATCGATCGTGCCCAAGCAATTCTGCCGCCTATTGTACCACGTGGTCTGGAGCACAAAGATGCGGGAGAAGCTGATCGGCGAACACTACCGGGGCGCGCTGCATGATTACATGAAAACCAAGATCCGGCAGATGGACGGCATCCCCTATGCCGTGGGAGGCATAGCGAATCACGTTCATTGTTTGGTCTTCATCCCGCCGCGGCTCGCCGTGGCTGAGTTTATCGGCAACCTGAAAGGCGCCAGCTCGCACTGGGTCAACCATGTGGCCGAGCCGAACGGCGGATTCGCCTGGCAGAGCGGCTACGGCCTTTTCACCGTCTCGCCCGGCGACCAACAAGACGTGACGGATTACGTTCTTGACCAGGAAATGCACCATCGGAAGGGGACTTTGAGGGAGGAGTTGGAGATTACCGGGGATGACGGGGAATCGACGCCGGCCTAAAGACCGGCGCTAATCTTACGGAGGGCCGTGAACGGCCCTGGGAATGGAACCCTGAGATCGGATGAACCGGATCACCCATGGATGGGTTCGTGAGATTAGCCCCGGGTTTCAACCCGGGGGGGATGTGGGATGGTTTTTGGGCTAACGGCATTTTTGGCTGACGCCGGCCTAAAGACCGGCGCTAATCTTACGAAGGGCCGTGAACGGCCCTGGGAACGGATGGAACGGATCCATCCATGGATGGGTTCGTGAGATTAGCTCCGCCCAGGATGGGCATAAAAGCGGCGACGTACACGGACGTACCAAAGCCGCCCCGGGTTTCAACCCGGGGGGAGAGATGTGGGATGGTTTTGGGCCAACGGCGTTATGGGTCGACGCCGGCCTAAAGACCGGCGCTAATCTCACGAAGGGCCGTGAACGGCCCTGGGGCCGGATGGACTAAGAGACCGGATAGATCGGATCACCCATGGATGGGTTCGTGAGATTAGCCCCGGGATTCAGACAGGAAGTCGAAATGAGGAATCGCGGTATGTCACGGCCAATCAATTGGTGGCCACGCTGGTTGAGATGGGGACTCTGAAGGAGATCACCGGCTGGCGGCGCAATCGGCTGTTTGTCTTTGACCAATACTTACAGGTCTTTAGGGACCAAAATCAAGGACGATAATCCTTATTGTGTTTTGCGGGCCTTAAAACATAATAAGGACTCGCCGATGATGTTTTCAAGTCGGGAATGTTGGTCGCTGATTCCGGCTTGCCAATGGGGCACCTAGTTGAATCTAGGCTTTGGGCTTTATGACTTTCGACTTTTAGGCTTTTGACTGGGGACCGGAGACTGTGACTGGGGACTGACCCGCGACTCATGACTGTTTTTTGGAAGGCCGTCAGCATATGGCGGTCTCGTTTGTCATTGTCATCAAATGGCAGGTGATTGGCAGGAGTCGGGGAGCGAGCGGGCGAATTTTCCGATATTTGGGCAGGATGTTATGGGTCGACGCCGGCCTAAAAACCGGCGCTAATCTCACGAAGGGCCATGAATGGCCCTGGGAACGGATGGGCCGGATCACCCATGGATGGGTTGGTGAGATTAGCTCCGCCCAGGATGGGCATAAAAGCGGCGACGTACAAGGACGTACCAAAGCCGCCCCCGCCCAGGAAGGGCTAAAGGGCGAGCGACGTACAAGGACGTACCAAAGCCGCCCCGGGGTTCAGCCCGGGGAACGTGGTTATTCACGAATTCGAGACCTATCCGCTGAATTAGCGTCAGAAGCGCGGAATTTCAGTGTGAATTGCCCAACCTGAGGGTGACACCTCTGACAAGCGGACCCGATCAAGGAAGGGGATCCACGCCCAGACATCTAATTTGATCCCGAACACCCCATCTTCATCCATCCATTCCCGTCCATACACATCCCTCACCGATCGGAGGCCGCCGCCATGTTCACGCCCGAATGGCTCCACCGCATCGACGCCTGGCGCAACGAACTTACGCGCCATTTCTACCGTCCGTTGGGCACCGTGCCGCTCCGGGGTTTCGTGACGAGCGAGCAGCTCGATCCGGACCTGGCGGCGCGGGGGGACTTCGCCCCCATGCCCCCCGGCACGGCCTGGGGCGGCAAGTGGGAGTATGCCTGGTTCAAAGGCGAGGTGGTCCTGCCGCCGGAAGTTGCGGGGGAGCGGATCGTCCTCCGCCCCGACGTGGGCGCCGAGGCCATGGTGCTCGTGAACGGGCGGCACGCGGGCGCTGTCGACAGCCAGCACGCGGAGATCACGCTCAGCCGGTCGGGCGCGCCCGGCGCGCGGTACGAGATTCTGCTCGAGGCCTACGCGGGCCACGGCCCAACGCCCTGCGAGGGCGGGCCCGCGCCGCCGGAGCGGGTGACCGTGCCCGACCCGGGGCCGGCGCAGCGGATGGTGGGCGAGTCGACCTACGGCGTCTGGCAGGAGGACGTCTATCAGCTCTGGCTGGATGTCGAGACGCTCTACCAGCTCAGGATGAATATCGACCAGGAGTCCCTGCGCGCGGCCGAGATCGACCGGGGCCTGCGGGATTTTACCCTCATCGCCGATCTCGAGCTGCCGCGGGAGGAGATGCTCGCCGCGTGCCGGCGGTGCCGGGAGAGGCTGGCGCCGCTTTTGGCCTGCGTCAACGGCTCCACGGCGCCGCTTTTCTTCTGTTTCGGCCACGCCCACATCGACGTGGCCTGGCTCTGGCCCCTGGCGGAGACGATGCGCAAGTGCGCGCGGACCTTTGGCACCCAGCTCGCGCTCATGGAGGAATATCCGGAGTACCGTTTCCTCCAGAGCCAGCCGCTCCTCTACCGGATGGTCAAGGAGCGCTACCCCGGGCTCTATACCCGCATAAAGGAGGCGGCCGCGTCCGGGCGTTTCATCCCCGAGGGCGGCATGTGGGTCGAGGCGGACACCAACGTCACGGGCGGCGAGAGCCTGATCCGGCAGCTCCTCTTGGGCAAGCGGTTCTTCCGGGAGGAGTTCGGCGTGGACTGCGAGCTCCTCTGGCTGCCCGACGTCTTTGGCTATACCGGCGCCCTGCCCCAGATCATGCGGGGCTGCGGCATCAGGTATTTCTCGACGCAAAAGATCTTCTGGAACTACAACGGCGGCGAGCCCTTCCCGTACAATACCTTCCTCTGGGAAGGGATCGACGGCAGCACGATCCTGACGCACCTGCACAACGACTACAACGCCATGACCGATCCCGCCTCCGTCATCGGCCGCTGGCGCGAGAGGGTGCAAAAAGACGGCATCAGTACGCGGCTCTATCCCTTTGGCCACGGCGACGGCGGCGGCGGCGCCACCAGGAACCACCTGGAGTTCCTGCGCCGGCTCGGCGATCTCGAGGGCGCGCCCAGGACGAGGATGGCGGGGCCGGCCGAGTTCTTCAGGGATCTCGAGGCGCGGGGCGCGCCCGGCGAACGCTACGTGGGCGAGCTGTATTTCCAGGCCCACCGCGGCACCTACACCACGCAAGCCCGGACCAAGCGGGGGAACCGCAAGTGCGAATTCGCCTTGCGCGAGGCGGAGATATGGGGGGCGGCGGCCGGGGCCCTGCGCGGCTTCGCCTATCCCGCCGCGGCCATGGACGAGGCCTGGCGGGAACTCTTGCTCCACCAGTTCCACGACATCCTGCCCGGCTCCTCGATCCACCGCGTCTACGAGGAAGCGGAGGCCGCCCAGGCCCGGGTACTCGCTTTTGCCGAAATGACGGCGGGCGCGGCCAGGGCCTCCCTCGCGGCGCCGGGGGAGGCGGCGGCGGTCTTTAACTCGCTATCCTGGGCGCGGCGGGCGCTGGTGCGGCTGCCGGCGGGCTGGGACGGCGCGGCTGATGGGGCGGGCAATCCCCTGCCCGTGCAGGAGACGGGGGACGGCAAATACGCGGAGGCGGCGGTGCCCGCCTGCGGCTGGGCCACGCTGTGGCCGGCGGCCCTCGCGGCGGCCCCCGCTCATGCGCTGCGGGCCGCGCCGGACTGCCTGGAGAACGAGCTCATCCGCGTGGAGATAGATGCCAGGGGCGGGATCAGAAGCATCCTTGACAAAGAGACGGGCCGGGAGATCTCAGCCGGTGTCTGCAACGAGTTCCGCATGTTTCGCGACATCCCCGCCTGGTTCGACGCGTGGGACATCGACAGCCAGTACGAGCTGTGTCCGGTCGATCTGCCGGAGGAGGCCGAGGTCGAGGCCGTCGCCGCGGGCCCGCTCTGGGCCGCGGTGCGGGTGGCGCGGCGCCTGCACGATTCCCGCATGACGCAGGAGATCGTCCTGCGCCGCGGCAGCCGGCGCATCGACTTTTGGACCACGATCGACTGGCGCGAGCGGCACAAGCTCCTCAAGGTGGCTTTCCCCGTGGACGTGCACGCGCACGAGGCCGTGCACGAGATCCAGTTCGGCCACATCCGCCGGCCCAACCACCGCTCGCGGCCCTTTGACGCCGACCGTTTCGAGGTCTGCAACCACAAGTGGACCGCCCTCTGCGAGGAGGGCCGGGGCGCCGCGGTGCTGAACGACTGCAAGTACGGCGTGAGCGTCCTCGGGCGGACCATCTCCCTGACCCTGCTCCGCTCACCCCTGGCGCCGGACATGGACGCCGACCGGGGCAGGCAGGAGTTCGCGTACGCCTTTTACTTTTGGGGCGGGAGTCTCATGGAGAGCGGCGTCCCGCGGGAGGCTTACGATCTCAACTGCCCCGTGACGGTAACCCCGGGAGCGGCGGGCGAGGCATCCCTCTTCGCGCTCTCCGCGCCCAACGTGGTCATCGAGACCGTCAAGCCGGCGGACGACGGTTCCGGTGACATCGTGGTCCGCCTCTACGAGGCCATGCGCACGGCGACCAACTGTCGTTTGCGGACCTCCCTGCCGGCCGGCGGGGCGGCGGAAGCGGACATGCTCGAGCGCCCGATCCGGTCACTCCCCGGCGGAGAGGAGATCGCGCTCGATTTCCGGCCGTTCGAGATCAAGACGATCCGCCTGAGATTGAAGTGAAAAACTCCACCGTTCTCCCGATGACCTCCTCCTCCCAGTCGCAACGGTTGAAGGTATGGTCCGCTCCGGCGATGACGTGCATTTCGGCGCGGCCGCCGTAGATCTCCCGGTACCTTTCCGAGGCGGACAGGGGCACGGTCTCGTCCGCGCCGCCGTGCAAAAGGAGGACGCGGCCCCGGTAGGGAGCAGCCCGCCGGTAGATGTCCCATTGGGCCAGGTCGTCAAGGAACCCCTTGCCCAGCCACAGGCCGCCCAGATCCACCCTGCCCAGCCTGGCCAGGGCCTCCTGTCCTTCCGGGCTTTGGCGGGCGGCGAAGAGCTCCGGCAGGTTGCCGGCGGCGGACCAGAGGGCTATGGCCCGCACCTTGTCAGGCTCGTCCCCCGCCACGACGCTGGCGACGGCCCCGCCCATGGAGAGGCCGACCAGGAAGGCGCGCGAAGGATCGGCAAAGGGCAGGGCCCGGGCATAGTCCAGGATGGCCTTGGCCTCGGCGACCTCGCTTGTGAGGGTCATCTCCGCGAATTCACCGTCGCTCTCGCCGCTGCCGCCAAAGTCAAATCTCACGCTGGCGATGCCCGCGGCCGCCAGGGCGCGCGAGAGCTTGACCATGATGAAATGGGGCTCCATGCGCTGGCCGGTAAAGCCGTGATAGATCGCGGCCACCGGGCAGCGTCCGCCAGCCGCGGGGACGTGCAGCATGCCCCGGAGCGTCCGTCCGCCGACCGCCAGTTCCACAGCCTGTTGCACTTTTGTGCCTCCCGCATAGAAATGGACAGGATTAACAGGATTTTATCTTACTGGAACTCATGGTAATCCGCGTCTCCGCGCGAGAACAGTTTTTTTGGGTTGTCAAACCTCTCTAAACTTGATCCGAAAGAAAGCCGTCACTGTAGAAAAAGCACGGTCACCTGGCCGCCGCGCGCCAGGGTCACGCTGTCCCGGTTGATGGCGACCACCGTCTCGCCCTCCACGGTCTGGCCCACGCTCACGGTCCATGACTCCGCCTCGGGCGGCGAACCGGCCCGCGCCAGGATGGCCAGTGGTTTCCGCCCCCCGCCGAGCACGATGCCCCGCAGGACCAGCGCGGAGACGTAGACGCCGGGACTCCCGTCCCCGCCCGCGGCGGTCTGCGCCTCGCCAAAGAACATCCTCCCCCCGGCCAGGCCCGCGTAAAGGCCGGGACCGGGCACGTTCTTCGCGGCGCGGACGGGGCCCGCCGCTGTTGCGGCGCGGGGTTTGACGGGCTCGACCGGCCGGCCGGCGACCGCATAGGACCAAAACCCGTAGGCGCAGAACGCGGCGGCGAGGGCGGCCGCCAGCCACAGCAGGCGCGGGGATAAAAGCTTACTCATCAGCCGGAACCCCCTTGGCCCGCGGCAGGATGGTGGCGATCTCCGCCTGGATTTGGAGGATGCGCTCCTCGCCCGCCGCCAGGTCCAGGCGCTTGATCTCCACTCGCACCGCGCCGGCGCGGAGCCTGTAAAGAAAGCCAAAGACCGCGGCGGGTTCGCCCTGGCCGGCTATGGCCACGCTGACCTCGGGCGGGGTGCCGCGCCCGGCCGGGCCGAGGCCCTTGGCGGTCAGGGTCAGCCCCGCGGCAAGCGCTGCTTTTTCCACGCCGGCAAGGAGCGAGAGGCCGCCCCGATCCGTCTTGGCGTCGGGCGGGAAATGGGCCATTGCCCCGGCGAGCGCCTCGGCCTGCGCCGCGTGGCGAGCGTGAATGCCCGCCGCCTTGGCAAGGAGGAGCCTTGCCCGCGCCACCCGGTTCGCCAGCGCCTTGTCCTCTCCGCTCAACCCGGCGCCCAGGAGGGGTTGTATGCCATAGGTAAAGACGAGGAGCAGGAAAAGCGCGGCGCCGACCACGCCCAGCGTGCGCCGCTCGGAATGGCTGAGTTTCATGGCTTTTCCTCCCCACCCCGGCCGATGGGTCCCGCCAGCGCGAATACCTCCATGGTGCGCCCGCCGACGGTCCTGGCCACGGCCTGGCCGCGCAGGTTCAGGCGGGCGAGCGACGGATCGGCCTTGAGCCGCCGTAAAAGGACGGAGACCGACGGCGTGTAGCCCTCGAGGGTCTGCACGCGCCCGCCGGCCAGCGAGAGGCGGGTCACGATGGTCTCGGCCGGCAGGGCCTGGTCCAGCGCAAGGAGAAAGTCCAGATACGCCGCGGATTCCTTCCCGTACCCGTCGAGATGCGCAAAGCTGCGCGCCTGCGACGCCGTCTCGGCCTGCAGCCGCTCCAGGGCGGCGATCCGCCCGGCGTTGGCCGAGAGCCATGCCCGCCGCACTTCCATCCGCCTGCGCCCGGCCGCCGCCAGGAACCTGAGGCCGCCCAGGGCGAGGATCACGGTCAGTCCCAGGGGGACGGCGAGGGAGAGGAAGGGATGGCGGGTCCGCTTGTCCGTGGAAAGCCCCGGCAGGAGGTCAGGTCCCATGTCCGCCAGGCCCAGAGCGCCCAGGCAGAGCCCGATTGGGACCAGCATCTCGGGCCCCAGTTCCCGGGGGGCCTCGGGGCCCATACCGAAACGATCGGCCGCGGCTCCCTGGACAAAGCGGGATCCTTCCGCGACGGGGATCGATGCCGCCCGGCAGACCTCGGGCGCCAGGCCGAGCAGCCCGGCCAAGGTCCGGCGGACCTCCGCATCCGCGGCACAGATCCCGGCGAGCCAGAGGCAACCCGGGTCGTCCCAGTCCGGCCGGGCGCGCAGGATGGCGAGGCTGGAGGAGAGTTCCGCCGCGAGTCCCGGCAGGCCGGCCGCGGGCTCCTCCCCCAGGCCCGGCAGGGCACGGGAGTAAGTAACCTCGCCTTTGCGCAGGCAGATCAAGGCCGACTCCGCGCGCCTCAGCTCCAGGAGGACGGCGGTGCGATTGCCGAGACTCCTGCCGTGCCAGTAATGTAAAGCGGCGGCGGCTGCCAGGGGCCGCACGTCGACGCGGGATGGGGAAAGACCCGCGGCCGTCATGGCGGCCCGGCATTCCTCGACCGCGGCGCGGCGGGCGGCGGCGGCGCGCACCACCCGGCTTCCGGCCTGTCGTCGCCAGCCCAGGCAGAGCTCGGACGGGGGGAAGGGGAGCTGGTCCTCGAGCGCGGCGGCCGCGGCCAGCCCGGTCGATTCCGCCTTGAGCGGGGGGAGGTCCAGGACGCGGGCGACGGCCCCGGCGCGGGGGACGGCCATGGCCCCGGCCGCAGCGCGGAAGCCGCCCTCGCGGAGCATCTCCAGGAGGTAGGTGGAGAGCAGTTCACCGCGGGAGGAGACCTCACCCGCCACGCGCATGGATCTGGCCGCAACCAGGCAGGGGCCGCCCGCGGTCAGGCGGAGTTCCGCGGCGTGTAGTTCATCGCCGTCGCAGTCGAATCCCACCACGCCGCCAGGATGGGCGCGAGAGCCAAAGAAAGAGTGTGGGCGCACCTTGCGACCTCCGATCACGCGCGGGGAGCCGGTTGCAAGACCGGCTCAGCCCGCCGTTTCCTCGAGTTCCGGCTCCCCGGCGCCCTGTTCCCCGTCCTCCTCGGGCAGGACGGGGAAGCCCTCGCCAGGCCACTCGCGCCAGTAGAGGAACCGGCATTGCCAAAGCTCCGTTTCCCGCGGCGGATGAAACCTCTCCACCACGGCCACGAGGCGGTGGAGGGCGCCGCTTTTTGTCTTGCCGACGATCTCCACGCCCGCCAGGGTCGTCTGGAGGGTAAAGACCTGGTCGGTCCAGTCCTTGCTGACTAATTTTTGATCGGTCTTGACCAGAAAGCCCTGCAGCGCGCCTAGCTCTCGAAATGGGGCGGCGTCCCTGGCCGCGACGATGGCCTTAGCTTTATCCGCCTGTACCCCCAGGACGGCCAGGGCCGCCCGCAGGGACCGCTCGCTCGCCAGATTGGGATTGATCCGCCCCGTAAAGGTGAGATAGGGGAGCAACCGCTCCAGCGTCAGGTAGGTGGCGCTCTGGAGCTGTTTTAGATCGTCCGGCTGGGCAAAGGGTACGCGGCCCGCCTTGATGGCGTCGCCCCGGACCTGGGTGAACTGCTCGGAGAGCAGCTCGACCCGGAGCTCGTCGAAACCGGCGGCCACGAGGATCGCGGTCCAGGTCTCCGTGCCGATCAGGTTGGGATTGGCCCGGCCAAAGACCGTGGTCTCGTTCGCCAGGGTCCTCGGGAACTTGGCCAGACCCTTGACGAGGAGCGCCTCCTCGGGGCTGCGGAACATGCCGTTGGCCGCCCGCATGGGAGGGGTCAGCCCGGCGTAGTAGTCCGCCTCGGCGCCGCCGGTGCGCGGCTCGTCATCGGCGTCGCGCCAGTCCAGGATGGCGTCGACCGGCTCTCTTCTGCCCCCAAAGGCCTGCAGGAGCCCGTCCTCGCCGTCCAGGTTGAGGTTGATCCTGCTGCCGAGATCGGCCACCCTCACCTCGACGCTGCCCTCGGGAAAATCAGGCGGCGCGTCGTCCCCGGCGAACAGCCAGGCCGAACCCGCATCGTCCGTCCCGTCCCGGTCGTCCAGGAAGCGGCGGATGAAACAGGCGAGGCCCGCCTGGGCCAGGGCCCTGGCCTCCATCTCCTGCCGCAGGTCCTGGGCTAGCTTGACCTCGAGCAGGCCGCGGCCGAAATAGGCTGCGACGACCGCGCCGATGACGGCCAGCGCCCAGATGACGACGAGCAGCGCGGCGCCGCTTGCGCGGTTCCGTTCAGCCACCGGGATCCGCCTCCCCGGCGGCCGCGATGCCGCCCATGTAAAGGGGGACGACCAGGACGGGCGCGCGGCGCGTCCTTGCGGCCCCGGTCAGGAACACCTCGATCCGCACGAGCGAGGGGGGGCGCCCCCGCTCCTCCGGGGACCAGCGGTCCCGCCACTGCTTTGCGGCTGGATCGTAATAGGCGAGCCGCCACTCCCTCACCCCGTCGGCCAGGGGGATCTCCTTGACGTTTTGATCATCGGCGCGCAGGAGCAGGGTCTCCGTGAGCACGATCCTTCCCGCGCGCAGGGCGAGCGAGACGCGGCGCGCGCCCTCGTCGCCCACGGCGGTAAAACTCATGCCATCCGCTTCGCCGCTGAACCCGGGCTCCAAGCCGAAGGGGCCCCGGCTCAGGGAGCCCAGTTCCCTGCCCAGACGGCGGGCCAGGACCCTGGTGGCCTCCCTGCCCGCCGCCTGGCGCTCGCTCCGGTCCCAGGCCCCGGAGATCGCCCCCAGCGACGAGGCCACGGTGAGCACGACCAGGCTCGTGACGAGGAGCGCGGCGTTCAGCTCGAGCAGGGTCATGCCTTCTTGCCCTCTACGTGCCATCGTTCACCAGCGTCCAGACCGTCACGGAGCGCTCCCGCGCGTCCTGCCAGGAGACCGTGGCCGACAGGCGCGCCAGCCCTGTGCCGGGGAGCGGCGCGCGTTCCAGCTTCCAGGCAAAGCCGGGCGCGCCCTCGCATCGCCCCGCGGCGCCCGTCTCCTCGCCCGCCTCCGCCTGGGCCAGCTTTGCCCGGGCCAGGATATAGGCCGTGCCCGTCTCGGCCGCTTTGGCCTCGAGGTTTGCCGCCTGCATGTAGCCGGTGTAGAGGATGGCGAGGCCCACGCCGAGCAGCATCATGGCCGCCACCACCTCGAGCAGGGTAAAGCCGCGGGTGCCCCTATTCAAAGACAAGGCTGCCGTCCTCCCGCACCGTGACCCG
The DNA here is from genome assembly GCA_050260175.1 of Patescibacteria group bacterium. Taxonomy (GTDB): domain Bacteria; phylum Bacillota; class UBA4882; order JAAYXC01; family JAAYXC01; genus JBLNBS01. The sequence continues at coordinate 13,415 of JBLNBS010000156.1, read as the reverse complement.
GCAGACGCGCCCCCCGGCCGCCGCCTCGATGGCCGCGCCGTTACTGCGCCCGTCCGGCCAAAACCTCAGCCCCTCCTCCACCTCTCCCCCCAGGGCCACCCGCACGAAGGAGAACCCTCCCGGCAGGCTTCGCTCGAGTGGTTCACCGCCGAGATCCATGGTATAGACGGTGCCCTGGAAAAACACGGCCGTCTCGCGCATCTTGCCTACCGCTTCGGCCCGCGCCGCACGGAGATCGCGGCGGAGCTGGTCGCGGCAGAGCCGCACCTCCGCTCCTGCCGTGCCCCTGACGAGGCCCGGCAGGGCAAAGACCGTCAACAGGGCCAGGACGACCAGGACCGCCGTGACCTCCAGCAGGGTGAAACCGCCGGGATGCACCTTCATCTGGTCTGCGTCCAGTTGGTGATGTCTGCGTCGTAACCCGTGCCGCCCTCGACGCCGTCAGCGCCGTAGCTCATGAGGTCGTAGCCGTTCTTGTTGTGCAATCCCGGGCACCTGTATACCAGCGGGTGGTGCCAGGGGTCCTCCTTGACCGGGTCCTCGACGTAGGGCCCGTCCCAGTTCTCCGGGACCGGCGGCACGGTGGGCTTTTCGTAGAGGGCGTCGAGGCCCTGCTCCGTTGTGGGGTAGGCTCCGTTTTCCAGCTTGTACTGGTTCAGGACGCTTTTGAGGCTCTGGATCTGCGACTTGCCCGCGTTGACCCTGCCTTTTTCCACCGACCGGATGACCTGGGGCGCCACGATCACCGCGAAAGCGGCCATGAGGAGCAATACCGCGGTGATCTCGATCAGGGAAAACCCGCGCTCGGAACGACGCATCACGATCACACCCCATTATGCCGATTTGTTCCGGACTAAAAAACACCGCCCGTATTCATGCTCACCAGGGGGATAAGGATCGAGAGGGCGATGAGGAGCGTCATCGCCGTCAGGCAGAGGATCAAAACCGGTTCCATCAGGGAAAGGAGGTTCCTCACCGCCAGGCGGACCTCTGCGTCGTAGCCCTTGGCGACCTGGTCGAGCATGGAGGCCAGTTCCCCGGTCTCCTCGCCCACGGCGATCATCTGCACGGCCAGGGGGGGGAGGATGCGCTGGGCCTCGAGCCGCCTGGCGACGCCGCCGCCCTCCTTGATCTCCTGCCCGGCGCGGGCCAGGGCGGCGGCCACGACACTGTTGCCCACCGTCTCCTTGACCACGGCAAAGGTCTGCAGCACGGAGACCCCGGCTCCCACCAGCATGGCCATGGTCCGCGTCAACCTTACGGTCAACACCTTGAGGTAGAGGACGCCGAAGTAAGGAAAACGCAGGTAAACGCGGTCCAGGACCGCCCTGCCCGCCGGCTGCCGGACGGCCCGCCAGGCCGCGAGGGCCGCGGCGGCTAGGCCCCCGGCGATCCAGAGGCCGTATGCCTTGAGGCCGTGGCTGACCGCCACGGTCAGACGGGTGATGGCGGGGAGATCCTGGTTAATCTTGGCAAAAATCCGTTCGAAGGAGGGGACGACGACGAGCAGCAGCACGCAGGCGGCGAGAAAACTGACCGCGGCCACAACCGCCGGATAGAGCAGGGCGCCCATAACGAAGGAACGGAGTTCGCGTTCCTCCTCGATGGTCTGGGCCAGCCGCCGCAGGACGACGGGCAGCACGCCGCCCGCCTCGCCGGCGCGCACCATGTTGACGTAGATCCGGCTGAAAAGCCGCGGATGCTGCTCCAGCGCAGTGGAAAACGCGACCCCTTCCTGGACGTCGCGGCGGATGGCGGCGAGCGTGGCGCCCATCCGGTCCCCGCGCGCGAGCCCCGCCATGATCGCGAGCGCCCGGTCCAGCTGCAGGCCCGCTCCCACCAGGGTCGCCAGCTGCTGGGTAAAGGCGAGCACATCCCGGCTTTTGGGCTTGCCCGCGGAATCGCGCCGCGTCTCTCGGGCCGCGGCTTCGGCCAGACGTAACGGAATAAGCCCCTTGGCGCGGAGGGCGTCCATGGCCTCGTGCCGCGACGGCGCGTTGATGCGACCGCTCGTGGTGCGGCCGCCCGCGTCCGCCGCCTGGTAAGTAAAGTCCGCCATGGAGCAAAGACCACCCCTGGTACAAACTAGTATTACACATACTAGAAGCGCTGTGAAAAACCGTTCTTGGACTGATAAACACATAAAACAGGAAACGACATCACATGATTTACATGATTAATGGGATTAACAAGATTTAAGATTAAAATCATTAATAAAGATAAACTAATAGACAAATAATCTGTGTAAATCATGAAATCATGTTAATCTTGTTAAATCATTTCTAATCACGTAAAGCAATTATGCAGATCAGGCAACATACCGATTTCATGCGATTCTATGTACCAAAGCCGCCCCCGCCCAGGATGGGCTAAAGGGTAAGCGACGTACACGGATGTACCAAAGCTTCCCCGGGTTTCAACCCGGGGGTTCTTCTGGGTCACTCCTGGGTCACGCGCAGCACCTCGCCGACGCTCGTGACGCCTTCCCTGACCTTGGCCACGCCGTCCTGGCGCAACGTCACCAACCCCTCCTTGACGGCCTGCTCCCGCAGGCGGCTGCTGCTGGTCCTGGCCATGACCATACTCTCGATCTCCGGGGAGGTCAGGAGCAGCTCGTAGAGGCCCACCTGGCCCCGGTAGCCGATCCGGTTGCACCGCGGGCATCCCGCGCCCCAATGCACCGTCTGCCCGGGGGGAATCTCCGCGCCCAGGCGCTCCAACTCCTCCGCGGTGATGGACCGGCTGGTCCGGCACGCCGGGCAGATGCGCCTGACCAGGCGCTGGGCCAGGACGCCGCGGATGGTGGAGGCCACCAGGTACTCCTCGATGCCCATGTCCAAGAGGCGGGTAAAGGCGCCCGCCGCGTCGTTGGTGTGCAGGGTGGAAAAGACGAGATGGCCGGTGAGCGCGGACTGGATGGCCACCTCGGCCGTCTCGCGGTCGCGGATCTCGCCCACCAGGATGACGTCTGGGTCGTGGCGGACGATGGTCCTCATACCCTGGGCAAAGCCGAAGTTGATCTTGGGGTTGACCTGCATCTGGTTGACGCCTTTGAGCTCGTACTCCACCGGGTCCTCGATGGTGATAATCTTGCGGCCCGTGATGTTGAGCTTGGCGAGCACCGCGTAGAGGGTGGTCGTCTTGCCGCTGCCGGTGGGCCCGGTGACCAGGATCATGCCGTGGGGCCGCTCGATGAGCTTGGTGAACTGCGCGAGCGTATGGGGGGAAAACCCCAGCGTCTCGAGGGAAAAGAGCATGTTCTGGCGGTTCAGGATGCGCAGCACGACGCTCTCGCCGTGGAGGGTGGGCGCCACGGCCACACGGAGGTCCAGGTCCCGCTCGGCCATGCGCAGGCGGATGCGGCCGTCCTGGGGCAGGCGCTTTTCCGTGATGTCCATGCCCGCCATGAGCTTGATGCGGGAGAGGACCGCGGGGTAGAGGCGTTTGGGCGGGGCGTCGACCTCGTACAGGATGCCGTCGATGCGGTATCGGACCTTGACCTCGTCCTCAAAGGGCTCGAGATGCACATCGGAGGCCTCGGCCTTGACCGCGTTGACCAGGAGCAGGTTGACCAGGCGGATGATGGGCGCCTCGTTGGCGATGGACTCGAGCGCGGCCAGATCCGAGATGCCTTCCTCGTTCTGGAGGATGAGGAGGTCCGTCTCGTCGAGTCCTTCCAGCACGGCCGCGACCGTTTCGCCGCCACCCCTGTAATAACGCCGGAGGGCGTCCTCGATGGCTTGGCCGGTGGCCAGGGCCGGGCGGAGCGCCAGGCCCGTCAGGTCGCGCAGGAGGTCGAGCCGCTCCAGGTCGAACGGATCGGAGACCGCCACGGTCAAGCGGCCTTCCTCCAACCGCAGCGGCACCACCTTGAAACGCTCGGCCAGGCGGGGAGTGAGGGCGGCCAGGGCCGCGGACGGGATCTCCATCGCGGCGGGCTCGCAGTATTCGAGGCCGAGCTGCTCGGCGAGGGCCTGCGCCACGGCGGTCTCCGCGGCATAGCCCCTCTCCACGAGGACGGCGCCGAGCGGGCGGCCGGATTCCTTCTGCTCGGCCAGGGCCCGCTCGAGCTGGTCCGCGTCGATCGATCCCCGGCGCACGAGGATCGCTCCCAGAGCTTCGCAGTCGGCGAGGAGGGTCACACGTTTCACCCTTTGTCTTGGTGATGCCATCCTTTTCGCTGCCCAGCCCGGGGAATCCTGCCTTGTCCGGGTAAAGCGTGTCCCCTCACCTCTTCGATTCCCTCTTTTTCGGCGCAGGGAGGGGAAAACCGGCCACACACCCCCTCCCCCGCTCGGCGCGGGGGAGGGGGCCGGAGGGGTGAGGGTCCTGGATTAGAACCTGCTCACGTACGAAACGCCCACGACTAAATGGTCGAGGTCGGGCGCGCCCAGGTCGAGGTTGAGCCCGGGGGTGAGGGGCAGCCGGGCGCCGGCGTTCACTCCCGAGCCGTCGTACTCGAGGAAGAGATCGGCTCCCAGCGAGGTGTCGAGCCTTTTGGTCAGGGCGAAAAAGACCCCATCGAGCCAGCCGCCGCCGATGCCGAGGTAGCCTTGGAAACCACGGCCCAGGGTCTTGCCGGCGACGATGTACGGCGTGGTAAACGTCTGGCCGATATCCTGGAGCCCGACGGCCAGGCCGAACCCGTCCCTCTTCTCGGAGAGCAGGTGGTACTTGAGACGCAGGCCGGCGCTGGTCCAACCGCCCGAGAGCAGGGCCTGCAAGCCCGCTTCGAGGTTGGGGAGGAGGCCAAAATCCATCCCCAGCACGGTCAGGCCGTCCTCGGCGTTGGCATACAGTCCGAAAGCGCCGTCGTTCAGGATGCCGCTGGTCGGCACGTCCATCACGTCGGTGGCGCCAAAGCGGCCCGCGCCCAGGGCGGCCGGGGCACAGGCCAGCAGAAGCACGGCCGGCAGGAGAGTCACGAGAGGGAGAGTACGGGTCAGGAAACGATGCATCGGTCCTACCTCCTTCTGGCAGTCATGCAAATGGCTTCTAACTGTGGCTTCGACGATCAGGAGGAGCATCCTGCTGGGAATCACCGGAGAACCCGCCCTCACCTTGTCACCCTTTCGCCTTTGAACGGAATAATCCTGTTCCGGATCACCGGGAGACGCGCACCCGGTTGTCCAGGCCGCGCAGGATGTCGCGGCGTTCCGACCATACGTCGCGGATGGCCTGTTCCAAAGCGCGTTTGGCCTTGAGATCCGGAACCTCCCCCTCGACCACCAGGCGGCCATCGCGCACGGTGAAGCGCAGCGGCGCCCCGTTCAGGAAGGGATTGGCCCCGATGCGCTCCTGCAGCTCGCGGATGACCAGATCGTGCGGCTCGATATGGGGCAGCAGTCTGTTCTCCACTTTCCTGACGCCGGGGATCGACATGACGACGCGTGCGGCCTTTTCGGCCGTCTGTCCGTCGGCCACCCTGCCGGCGAGGGTTACCGCGCCTTTCCTGGCCGAGACCATGATCCGCCGGGCCGGCGGTCCCAGGAGATCCGCCAGGGCCGTTTCGACAAGGTTGACGAGACTCGGATCGTCCATGAGTGCCTCGGAAGTCATCGCCAGGCCGCTCTGGACCTCGCGCACGCCCCGCGCCTTGCTGGCCGTCCTGATCGCCAAGGCCGCCTCGCCCGCCGTGGCCACCTGCCCGACCAGCTTTACCCGGCCGCCGCTCACTTCAACGCCGATGCCCCGCGCGGGACCCGCCGCCAATTCCTGGGCGACCTCCATGGCCACGTCTCCGTCAGTCACGCGGCCGTCCGTGCAAACCGTGATGGCATTCTCCACGCGTCCGGCCCCCGCGATCTCCCTGGCCACCCGTCCTGCAGCCTGCTTGTCCGCCAAGACATCCACGATCCCCTGCAGGGTCACGAGGCCCTCGACACACCTCACCCGCAAGCCGTACCGCCCCAGCCCGGCCTCATCCAGGCGGGTTTTGATCCTGCTGGATATCATCTCGTCGCTTTCGCCCACCTCGCATCGCCACCTCCGGGGCTATTATCCCCCGAATCCGCGACACCTTTGGACGAACCTGATGTGAACGATGGCCGCGGATTCGAGCTTCAAGCTCCCATCTCTGGGGCTGTCTCTCCCCCCGGTGCGTATGACAGGCGTTTACGCCAGGATTGCAGGAGATCCGGCCGGTGGCGCGCCAGGACGGCCATGAAGACTTCCAGCCCGCCGAGCCTCGCCAGGTCGTGGAGGAGCTTTTTGGGAAACCTGCGGTCTTCCTTCATCATGTTGGTGGGATCGATAACCCGGAGATCGCCGGCGGGCGTGAGGATGACATGGGCGAGCCTCAGGTCCGCGCGGCGATAGCCCAATCTGACCAGGGTTTCATAGACCCGCAGGAGCTTGACGGCCAGGGCCTGGGTCAGTCCGCGCCCCTCGAGGGAGAGGTATCGGTCGAGCGGCGTCCCCTCCAGGTACTCCCTGATGATAAAGTCGTCGCCAAAAGCCAGGACGCGGGGGAGGAGGGGATCTCCGCCCGCCTGCTGCAGAGCGGCCAGCTCGCGGCGGAGGAACTTGCGGCGCGCGTAATACTTGATGCACCGGCCGGCGTCGAGGCGGTAGACGCTCCCCTGTCTGCCGGCGCCGACGAAGGTCAGTTGGGTGGATTCCGGCTTGGGTTCTGGTGCGGGCATCCCGTCAGGCGCTCCTCTCACTCTCTTCTTTGTTACAAGAGTACAGCGGAAGGGCGGCCGGCGGACCAGTGTCTTTGACCCGGCGGGACTCGGGCATTCTTCCCGGATTTAAAGGTACCTTGGTTGCCTGCGACCTTGGTCGACCTCACGCGCCAAAGGCGCAGCAGGCTTCGCATCCGGCCATTCGATTCATCGATGTCTCCCGGTCCGCCCGATCTCGAAATCGACCCGGACCCGGATCTTCGTTCGCGGGAATTCCTTTTGCCAGTCGATCCGCCGCCAGAGATCGGGCCGCTTCGCGCGGAGCAGCTCCCCGTAACCCAGGATATCGGCGTTCAGCTGCTGGAGGCGGCGTACCACGTGGCGAAGATCCTTTCCGAGCGTGCGGGCGGCGGCTTGGGTGATGCCCCTGAGGCGCGCGGGAGGCAAAGGTGAACGGGGCACGCTCATCTCCGACATGAAGCCGTGGGCATGCACAGTGGTCAGGAAACGGGGGCGGTTGCCGGGCGCGATCCTCACACTGGTCCTTGCCTTGATGAAGCAAACGATCATCTGACCATCGCGCCCCATGGGCACGCGCAGCACCGCATTGTCCGCCCTGGCCGTTAGCAGGCCGAACGCCTGTGTCTCGCGTCCGGTCAACTCGCCCACCAGTCTGTCGCCGCGGAAAACCCCCAATCCCTCGAGGATATAGACCTTTTCCCGGCGGTCGTAGCCGATTAGCGGCAGGAAACCCTCTTCCGGCTCGTCCCCGCGCGTATCGATGGCATGCAGGAACTGCCAGAGCCGCACGGGCAGACTCCAGTCGCCAACGGCACGCGTGCGAAAGAACCCGACCAGGGCGAAGGCGGGCAAGTCCTTGAAGGCCAGATCGGCTCCCACGATCTCCGCGGCTCTGCCCCTTGTCAGGGCCAGAATCGCCTGTTTGGGTATTTCCGGGAGCCTGGCCAGGGCGTCAAGGTAAGGGCGCAACCCTTGCCGGGCGAGCGACGCGCCGATGACCACGGCTTTGATCTGGCCGCAAAAGAGGGCCATCTCGAGCTTGCTCTGGAGAAGGGGAACCGCCTCGTGCACCAGATCGCCTTTGCCGGTCAAGGTAAAGCTCATGTTATCGTTCCCGCCGCCGCCGGTGGAGGGCGGGAGAATTCTCTGGAGCAGGGGCAGCTCGGCCGTGGCCATGACCCCGCCGCCCGGAGCCGTGTCGAGGCCCAGCGCGACGATGACCGCGCGCCGGTCGATCTCCTCCACGTCCCAGCAACCACCGGCCAGGAAGACCACCATGCTCAGGACAAGGACCGTCAAGAACATCCTAAGCCGCATCGGCGGACTCCTTCCGGCCGGTCGTGATGGCCGTGAGCCATAGGATGGCAGGATAGGCAAAAAAGACGATCCAGCCGTAACGGGCGAGATGGCCCACGATCTCCTTGGTTTGGGCGGAGTTGGCGGGCAGCATGATCAGGATTACCTTGGCCAGGGCCACGAGCCAAACGAAACGCTTGTAATCGAGTACCCCGGTGAGCTGGGAAGTGCCCAGGGCGATGGTAAAACAGAGAAAGGGCATGCCGATGAAGATCAGGGCCAGCCAGGAGACGACCATCAGGACTCCCGCCTGTTCCAGCAGGAGATAGTGATACTCGATGACCTGGATATACTCAAAGGCCGGCCAGGCCAAATCCCGCACGTGTTCGGGGCCGAAGACGCCGATGGCGCCCGCGGTGAAGAGCGCGAAGAAGGCGGCTAAAAGAAGCAGGGAGATGCCGGCCAGGCGGGGAAAGGACCGCAGCGGGCGCAGGAACGGCAGAACCATGGCCGCGGCGCCCGGCAGGTAGTAGCAGAAGAGCACGGCATACCCTCCGCGCGCGTAGTCAAGCGCAGTAGGGCTGGCGATGGGCAAAAGGTGGGACCAGGCGACGTTCTTTAGGCTGATCAGGCCGAGTGCCAGGAGGATCAGGAGCGCGGGCAGGATCACGAATGAAGCCAGGCGGGAGATGGTTTCCAAACCGCGTGAGGCGACGTAGGCCTCGGCCGAGATGAGGATCAGGACCGCCATGAAGAGGGGTGTGCTGGGGATGAGGTTTGTGAGGGCCATGTCGACGAGATCGCGGCCGAACATGGTCAGGAGGGTCAGGCTGAACGCGAGGTAGATCGCGCCCGTCACCCGGCCCAGGTACGGCCCGAGGATCCTCACCCCCTGTTCGACCAGGGTGAGCCCCCGGAAACGCCGCGCCAGGAGGTGAATGGCCAGGAAGCCCGGGAGGGCCATGGCCGCGGCTAGGAACGGCGCGAGGTAACCGTTGGCCCCCATTGCCTCAGCCGCGTAAAAGGCTAAATTTGGCGCATAACTGAGCGCCGGCAGGACGAGGAGCGGCCAGAAAAGGATAGGGCTCAAGGCGGTCTTTTCCTTACCCGTGGTCCTCGTCCTCCCGCTTGGCGCCGCCTGTCCGCAGCCGGTCCTGCGGCCTGTAGGTCGCGGGCCTTCGCCATTTGAGCCAGAAAGGCGCTCGGATGGGCGCATCCGCCAATTCCGTCCACTGCAGCGGGGCCCAGGGGGCCAGGAAAGATACGCCGAAAGACTTGACGTCGGCCGCGTGGGCCAGGATCAGCATGCCCGCGATGGTCATGCCGTAGAGGCCGAAGGCGGCCGCGGCAAAAAGCAGGATATACTTGAGCAGACGCCAGGCGATGCCCATGGCGTAATTAGGTCCCGTAAACGAGGCGATGGCCGTCACGGCCACGACCACCAGGGTGGCGGGAGAGACAATACCCGCCTGCACGCTGGTGATGCCGACCACAACACCCGCCACGATGCCCAGGGTCTGGCCGATCATGCCCGGCAGGCGCAAGCCCGCCTCGCGGAAGAACTCCACCGCGAGCTCCAGGAGGAGGACCTCCGCCACGAGCGGGATGGGGATGCGCAGGCGGGCTGCGGCGAGAGCCAGGGCGAACTGCGTGGGAAGGAGCCCCGGGTGCACCGCGGCCAAAGCGACATAGAGCCCGGGCAGGGCCACGGCCAGGTTGTTGCCGAGGAGGCGCACCAGGCGGAGGAAGCCGCCCAGCCAAAAATCGAAGTAATAATCCTCCGCGCTCTGGTAGAGCTCGTTCACCGTCACGGGTACGAGGATGGCGAAAGGGCTCTTGTCCGCGAGGATGGCTACGCGGCCCTCGAGCACGGCCGCGGCCGCTTTGTCCGTCCGTTCGGTGGCTTGCGTAAGGGGGAAGATGCTCGCCCGCCGGTCCTTGATAAGCTGCTCCAGGTAGCCGCTCTCGATAACGCCGTCGAGGTCGATGGCTGAAAGCCTTTTTTTGACCTCCCCCACCAGACTGGGTTGGGCCACATCGGAAAGGTAGACGACGGCCACGCCCGTTCTGGTCCGCCGGCCGATCTCCAGCAGATCGGCCCGCAGGCGGCTGTCCTTGATCCAGCGCCTGATCATGGCCACGTTCTCATCCAGTGTCTCCGTGAAACCCTCGCGGGGTCCGCGGATGACGCGTTCGGACTCGGGCTCCTTCGGCGGCCGTCTTGTCCATCCCTGGGTCGCAAAGCTCAGGGCCGCCGCATGGCCTTCGAGAAAAAGCACCGCCCTGCCTTGGAGCAGGCTCTCCAGAATATCGTCCATCGCCTGGCAGGGCCGGGGTGAGGTCTCGGGCAGCAGGCGGGCGAGATCTTCCGGGGTGCGCGGGGCGGCCGACAGGAGTTGCAGCAGCGGTAGGAGCAGGTGGCTCTTGAGATCCGCCGCGTCGCTGAGGCCGGTGATGTAGGCCAAGCCGGCGCAGCCGTCCGGCCCGTGTATCTCCGTGGCCAGATCCAGGGGATGCCCAAGCAGTTCGTCCACGCGCTCCAGGTTGGCACGGACGGAGGCGGCGGGTACCTGCCCGTTGGGTGGCGGCATCAGTCTCACTTCCAGGGTAACCGGCTGCCTTGGAGCGGTGCAAGCATCCTGGACTCACTCCCGCACGCGCGAGTTCAGGAACGCACTTCTCTCCCGCAGGGCTTAGCCTAGACCGAGCCGGCCGGCCCTATGCATGCCGCCGCGCGGCTCGGATCAGTCCGGGGGATCACCCTCCTCGTCCTCCTCGGCAGAGCGCAGGATTTCCAGGGCCGATTCCTCGTCCTCCTCCTGCACGAGCAGGCGCACGAAACCGGCCAGCTGGAGAGGCGGCTGGGTACCGCCGCAGTCGTCAGCCGAGATCGTGGCCTCGATCCCGTTGGCGGCGAGCAGCCCCTTGGCCATTTCCGCCTCGATCCTGTCGAGGTGGTCGCGGATGCAGACGAGCGCCATGTCCCCACCCCCAAGTATCAGCAGCGCGTCTTATCGAGTCCCCGTGCGGCTTTCCTCGATCATCAGGTAGAGCAAGGTGGCGGCGGGAAAGATCAGCAGTGTGCCCGCGGCCACGATCCCGGAATCGTTGAAGACCAAAGCGGCCAACGCACCGCCCAGGCTGGCCTGAACAGCCTTGGCGACATGGGGATGGCGTGTGCCGAAATCCCTGCCCCGGCCGTAGGGCACGACCCCGGTGACCAGCATGGCTCCGGCGGCGAAGACGGCCACGCGCGACCAGCCGCTATAACGTATGAGCTTGATGTTCATGGCCAGTTTGCGCTCGACGATCTGCCAAAAAGGGCTCAGCCCATCCTGGCGGATCAAGGTCACGGCCCGCCCGAGATGGGTCTGAACCGCGGGCGAGCGCAGCGAGTCGGCCAGCGCCAAGATCACCAGGGCGCAGAATACCGCCGCGGCGATCGTGAGCAGATGACGGCCCGGCACTCTCCGCCCGGAAAGGAGGAACAAGGCCAGGCCGAAGGCTGTTACGGCCGCCGCGGTGCCGCCGAAATTGGCGCCGAGCATGGGAGCACCCATGACGATCACGAGCGCGAGGAAGGCCAGGGCGGCGGCGGGCATGAGCCAGCGCCGGTCGTGCCAGCGCGCGAAAGCCATGCCGGCGCCGATGACCGCCGCGCCGATCATGACCCCCATGTACTCGTTGCCGATGCCGTAGAATCGTGATCCCACGATAGGGCTGTAGCCGAGGAGCGAGAATCGGGCCAGCGGTGCGCCCCGGCATTGGTCGAAGACGATGACGGCCACGGTGGCCGCAAAGAGCAGCGAAAGGGGGAGGTAGCGCCGCCGCGGCAAGATCATCAAAAGGGCGGTCAGGGCCAGCGCCAAGCCGGCCAGCCAAGGGAGGTAGTGCGCTGACTCCTGGCGTAGGGGGGCAAGCATCAAAACGAGGGGGAAACCCGCCGCCAGCAGGAGCAGGGCCTGGAGCAGCCTGGCGCCCGGCAGGCCGGGCCAGAGGAGGAAGAGGGCACCGATCGCGAAGATAACATCCAGGGCCACGGTGAAGAATTTGAGCACCGGCTGCTGCCAGAGCGCCGTGATGGTGATGCGGGCGTCGAGGTCCGCGAGCTCCCGCATGCCGCCGCGCCCGTGGACGCTTTGCAGGGGCCTGCCGGCGATCTCGGGCGCTGTTTCAAGGCCGAGAAAGGTAAGGATGGTCGGCGCCACGTCCATGTTGGTGACGATCCCGGGACGCCTCGTGGTGGCCGAGGTCAGCCAGCCCGGCCCGAATCCCGGCCCCACCGCCACCAGGGGGGTCATGGGATTGGCTTCCTCCTGTGCCAGAATGCCGGCCGAAGGGCTCAGGATGAGGATTAGCGTACGCGCCGGATCGAGGCGCCGCCGCAACGCTCCGAAGAAATCATCGAAGGCGCGCAAGGCTTTGTGGCGCAAGGCTGAGAGCCGTTCCGGGGCGAGGGACGGTGAATAGGCATCGATCCGGGTCGTATCGCCGGCGTCGATGGCCACCAGCGCGGCTCCGCCCGCCAAACGATCGTAGGCCCTGAGCAGGGCCGCGTAATCTGTGCGGTAACCGTACGGCCACTCCCTGTCCTCGCGCAAAAGGTTCGTGCCGACCGCGCCCGCATCCACCACGCCGCGGGTGTCCATGGCCAGGGAAACCACCTGGCGGCCAGGTAGGCCCGGGACGTCCCCGTTGCCGATGGCGCAGGTCGTCAAGCCGGCCTGATGCAGCTTTTCCCCCACGAGTCCCGGCATCACGGGATGATCCTCGAGCGCATTGGCCGCATTCACCGCGGCGATGCCGGGCAGGACCAGGTTGCCAGGGCAGGCGATATGGCCGGTATTGCGACGGAGCACATCGGCGGCGGTGCCGCCCTCGAGCGCTTCCTCGGCCGCGTAGGCGGCGCCGGATTCCGGCGTCCCCACTGCGCGGCTGCCGGCGCCCAGCGTGGTGTAGGCGTTCTCCGCAGCCATTCCCGCACCGGTCCTTGTATTCATCAACGCGATGCCGCCGTGCGCGGCGGCCCAGGCGAGGTTGGGCAGGCCTTCACCGGCAAGGTCGGAGAGGGTGATCTTGTCCAGGATGAGCAGGACCACGCGGCGAGGCTGCGCGGCGGCCCGGGGGGTGGAGGCGCCCAGGCAGAGGGAGGGGATGGCGAGGATGGTCAAGAGTAGAATCTTTTTCATGGAGACACTCCCCAGAGTTTTACCAGGGTTGGGCGGTGTATACTTCGCGGCGCGCGGTTGTTATCCTGCGGGGTACCTCCCTTTATGAATATCCCCTCGCCTCAGGCCCCCAAACCCCTTGACTTGAACATCGGCTCGTGATAGGATGAAAAATACGAACAGGTGTTTGGGAAAAGGAGGCGCCGGGTATGGCCGGAAACCGCGCAATGAGGTTAAGACCCCCGTCAATCCAGGAGTTCGAGGCGCGCTTCGCCACCGAGGACGACTGCCACCGTTTCCTCTT
>JBLNBS010000155.1:0-12008 GCA_050260175.1 Patescibacteria group bacterium | reverse complement strand
TCGCCACTTCCGGAGTATTTGCATCGTTGGCTCTTCTGCCTCATTTATACCCCAATCTCCACCTTATGTCAATGTTTAGCGGATTCCTGCCAAATCAGATCATCTGCCCATCACAACAACAAAGCCGCGGCTTTCCGCGGCTCTCGTTCCTCAATCTCACTCCCCAACCACATCCCCGCCATCCTACCCCCCACTCCGCCCTCCTCACCGCTCCCGCAATCGCCTCCGCCGACATGCCAAAGACGTCCCGAATCGCCGTGAACTACGGTCTTCAAGCCCCCCGCCGTACCGGCTCTTCCTGAATGCTCCGCAGCGTCAAAACCGCCAACACGATCCCAGAAAGGCTGATCAGCGCGAAAAAGCCCGACACCACCGGGTCGATGGCAACGCCGGCCTTGATCTGCATGACGATCATGGAGATCAAAGCCGTGCCCATGGTCAAGATCTTCAGCAGCACCACCGAGGAGAGGGCGTATCCCCACGGCCGCCGCTGTAGGAGCAGGACGGCGGTGAGCGCGGCGGTGGGCACGATGACGCCCAGGTCGAGTGCCTGGATGACCATGGTGATGGCGGATTCCAGCCCCGCGGGCGGAGTGCCCCGCAGCATGGGGGGCACGACCAATTTGAGCCAAGCCAGGGCGAGGAAAGCCGCCACGGTAAAGAAGTACGTGGCAATCGTGCGGCGGGGGAAGCGATCCGTGACGCGGCGCTTGATTTCATCGGGATCGAGACCCGACAAGGCCAGGATGAAACCGTAGAGCGCGAGGGAAAAAAGGGCCACGTAGACTAGGAATAGCTGGTTGAAGGCCGTCAGGAAGCACATTGACGCGTAAGTGTAAAGGAAATATCCCAGCATGCCCACAAGCAGCAGTCTCCCGCGCAGGGAGCCTTTGCGGGCGAGGAGGATCCCTGCGATTAGCAGCGGCAAGCCGATGAGTAAAGTGACGATGTCCTGCCCGACTTCCTGGGCTGAATAACTAACCGTGTCGTAGCGATAGAGGCCGTGGCCGCGGATCGTGACCGTCTCACCGCGCAGCGTGTGAAAAGAATACGGCTTGCCCGTCCCTCGCCAAAAAACCCCCGCGCCCGCGGCTATCAAGGCCAGCGGGACGATCAGCGACGCCAGCAGGATTAGGGTTCTGTCGGATCGCATGCGCCTTCCTCCTCTGCCCAGGCAATATACTGTCCATAGTTCTTCCCCGGCAGCGGTTCTCGGCCGATGTGCTAGTGTTGGAAGTCAAAACCATATTCTCCCGCAGAGACACCAAGACGCAGAAAACTACGTATCGAGGCCGTTAACACAACGAGTGATGCCCGACTCCATGAATACTTCACCAAAGTTGAGCAGATAGCCGAGTTTACATCCCTTCAATTTTCCACCCATGATCCGATTATACCTGCAGCTCAGAACAGATCAACAAAATGGCATTCCTGCCAAGGGGCGCCGGGTACTTTGACTCGCGTGTTGCCCAGGCACGCAAACGAGCCCGGCGGTTATTCGATATCGCCGGGCTCGCGTTTTGGTGTTTCAAAGGCACGGCCTGCACCAGGACTGCTGCCTTTATTTGTCAACCCCGCTCGCCGGAAACTTCCCTTGCAAACCTCTCGATCTTCGCCTCCGACAGCCTGGCAAAGCCCTCCTTGATCCCCTTGACGACCCGTAGAATGAACTTGGTCATCCCGTCCAATTTGTCCCAATACAGCTCGCCCCCGAAAGCCTCCCGCGCCACGGCGCGGTTGTAGAGATCCTCCGGGAACGCCGCGGCAAGCTGTTTCTCGCTCTGGGCGGGATCCTGCTCGCCCGCGCAGACGAACAAGGCCAGCCTTTTCCCCTGCAATGCCTCGCGATTCCGCCGCATGTAAGCGGACAACGCCCCAAGCATCCTCCCGGCGTAAATAGGGCCGCCCAGGATGACCGTGTCGAATGAGGACAGGTCTGGCGCTTTTTCCTTGGCCACATTTACCGTCTTTATCCCACCCGGGATCTTTGACTGCAGCAGCTTTACCGCTTTTTCGGTGCTGCCGTATTTAGTCGCGTAGATGATGATCCCTTTCATGAAAACCATCCTTTCACTGAAAACTGGAGAGCCTGAGGCGTCTGGCACCGCAAGCTCTCCCCATCATGCCGGACCGGCCGCCGCCCGAACTCTATTTCGTGTTGACGGTCACATCGCCGGCGCCGCTTTGGAGCGTGATCTCGACCTTATTGGCGGCCTCGTCGTAGCCGGGCGACTGGTACGTGCAGGCGTCGATCTTGACAAACCGCGGGTCAACGATCACCTTGCCCAGCCCGCTCTTGGCCTGAATCCTTGCCGCGATGCCGCCCGGCACGCGGACGGCCACGTTGCCCGCGCCCGTCTTGGCCGTTAGGCTCAGGTTCGCAACGCTTTCCGGCAGGGTCACGTTCACATTACCCCCCCCGGTGTCGGCCGCGACGCGGGTGACGGCCATACCGGAGAGGTCGAGCTCCACGTAGCCGCCGTCGCTATGGGCCGTGAGGTCGGACGGGACCGCCGGGTTGAGGAGGATCCGCCACAGGTACGCACCGCCGCGGCAGGCGTCCCAAAAGAATCGGAACCCGGATTTTTTGACCGCGCGCAGCGTGAGGATGGCCTGACCGTCCCTGGTTTCCAGGGTGCGGGTGGGCATCCCCAGGCTCTCGATGTATTGCAGCGTGCCATCGGCCAGGACTTGCCCGCCGCCCTCGAGCGGGCCGATCGTCAGGTTTCCGTGGCCCGAGTCGATCTCGACCTTTGCCGTCTTCGCGCCGTTCAAAGGCGCCGACAGATTGTCGGTGAGTACCTTGTTGCCCCGGGAGTTCTTTCCCGAGGTCAAGACGGCCGTGGCGCCGAGCACCAGGACGACGATGACTACCGATGTAATAATCCAACCGTTCATTTTTCTTCCCCCTTTTTTCGAAATCTGGCCTTCCTTCTTGGGCATCTTGTCTTCTCTCATCCCGCCCGCTCCTTTCGTCTGAGGTTGTGAACCCCGTTGATTACCGACATGTCGATCTTAGCGCGGGGCGGGATCCGCGGGACCACCCGTAAGGGTGGGCCGGGGGGTGGTTTTGGGGGTGGGTGGCGAGCGCCGGGATGCGGGAAGGTTAAGACAGGCGGAAGCGGGATGTCACCGAAGGCGGCCAATGCCTCGGCCTCACGGTAAAAAACCGGTCGGTTCCGAAGGGGCGCACGGCTGTGCGCCCCTGCAGAGACGGTGCGTGTTTTCATCCTTTGTTTGTCCCGGCAGTAACCGGGGTGGGCCAATTTCGCCTTTCGTCCTTGCAGGAGGGATCCGGCGGCCTCTAGGCGTACAAGCGAGCCCGGCGGATACCCAATTCCGCCGGGCTCGTTGATTTTGGCGCTTCCCTGTTGTGGTACATATTTGTCCATTCTATTTCCGGCGTGGTTTTTTGAATGGCACCAGCCGGTCGACCCCTGCCAGATAATCCTCATACTCCTTGCCAAAGGCCTTGGTTAGCTGCCTCTCCTCTTTACCGATGAAAATCATGACACCGATGTATAGAAAGACTGAGGCGACAAAATAGACCCAGGTCAGCGTCAGCAGCGCGACGGCGGGGAGGATGAAAAACGTCACGCTGGCGTAGATGGGATTGCGGACCACGCCGTAGGCGCCGGCGGTTACGAGTTTGCCCTTGGAAAAGCCCGTCAATAATTGGATGACCGCGGCCCCCCAAAGGATTAACCCAAGAAGGAGCAGTAAATATCCCACGGGCCTGACAAAACCGATACTCCCGGGCAAGGCCGCGATTTCGGGTAGATACGTATGAACCAGGATAGCCGCGAGCAAAGACGGCAGCATGAAAAGGATGATCTTCCCGCCCTGCCCCATGATGGTCATGCCGTATTGTTTTTTCAAAATGCCGATCATGATTCGTCTCCCCTTTGATGGACTCCGTTGCCCGACGATCATCATACCGTACGCGGCGTTGACACGGCCATGCCCTCCCGGCCAGTCTTGAACCTGGCCGCTCGGATAGAGGAGGGACCTGGTCGTGTAGAGCCGGCTATGGAGACGGGTCCTGTTTGGTCGGGTGCGGAAGGCCGTGAGCCTTTCTGACGAGTTCCTCCAATCGCGCGAGAAAACGGGCGGCCGGACCCCCAACCCTAAGAGTTTGTGCGACTAACCTGATTTATTGCATCCGGAGCACAAACTCTGGTATCAAGTGCCACGCGGTACCACTGTATCCTAGTGGTCCGTGGCATTACGCGCACAGGCTCCTAACTGATGAGTCCGAGTCGCCGCGCCTGGACAACGGCCTGGGTGCGGTTCGCCACGGCCAGCTTGCCAAAGATGCTCTTCAGATGCCACTTGGTCGTATTGAGCGAGATATAGAGCCGGCGGGAGATCTCCTCGTTGGAGAGACCCTCGGCCAGGAGCGGCAAGAGTTCGATCTCCCGCCCGGTCAAGGCTTCGACAAGCTCGGCCTGGGTCCCGGCAGGCCCGGCCGCCGGTGCGTTGAACGCCGCCGCCAGCCGGTCGACGAAGGCGGGCGCGGCGTCCCGGACCAGCGGCAAAAGCGCGGCCACGCCGGGCCCCTGATCCAGGAAGGTGCGCACGTAACCCTCGGGTGCGGCCAGGGCCGCGGCCCGCCCCAGCGCTTGAGCCGACTCTTCCCTGTGCCCGAGAGCTTTCTGAGCCAGCGCCTGCAGCGCGAGCATGGGGATCAGTCGGCTTAATCGGCCTTCGGCGTCGGCCTTCGCGGCCATCCTCTCCGCCAGGGCCGACGCCTGCTCCGGGCGGCCCAGATCCAACAAAAGGCGTACATAAGTCAGGTAGCCGGGTTCCCGCCGCATATTCGGCGCATCGTGGGGCGAGAGGCGCCATTCCTCGGCCCAGCGCGCCGCGGCGGCCGTTTCACCTCGGCGCCTTCTCAGCTCCGCCTCCGCCGCGGTGATGGTGAATAGCTCATCCTCCGAGTCATGCTGGCTTCTTCCCGCCTGGAGCGTTTCCAGGGCAGCCGCGTCTTCGCCCAGAGCATGCAGGGCGAAAGCGAGGCTTTCCTCGCCCTGCGTATCATCGAGGTAACCGATGGCCCGGCGAAGCTCCAGACCTGTCTCCAACAGCAAGCGGGCCTCGAACAGTTCATTCGCCTCATAGGCCATGACGCCCAACCGCACCGCCAGTATACCCCCGTAGACCGACGGTCTGCCCGTCTCATCCAGAAACGACCGGTAGAGCGGGCGGCAGAGCAGTTCCGCTTCCCGGCGCCGCCCGCTCAGATCGAGCAGAGAGCCGAGGCTGGACGCGGTCACCACCGAGATAATAGCCCCGGGAAACGCCTTTGCAAGCTCGTTGGCCTCGCGGAAAGCCGCTTCGGCTCCCTCCGTATCGCCGAGGTGCAACAGGCCGGTACCCAGGGTGGTCAGGGTCGAGGCGCGGGTCATCGGATCGGCCTCATCCCCCATTAGCGCCAGCGCCTCGCGGGCGAGGCCGGCGGCGCGAGCGTCCTCCGCCCGGCCGGAGGCCATCAGCGCTTCCAGGCTCAATAGGCGGCCCCGGTGGCACGGCGGCATCCCGGTGCGTTGCGCGGTGGACATGCCCAGGAGAGACGCCTCGGCCTCCCGCCGGTGCCCGGTGATATATTGGGCCCACGGCTTCCCGACGAACAGGCCGCTGTTGGCGCGCAGGATCTCATCGGGCAAAGCCTCCAGCCAATCCCGCAGGGTGGCCATTTCCCGTTCGCCCCGGCTGAGCATTTGCAGGGATGCCGCGTCGATCAGGCGCGCGGCCTTCTTCATCTCGCCGGCGGCCAGCGCCTGGTCCACCGCTTCGGGCAGATCCCCTTGCTTCTCAAACCAGGCGGCGGCCAGCGCGTGCACCTCCGCCCGCTCGGCCTTTCCCATCTCCGTCCGGAGCGAATCGGCGAAGAGGTGGTGGTAGCGGAACCACTCCCGCTCTCCATCCAGCGGGATCAGAAACAGGTTGTTTGCCTCGATCCGGCGCAGCATCTCGCGGCTGTCGCCGCGGCCCGTCACCGCGTCGCAGAGCGGGGGGGAGAAACGGTCCAGCGCCGCGGTGCGGCGGAGGAAGTCCCGCGTCGCCGGATCTTGCCGGCTGAGCACCTCATCCACCAGGTAGTCGATGATGTACCGGTGGCTGCCGCCGAAAGCGGCCAGGAATTCCTCGGTCTCCCGCGGATTCCGTCCCTGCAGGCTCAGCGCGGCCAACTGCAGCCCGGCGGCCCAGCCCTCGGTGCGCTCAGCGCAGGAGGCCGCCGCCCCGTCGCGCAGGGCCAAACCCATGGCCAGCAGAAACTCCTTGGCCTCCGCCACGGTAAAGCGCAGATCCTCCATCCGCACCTCGGTCATCTCGCCGCGCGCGCGCATGCGGTTCAAGGGTAATGGAGGGTCAGCCCTGGTGATGAGCATCAGGTGGAAATGCGGCGGCAGGTGTTGCAGGAGGACACGAATCAAGTCGTGGGGATAAGGATTGGTGACGATGTGGTAATCGTCGAGGATGAGTAAGAACGGGCTCGGCGACGGGATAATCGCGTTTGTCAGTTCGGTGGCCACGGTTTCCGCCGCGGGCAATTGGGGCATGCCGGCCAGAGAGCCGATATACGCGGTGAATTCGGGGGTGGTCTTCGCAAGCGCCGCGCCCAGGTAGGAGAGGAACCGCGCGGGTTCATTCTCGGCTTCCTCCAGGGAGAGCCATGCGTGCCCTGCGTGCAGACCCGCCAGCCAGGCGGCGGCGAGGGTGGTCTTGCCGTAGCCCGCCGGGGCGGAGATTAGGATGAGGCGGCATCCCGGCCGCAATCCCGCGTCGAGCAGGGCGGACAAACGCGGACGGGACACGAGATCCCTCCGCACGCAGGGCGGATGAAGTTTGGTGCCGATGAGGGCTTGCGTCGCGGCCATGACAATCACTCCGCGTCATACAAAGCTGTCGCTTGGCCGCTTATCGTGCGGGCGGCCGCGGTTCGTCCTGCCCAAGCAGCGTGGGTGCCATGTCCATCTTGGAAAAACGCATGAGGCAGGAAGCGGAAGATATTCCACGTCCGCGCGATTACCCGGCCGGGCAACATCGCGAGGTCCATCTCCATCTCCTGACGCCAACAATCGGCATCTCGGAGTCCAAATTTGTGATCCAGCCTTTCGCCGCATGGTTGACGATTCCTTCATACCTTGCCGCCAGATCAATAGTATACGCCCGTATTGTTCCAGCAGGCTCCGTTCCCGCACCTCGCGCACGCCCGCCGGATCGAGGCCGTTGATGGGTTCGTCCAGGATCGGCCGGTCACGGGCGGAGAGCGCGCCCCGACGAGCGCGGGTGAAATGTTCCCGCCACGCAGGAGTCAAAGCTCCGCTAGAGAATTGATCCCTGACACCTTGAGCCGGGTTTCGAGAGCCTTTTGCCCGCCCCGTTTTGCCGCCGCGTGGCGTTCACCCGGCGGGCTGCGGAGGCGCCGGCTTTCGTGACGCCGGTTGATGGGAAGGGTGGCATTGACATGCGTACCGGGGTATTCAAGGGTGTGTCGGACGCGGTTGACCGGTTCGCCAATATGATCGGCCTGACGAGGCTGCGCGTGGTTTATCAGCTCCTCCTGATCATCGTGATCTTTATGACAGCCCTGATCGTGCAAGGATTAATGTTCTTGCAATTCATCGACCAGACGCGCGACACGGCTCAGAAGAGTTTCATCGATGATTACTGGCACTTTTACCGCCTGAGTGACTTTCGCACCAATGTCGAACGGGTAAACAGCAACTACCTCGCAAGCGTCCTGGGTGTGACGGGCGTGGCATGGTCGATTCCCTCCGCAAACGCACCGATCCGTGTGATCCAGGAGTCCATCACCGAGCTGGATCTGCCGGACGCCGACAAGGCGAACCTGCGGAGATGGGCGGCCCAGCTGGAGAGGATGGCGATGAACCCGAGCAGGGATCAGTACAATCGCTTTCGCGAGACCCTCCGCAATATCCAGCTCGTCATCGAACCCGTTTTCGAGCAGGCGGGCGGCCCGGCGGCGGACACCACCGCGGCCAGCCTCGTCTATTCCAATCGCGCGTGGGCCACGACCATCACCATCATGATCGTCTGCGGCGTGGTCTCGGTCCTCCTCGCCATGCTCAGCGCGGCCTCGATCGCCAGACCCCTGCGTACGGTGGTCGACATGGCCGATTCGCTGGCCACGGGCAATCTGGCCATCAAGGCGGCGGATACCGGCTGCATGGAAACGAGAAGCGCCGTGCGGAGTCTCAACGAGGCCGTCGCGGGCTTGCGGTCCCTGGTACAGGCCATCAACGAACAGGCCGACGCCGTCTTTGTCGCCGGCAACGAACTGACCCAATCCTCCGCGGACACCGGGCAGACGGCCAGCCAGGTAGCTGCGGCCATGGAGGAACTTTCCATGGGCGCAGCCGAGCAGGCCGGCCAGACGAACCAGGTCGTCGAACGGGCAAAGGAACTCGCCGAACTCGTCCGGGAGGTGACCCGGGAGACCGAGGCGCTCGCGGCCGATGCCGAGGTGATGGCCGATTCCGCCCAGTCGGGACGCAAGGCAACCCAGAGCATCGTCACGGAGATCGATCGCGTCTACGAGGCGGCCAGGGAGGTTTCCTCGGCCATTGCGATGCTGAGCGACGCCTCGGTACAGATCAACACCATCACGACCATGATCGCGGACGTGGCCGAGCAGACAGAGCTTTTGGCCCTGAATGCCAGGATCGAGGCGGCGCGCGCGGGCGAGATGGGCAGGGGGTTCGACGTCGTCGCCACCCAGACCGGCGCCCTGGCCGGCCGTTCCATGAAGGCGGCGGAATCCATCGCCGAGCTGACGGACGCCATGGAAAAAAGGATCAAGGCCGCCGTGGATAGCATGCGCCAGGCCATGGAGAGGATCGAGGCGGGCCGGACGCTCACGGCGGACACCAACGTGACCTTTATGGGCATTTTTACCAAGCTGATGGACAACAGGCAACAGATCGAGAGGGTTGCCCAGCGGGCCAGGCTGATGGCTCAGGGTAACGAAGAGGTCATCGAGGCCATCATGTCCATCGCCGCCATCAGCCAGGAGAGCCTGACCAACGCGGAGGACGTCTCGGCCGCGGCCGAGGAGCAGACCGCCGCCACGGAGCAGGTCTCTGCCCTGGCCCAGAATCTCACGGAAATCGCCACGGGTTTGAAGAACACGGTCAGCGCCTTCAAGCTGGGGCAGGAGGAAACCGGCTGAGCCGCTGTGCCGGGGGTTTGTCAGACGGCCGGATCGATCCCGGGCCCTGGCCCAAAAGAGGCGCGGGGGGTGCCGCGAAAGAGGGCGCGCGATCGCCTCTACCTTGGCAGAGGGAAAAGCCCCCCGGGCCTTACCGGCCAAGGACGCGGCCCGCGTTTTCCGCGCCAGTCACAGATGGGCATTGGGTTCCATCCACGATCGTGCAGTCTCCG
Source organism: Patescibacteria group bacterium (assembly GCA_050260175.1). Taxonomy (GTDB): domain Bacteria; phylum Bacillota; class UBA4882; order JAAYXC01; family JAAYXC01; genus JBLNBS01. The sequence goes on along the minus strand of JBLNBS010000155.1, from coordinate 2,600 downwards.
CCCAGGGCGGAGACTTTGTTTTGGGGCACAGCTTTGAGGAAGCCGTCCAAGGTCCGCCTGCGAACCGCGGGCGGTATGATGTGCGCCCGGCGGTCTCTAGTCCCCGTCTCCATCAAAAGCCGAGGCTGAGGCCTCCCTGCAGCGCCAGGTCCAACGGCCGGGCGGCATCCACCCCGTAGAGATCCTCATAGACGAGCCTCAGGTACAAAAGCAGCCCCCGGCCGTCATCGTAACCGAGATCGAGGCTCAATCCCAGGGAGGGATCAGCCGCCGGATCGCTCGGCCAGAGGGCGTTCGCCGAGAGCGCGAGGGTTATCCGGCCGAACTTGCGCGCGACGGCCCCCTCCAGGAGGTAAAAGAAGGTTTCCTGCCCCGGGAGATCCGTGAGGCGGCGCAATTCCAGGGCCAGATCCAGATCCAGCGCGGCGTGGCAGGACAAAAGCAGCCGCGCCGTCTCGGCGAACCTCCGCTCCGGCCGGAGCGGATCCGGCTCCCACTCGGTCCGGAAGTAGTCGAAGCCCAGCCGGAACGGATTGCCCGGCCACGCCGCGCCCAGCCCGGTGAGATGCAGCCCGTGGGTGGCGGCCGCTCCCTCCGGCTCCTCGCCCGCGGGGCCCCAGGCGTAAGAGAAGGGCTCTGTGTCCGGGCGACGGGGATCCAGGGCCACGATCAGGACGATGCTCGTTCCCTGCGGCAGATACGAACCGAGGCTGACGAAGTCTCTTTCAAGGCGGCCGTAGTCCAGCCCGATATACGCGGACCCAAGCGGCGCCCCCGCCCGCAGCCGCCACCCCAGGCCCAGGCGGGGCAAGGTTTCAGGCCTGTTCAGGTCCACACGGGGCAGGGGGAAGCAGCGGAGCAGGGGCTCGAGCAGGGCCAGGAGCTTAAGGCTCTCGGGCGCTTCCGGCAGGACCGCCTGCTGCTCGACGAGCGGCCAGTCGATCGGTCCGTACCAGGGCGTGCCAAAGGAAAGGGCATAAGCCAGCTCCGCCTCGACGGAAGCCTCGCCCGCGGCCGGGTCGCCCAGCGAAACGCCCAGGCCCGCGACGTAGCTTTGCCTGTACACGGACGCGAGGGAAGGCCCGGCGGGCGGCTGGTCCAGGACGGCGGCCAGGTTCAGGGAGAGCGGGCCCAGGCCGAGGCTCGCGCCCGCCACGTACCGCGGTCCGGGCTCGCATCCTTCCTCATCCCAGAGCCCGAGTACGGCCCGGATTTCGATCCAACCGGGCTCGAGAACGGCGGCGGCGCCCAGGATCGGGTACGCGGCGGCCGTCAGCGGGGAGAGCCCCGGCGAGATGTTGCCCGCGCGGAGGGAGACAAAGGCGGATTCCCAGCAGAGGCCGATGCCGGAGAACCAGTCTGCAAAGGGATTGCCGGCCTCCGATCCCCCCTCATCCGCCGATGTTTCCCGCGTTTGCACCTCGATCGTCCAGGTCCGGACGAATCTCCCCCAGCCGGGCAGGGCGTCGGTGGCCAAGGATAACGTATGCGGGCCGTCGCGCAATCCAGGTCCCGCCTTGAAGCCCAGACGGCCCGGGGAAAGCTGCAAGTCCCGTCGGGACGCGCTCCCATCCATATGAACCTGGAAGGATTCGGCGGGCAGGGCGGCGAATGCCTCGTTGAGCGCGATCGTGACCACAAAGGTACCGGCTGCCGCGAGGCAGCCATCGGGCTCGATCAGATCGGCGTCGGGCTGGGGGACGAGTCTCGTCTCGTACGGCCCGCCGCGCGGATTCCCGGCTGTACGCACCTTGCCGTCCATGGCGGTGGCGGCAAAGGCATATCTGACTTTGCCGCGCAGGTGCTTGGTGGCACAGCCCGGGATCTCGAGGTTGAAACACCCGCCGTCCCGGTGCATGTCCCGGACCATGCTCACGCCCGCCAGATCCAGGTACGCCTCGACCCGCCTGAGCGGGACCAGGGGCCGCACCGCCAGCGTGAAGGCCCGATCCTGGTAGACCTGGGACGGCGGTATATGGGCAAGCCATGTTTCACCGGGCCCCGCCGTCCGGATCGCCGCCGGCGCGGCGGCCAAGCAGGTCGAGACGATGCACGAGGTTATGATCCTGCGGCGCATAACGCATCTCCCCTAGAAGCGCTGTGAAAAACCGTTCTTGAACCGATAAAACACGTAAAACAGGGAACGACATCACATGATTTACATGATTAATGGGATTAACAAGATCTAATATTGAGATCATTAATAAAGATAATCTAATAGACAGATAATTTGTGTAAATCTTGAAAAACCATGTTAATTTTATTAAGTCGTTTCTAATCACCTAAAGCAATTATGCAGATTAGGCAACATACCGATTCCATACGATTCTATAATTCCTTGTCGTCTAGGTGTTAATCGCCATAATCTGCGTTCCGGTACCTTTTTCACACCGCTTCTAGACCGTTATTGCAAAAAATTGGGTATCCCCTTAATTCTGGTTTGGAAGAGCCTTGCCGTGTGGCTGCTTAGAAAATGACCTTTGGCTCGCGTAACGATCCATCCGGTCTCAGGGCCATTCATGGCTCCCATGAAGGATTAGCGGCGGGCTTTAGGCCGCCCCTAAGAGTTAGTGCGACTAACCTGATTTATCGCATTCGGA
>JBLNBS010000154.1:0-15367 GCA_050260175.1 Patescibacteria group bacterium | reverse complement strand
AGTCGATGATGTACCGGTGGCTGCCGCCGAAAGCGGCCAGGAATTCCTCGGTCTCCCGCGGATTCCGTCCCTGCAGGCTCAGGGCGGCCAACTGCAGCCCGGCGGCCCAGCCCTCGGTGCGTGCGGTACAGATGGCCACCGCCTCGTCGCGCAGGGCCAGACCGAGGGCGCGCAGGAACTCCTTGGCCTCTGCCCCGGCGAAACAGAGATCCTCCATCCGCACCTCCGTCAGCTCGCCGTGCGCGCGCAGGCGGTTGAGGGGAAAAGGCGGATCCGCCCGCGTGATGAGGATCAGGCGGAAATGCGGCGGCAGGTGCGGGAGGAGGGCACGAAGCAACTCGTGGGGATAAGGATTGGTGAGGGTGTGATAATCGTCGAGCACCAGGAGGAACGGGTCTGCCGACGGGATCAGGGCGTTAATCAGTTCGGCGCCCGCAGTTTCCGCCGGGGGCAGTTGGGGCACGCCGCCCAGGGAGCCTACATAAGGGCCGAATTCGGGGGCGGCCTTCCCGAGCGCGGCGCTCAGATAGGCCAGAAAACGCAGGGGTTCATTCTCGGATTCCTCCAGGGAGAGCCAGGCGTAATCGGCCTGCAGGCCCGCCAGCCAGGCGGCGGCCAGGGTGGTCTTGCCGTAGCCCGCCGGCGCGGAGATGAGGATCAGGCGGCACCCCGGCCGCATCCCGGCGTCGAGCAGGTTGAGCAAGCGCCGGCGCGGGACAAGGTGCTGGCGCGCGCAGGGAGGATGCAGTTTTGTATCGATGAGGGCTCCTATCCCGGCCATGATGATCTTCCTCCCAGATCAGAGCTCGCCAGCCAGTTCCACAGGCCGGTTCTTAACGGTGTCCCAGTTCACGGTAATCACCCTCAGCGCTCGAAGGCACCGCGCCGATCATGGCCTAATATGCACCGATCTCGTAGATCCTGGCGAAGCTGACCCCCCATCAATTTTATACTAAAATGCCGGTAGACGGCTAAAGATTCTACGGCTGTTTATGGATTTCCCCATAGTCCAGGACGCGGAAGAGGCGCGTGGCGATCTTTTGCATATCCTCGTAGATGCCGGGGCAGCGCTGGTTCCAGAGGGCCTTCGAACGTTCCGGATTGGGGTCGAGGACCTGCAGGTAGATCGTGAAGTTGCCGCCGTTGTCGCCCAGGTACATCCCGTATTTTTGCAGGGCCCGGGCCATCACCTTGGCCGCCGGCCCGAGACCCATCCGATCGAAGTCCGCCTCCGTCAGGGTCGGGTCGAGCTGGAAACGGGCGCCCTCGAGGGGGTATTGCTCCCCCTGGTACTGGGCGTCGCTCCGGCTGGCGGGCGAGACGAACCAGGCCTTCCCCTTGTCCCCCTGCCGGTTTTTTTGGTTGGCAAAGACCAAGGCGTGGCGTATCTCGCCCGCTTCGATCTCCTCCGGTCGCACGAGGCCCGCGATCTCCGGCAAGCCGGAACCCCGGCCGCCGCGCATGTTCCACCGTTCTCCCTGGAGCGGAACGCCGCAACCCGTGCCCGTCAGATCCCAGATATTAAAGGTGGTGCAGGCGGGCTCCCCGTCATTGAGCCGCCGGAACCGGCTGCATTCCCAGGCCAGTTTCTTGAACGGGTCGACCACGATGAGGTGCCCGTCCGTGGTTTGTTCGGGCCACGCCTCCGGGGGGATCGGCGCGAAGACGTCGGCATAGCCGTTGAAATCCGTGTCCCAGGCATCGAAGATCTTATCGCTCTTGATGGAGACCCAGGGGAGACGGTCGGAATCGACGACATGGATGGGATACGACCAGGTATCGTTGCTCACCTTGACGTATTCGCGCCACGAGGCGATGGTCTCGATGATCGCGTCCGAATTGGGATGTACGGCGGGCTTGTCGCCGATCGGCGTATTCCACGGTGAATCGGCGCTGAAGGGACGCCACCAGCCGGGCAGGCTCATGCCGAGGTAACCCCGTTCGCCGCGGCCGTCCGGAGGGTACTCGAGGTCCCGCGTGGCGAGGTCCCTGGGCGTCACCGCCGCCGCGTACGAATCGGAGACGCCGGTGGCGTTCTCCGACGCCACGACATAGTAATACGTGATCCCGTTCTCCAGCGGCCAGTCCCAATAGCACAGGGACTTGACACCCGTCCGGATGGTGGCGTACGGCCCTGCTTGACTTGTACTTCGCTTTATTTTGTAGCCCGCGGCGCCCGCAACCTTACTCCAGCTCAGGTAGGCTTGACGGTTGCCCGCGATGGCCGTGGTGATGCGCGGCGCCGGCGGCAGGTTCAGGAGGATCATCGGGTCGATGGCCGCGATGAGCGTGTACGCCTCCATCTCCCAGAGCGAGAATCCATAGACGCTGGCCCTGGTTGTCCCGTGAAACATTAGATAGCGCGCATTGACCTGCCGATCCAGGGTGCAGACTTCCACCTGCCCCTTGCCGTTTTGCTGGCGATAGACCGTGGTCCAAGCGATACCGTCGTTGCTGGCCAGGATCTCGTATGCCAGGGCATAGGCGGATTCCCACCGCAATACGATCGTGCCGATGCTCCTCCGGCCCTCCAGGTCCACCTTGAGCCACTGGTCGTCGCTGTAGGCCGAAGACCATCTGGTGCTCTTGTCGCCGTCCACGGCAAGGGACTGGACCCGATCCGCCTTTTCGCTAGAGGAACAGGTCACTGGCTTGCGCAGAAGCAAATTGACCTTTGGATTCTCGGGCGTGGCCGCCGCTTCGTTCGAATCCCCGATGACCCCCGCCTCGCCGAGGGCGGTCACGACATAGTAATAGACGGTGCCGTTCGCAAGCCCCGTGTCGCGGAAGGCGAGGTCCTTCACGCCCTTGGCCACTACCACATAACCGCGGCCGCCGGTATTGCTCCGCTTGACATCGTAGCCGGCGGCACCCGGCGCCGCGGTCCACGCGAGGTCGACCAAGCCGTCGCCGGCCACCGGCGTGAGGATCACCGCGTCCGAAGCCGCGGCGGCACCAAAGGGCGCAAGCAAAGCCACCACCACGGTTGAGAATAACAAAGCGCAGCCCAGTGTCCTGTATCTTCGGGTCAAAGCCATTCTCTTTCACTCCCTCGTTTTCGTAACAGGATTCTCGGGGATATGCCCGCATGCGGGAATGCGACCAGGGCTACGAAGCCGGCGTCAAAACAGCCACGAGCGCCGTGGGAGGAGCAATCCTCGGCGCATCCATCGGCGGCGGCGTCCTTGGGGCGCCGATCGGAGGAGCGGTGGGCATTGCCGCGCCGCATGCCGCCCGTTCGCTGGATCGGCAACGGGCGAATCTTCTGGCACTCTCATATTGTTGGCGATTACTGAGTCGGAATACAAGGCCGTCATGATTTGGCGGTCTTGTTTGTTATGCGGTAACTGCGATAATGATAAATGATGAATTAAGAATGATAAATTGAAGAGAGATGAAGGCAAGACGCTCGAGCAATAATATAGTTCAGCAGAAAAGCTACGAATTTGCCCTTGTAGCCATAGTACTTTATAAATGATAAATCAAAAACCCCTGCTTCTATTGGTCCAATTCATCATTCAACATTTATCATTCATCATTGATTGAACAAGACAATCAACGCCGTCCGGTAAAGAGTTTGATGGCGTACGGCGTTCCCGCGCCGATCACGCCGCCCACCACGGCGCCGATTGTACCGGCGATGGCCGTGCCGAGGATGGCGCCGCCGACCGCGTTGGAGACGGGTGCAAAGCCGGCATTGTGACGCGGTTCGCTCTCGCCGGATGGTGTGGAGCAATCGGGCCTATCCTTGGCCATGGTTACGCGCCTCTCGCAGAGTGCGATTGCCATAGGTGACCCTCCGCTGCTCAAGACGTCGGCATCCGAAACGCGCAAGGCTATGTTCTGGATAACGGTTGATCCTGCAGCTGTAGATGCTCGGGCCGACGGCGCCCTGAGAGGACGCCGCTACACAAAGGCAGGCAAGCCATCCTGGCTACGGGGAAAGTCGGGATCCGGATCCTAGGGCATTTATGCCCTTGCCAGATCTAGTCGGCTTTTCCAGATGCGCGACGGCCCCGGCCTCCCTCTCCCGGGCGATGCGGACGTGCCGCGCGATCTCCCGGCGAATCCCGGAAACGGTCAGCCATCCTTCTTGCGGCACGGGATGTAATAATCCAAGATGACCTCGCCGGCTTCGTTCGGTTGGGTAAAGCGTGGACAGGCATATAGTTCCATACACCAGTCAGCCTCTTCGTCCACCTTGTATCCTTGTTCCTCCAGTGCTTTCTGCGTGTAGTCATGGGCGACCGGATAGGTTTCCTTCTCGGGACCTTGAATCCAGCCTATCGCGACCGTACAAGCCGGCACATCCCGGAAAACTAACCCTTCCGGCGCCGCCGTTCCCGGTTTCATCAGCATGCCGCAGAGGTAGGTGAATGTACCGTCGTCGGCGTTGTAATCGCTCATCCAGCCCACGTAGGCGCTGTCCAGAAGAGACTCGGGCAGCCCTTCCAGGGCGGTGAGCGTGCCGTCGCCAAAGCATTGGTCCCAGAACGCCGGGATGGGATTCTCATTCATCAAATTGGGTCGGATGGTTTTGCCGATAATGCGCATCGCGGGAAGATGCTTGATCTCGAGTTTGACCAGTTTAACCAAGGTAACGCCTCCTTTTGTTTCTTCGTTCACGAGTAATTTCAAGCCGGCCGTAGGACCGGCATCATGAACCGCATGTCGTCTGCATCTGAAGCGTACGCCATCGGAAATGCATCGATGTGGAGATTCAAGCGGGTATTGAATTCCCGGCCGAGCTTCTTGATCATGGCGTAGGGATTATCCCGCCAAAAAGCCCCGTACTGAGTGCCGTAATTCAAGTCGAAGATCACCCATTCCGACTCCTCGACATGGATCGGAAACAGTTGCTCCTTCAGAACCTCCACCATGCCGGACTCGCCGGGCACCTTGACGGCGATTGTGTAGCGGTAATGCCCTTTCGGACAATCCTTGACTTCGGTCGCGACACCGTAGATTGTCGGGTCCTCCGCGCCGAGGCGGCGCAAAGTATCCCATCTGCCGTCCTCCCTGACTTCCCTGTACAGCTCTCCGCCTGACTTGACTATTTTCGTGAATCCAATAAGGTCGAAGGCCGGCAGTATCTTGTATTCGACTTGGTAACGCAGTCCGGTATCGGCCATTGCCATCGATATCCCTCCTCAAGTTGGTTCTGGAAGAGCTAAGGGTTACCCTCTCATACGCAAAGGGTTAATTCGCCTTGACGGTTGATCCGGGATATGCCACTGCATGCCGACTCCCAGCCATCTCCCATTCCTCTTTGGCAATGCCATAGATACGGCCAAGGAACTCGATCGGTTTCCCATCCGGCGTATTCCTGAAGGAACCGGTGCTCTCGCCCGTTCGCTGGAAACCCAACCTCTCCAGCAATCGGCAGGACGCGCGATTCGCGGCCGCAGTACCAGTGACCACCCTCCGCGCCCGTAACCGATCGAAGGCATGCCCGATGACGGCGCGGCAGGCTTCCGTGGCATAGCCTTTACCGTGATAATCGGCGTTGAAGATGTAGCCGAGGTTGAACTCGCGACAGTCTTCCTTCTCTTCCGGCTCTTCCGGATTAAGCGAGACAAAACCGATGAAGCGGTCAGTATCTTTAAGACAAACGGCCAGGAAACCATCTCCACCCGCGAACCACTTGGTGATTTCCTTGATTTCCCCAGGCGATGTCGGCCACTGGTGGTCGTAGACAGCGTACTCGGATGATTCATATTGCACGATCATTTCGTGAAGAACTTCCCAATCGCTGGCTTCGAAGTTCCTGATCATAAGCCTGTCTGTTTCCATCGTCGTCATCTTGTGGCCCATGCCGCCTTTCTCTCAACCGAAGGGCTGCATCCTGCCGCAGTCTTCCCTCGTCGGGCACACCTCGCACTCTTCGGTTTCCTTGGCAACGGAGATCCAGAACTCCATATCGGGGTTCTTCTGCGCGTCCCAATCGGGCGGGCTGGCGTCGAAGTGGACGCCTACCCGGAGGTGGAAGCGGTAGCCAAGGGCGCGTAGCATCCTATAGGGGTCGTCTTTCCAGAACAATTCGTTGAACCGCTCCAGGGGTACTTCGAAACACATCCAGTCGCAAGCCTCGAACCGCTGCGTGTGGAGCGGGTACTGCTCCCCAAGGCGGCGGAGGTCGGTATGCTCCGTTTCCTCGATGCACATGGTATAACGCATCCCGCCGGGCTGACACTCCCCGTCCCACGACCCGAGGCCCAGAATCCAGGCGGGGAGGGCGGATGCCTTCTTTAGCGCGTCCATTCGGCCATCGGCGATCAACTCGCCCACAAAGCGCGGGACTGTCTGCGCGTCGGCCTCCGGCGGCACGATAAGCGTGTAACCCGTGATGCTGAAAGCCGGCTTTGACATGATTTTGACCTTATAGCCGGTGATTTCCTCGCTCCGCTCGAGGTACGTCACTACCCTGTCGTCCATGGTGGCCTCCTTTTTGAAGACTAGGCCGTGAGTCGGTTGATGCCGCCTGCCGGCTTACTTCCTCTGCTCCTGTGGCCGCTTCCGCCCTCCCTTCCACGCGGCTTATTGATTAATAGCTAAATCTCAGTAACAGGCATCATTCATGCCCGACCGCCTTCATGGCACGGTTGATGGGTTCATATTGATCCGCCGCGATATTCCTGATCCCGTTAGTTCCCAAAGTCCTATGCGCCGGGATTGAGCGTGAACCGGAAGGCAACGCCCCGACGTACCCATCACAATAGTGGTAGGAGACATCCTCCCCCAGGCATCCCAGGGCCGCCACCAGCGCGGAGGTGAACTCGCACATCTCGCCAGTATCCCAGGAGATCCTCTTCACGCCCTCGAGGTAGACCTTATCGCCTTCCGTCTTGATTGCCGCCATGCTCTCCTCCATGGCAAAGAACGTTTTGGCGCGTTTTGCCGGGTTATTCATAGATCTACGGCTGTCCGATGCGGAAATGGGGTTTTGGCGGCGTGGCGTGAATCGCGCGCCGTGCCGCCAAAACTCCTCCCCATCGGAACAGGACGCTCTCAAGCCGGGACATTTCAGGTACCCATCTCATCCGTTCGGCCGTAAACATATTAATCCTCCTCGCATAGGCGCAGGCATCACAAGTGTCATTTCGGCGCTGGCTTCGGTTACCTGCGTTATAAAAAAGCCCGCTTGCGCGGGCTTTTCGGGATTACTTGATCGGAATGTAGATATCCACTTCGCATCGGTCGTCATTGTTGACACACCGTTCGTCATATAGCTCGAAATCGGGTGTCTCGGCGCGCTCGAGGCCGGAACGGGGGAACCATTCACCGTAGATGTAGCGCCACATGTCCTGGATGGCTTGCGGGCAAGGGCCCTTGGCGGTAAAGACGGCGTATTTGGCGGCGGGTAGTGTTTTGAGCGACATCCCGGCTGGTATGGCGGGAGCGCTGCTTACCTCGACGCCGATGACATAGGAAAAGTTACCGCTTTCATCGCCGTCGAGGCATAACCCCAAGGTTTCGTTGGTGTGCAATCGATTGACGATCGATGTCAGTCTTCCCAGGTCCGCCTTTTCCCAAAACTCCGGTATGGCTTGCGAGTTTTCTCCCCCCGCCGTATTGGTGCGCAGTTCGTACCCAAGGATGATGGAGGCGTTCCTTTTCACGATCTTCGGTTCCATATCCATCACTCCATTTCTGAATTGGTACTTCAGGGCGGCCACGATCAGTCGTTCCTGCAGGATGACAGGTCCGCCGCGCCGGCGGTAAGCGCCGGGCGTCATGCCATAGGCTTTCTTGAAAGCGCGGATGAAGGTTTCCCTGGAATTGAACCCGTTGTCCAGGGCGATGTCCAGCACATCCCTGCGGGTCGCAATGATTGCCTGGACGGCCCTGGTCAACCGCCGTTTTCTGATGTAGTCCGCCAGCGTCTCCCCGGTAACGGCCTGAAAGATGCGGTGAAAATGCCAGGACGAGAAGAAAGCCTGCCCGGCAAGTTCCTGGAGTTTGATCTCGCGGCCGAGGTTCGCCTCGATATAGTCGGCCGCTTCTTGGACTTTGGCGTAGTAGTCCATGCGTCACCTCCGGAGGTGATGGTCCCATTATACAACCCCCGTGCCGGCGGAGGCGTGATCTTTCTTGCGATGTTAAGGTTCATCCGCCGCGGCCTGCAGGGCTTCCCCGATGCGCCGCAGGAAGCGCGCGGCGCTCGATCGCTTGCGGGTGGCGCGCAAAATAAACATTTGCCCTCCTGGAGGATCCTCGGCTTTCGCGCCGAATCATCAGCGAGATTACCGCGCAGGCTTTGCGGATGTAAGTACTAAACCCAGGAGGGATTGTTGCTATGCCGTTGGTTACATCACGCGCCGTCCTCGAGGCCAGCATGGCCGCGTTCAAGGCCGGCAAGCCTTTTGCCGTGGGCGCCTACAACGTCAACAACATGGAGCAGATGCAGGGCATCATGCGCGCCGCAAAGGAAACGGCCTCGCCCGTCATCGTGCAGGTCAGCCGGGGCGCGCTCAAGTATGCCGAGGACAAGTACCTCAGGAACATCATCATGGCCGGGGTCGAATTGAACCCCGAGATCCCCGTGGCCGTGCACCTGGACCACGGCAACAACATGGAGAGCGTCAGGCGCGCCATCGACCTGGGGTTCACCTCGGTCATGATCGACGGCTCGCTTCTCGAGGACAGCAAGACGCCGTCCGATTTCGCCTACAACGTCAAGATCACGAGCGAGGTCGTCAAATACGCTCATGACCGGGGCGTCTCGGTCGAGGGCGAACTCGGCACCCTGGGCGGGATCGAGGACGGCGTGGGCTCGGGCACGGCCCACCTCACCGACCCTGACCAGGCGGTGGAATTCGTGCAAAGGACCGGGGTTGACGCCCTGGCCATCTCCATCGGCACCTCGCACGGAGCCTTCAAGTTCAAGGGCGAGGCCAAGCTGAGCTTTGAGACGATCGAGCGCTGCCGGCGGCTCCTCCCCGAGACAGCCCTGGTCTCGCACGGCTCGTCCAGCGTGCCGGCGGAGCTGATCGACGAGATCAACAAATACGGCGGCAGGCTCGAACACGCCATGGGCGTGCCCCTGGATATGCTGGTCCGGGCGATCAATTTCGGCATCAACAAGATCAACGTTGACACCGACATCCGGCTGGCGGCCACGGCAGCCACCCGTAAATACCTGGCCGAGCATCCCGAGAAATGGGACCAGCGCGATTACGCCGGCGCGGCGCGGGAAGGGATCGCCCAGGCGATCGCGGCCCGTATGAAGGTCTTTGGCTCGGCCGGCCGGGCGGGCGAGGTGCAGGCCCTGGGCCTGGCCGAGATGAAGGCGAGGTACGCCGCCAGGGGTTAATGGACGGGAACGCGGCGAAGGCCCCGCCGGTTGGCGGGGCCTTCGTTCATCTCACAGGAACCAGCAAGATCCTGGATCGATGGGGAAACAAAAATGCCTCCGCCGACGTCTACAGACAATGGGTCCCAAATATGGGACGATCACTCGGAGGTGTCAATATGCGTAAATCCCTTCTCTCCCTGGCCCTCTTCATCATCCTGGCCCTCGCGGCGGCGGCCCCGTCCCTGGCAAATTCCCCTTCCCCGCTTTATTTCGACTGGAGCGCGGGCGCATCGACCTACGCGGCGGGGTTGAACTCCTTCGGCCTGCTGGTAGGAGTCTCAGATCCCGACAGCCGCTGGCCCTTGTACCTGGATGCCGACTTCGAGTACGGCGACGGCGTGCGCACCGCCAATCTGGGCCTGGTCTTGCGGGCTCCCGGCCGGATCATAATCTTCAAGCCTTACGTGGGTGCCGGTCTAGTCTATAACCTGGACGATTGGTACCCCGCTTGGCGGACGGCGCCTTACGTCCTGGCGGGCGCCGAGTTACTCTGGTTCTTTTGGGAAAACGCGGCGATCTTTACCCCCTACGCCGTGGAAAATACCGTCCGGGCCGGTGTGCGCGTAGGGTTCTAGAGTCTCAGGCCCGGCAGGCCGGCCAAAGCCCTCACGGCCCGCTCGACCGCGTCCTCCGCGCCGCGCCAGGGTTCGCCCGCCATCCGGTAGTCGAACTTACGGATGAACCAGCCGAGGTCCCGATCGAGTTCCTGCAGCACTTTTTGCCTCGTGCGACCGCAATACTCCCTGAACTCCCGCTCCTGTGCGGAGCTCTGGCGGGGCGCGCGGCAGGCCTCGAGCACATCCAGGTGTGGCAGGCAAAAGCCGGCCGGGGCGGCCTCGATCGCCCGGCGTCCCTCCCCGCCCGAGTCGAAGAGGTCGAGCAATACGCCCGCGTGCCGCCCCTCCGTGCGCGCGAGGAACCCGCAGATATAGCAGGATGTGGCCCGGGCCGCACCGGGATGACGCAGATGCGCCTCGACGAGCGCCTGTAGGGCCAGCGCTCCGCCCAGCTTGTCGGGGGCGGCCATGACCAGGCGGAGGTGGTGGGGGCAGAGCCCCTCCCGCACCAAAGCCTCCCGGCAGCGCCCGTCCATGACCATCTCGCGAAAGAAGGACTCGAGGAGCGCTGATTCAGCCTGCCGGCGGAGAGTGCAGAGCGGGCATGCGTTCTCCGCCAGCGCGGCGAGCACGGGCGCGGTGGCGACGGACTCGGGCATCTTCCGGCCCCCCCTTTTTGGTAGGAACACCCCGGATGAACAGTGATGCGTCTCGCGGCTGAAGGCGGCTGAAGGCCGAAAAGTGGTGAAGCGCCGAAAGCGCCTCCGGCGGCGATTTGTCTGACTTGTGTTGGCACGGCAGGAACGCAGGGAACGCGAGTCTTATTTCGCCTCGAGGAACCCCACGAGATTGCGGAAGAGCCCCAGCCCGTCCTCGGAGCCGTGGTGGGGCAGGACGGCCCGCTCGGGATGGGGCATGAGCCCGAGGACGAGGCCCGAGGGATCGGTGACGCCGGCGACCCCTCCCGGGGAGCCCGAGGGGTTCTCGGGATACTGCTCCGTGGGCCGGCCGGACGCGTCCACGTAATGAAAGGCGGGCCTTGCGGCGGCGCCGGGCGCCAGGACCAGGCGGCCCTCGCCGTGCGCGGACGGGAGGCGCAGCGTCCGGCCGGCCATGCCCTCGGTCCAAAAGCCCGCCTCCGCGGCGGAAAGCTCCACCCAGCGGCCCTCGAAGCGCGCCGAGCGGTTCCAGGTCAGGGCCGCCCCCCGCGCGCCGGGCGAGCCGGCGGGGAGGAGCCCCGTCTCCATCAGGACCTGGTCGCCGTTGCAGACGCCCAGGATCGGCTTGCTCGCGGCCAGGAAATCGCGCAGCGCGTCCGCGAGGCGCGCCAGAAGATGCACGGCGAGGATCCTGCCGGCCGAGATGTGATCGCCAAAGGAGAATCCGCCCGGGAGGATCAGGCCCTGGAGCCTGCCGAGGCCGGCGCGGCCCCGGTCGAGATCGGAGAGGAGGACCGTCTCCGCCTCCCCGCCCGCCAGTTCCACGGCAAAGGCCGACTCCTCGTGGCAGTTGGTGCCAGGCGCGTAGAGGATGCCGATCTTGGGTTTCATCCCTAGCTCACGACCTCCGTAAAGGTTCCCTGCCAGGCCGCGGCGAGACCGGCCATGGGCAGGTCGATGCTACGGCCCTCGTAGCGGCAGGACAGCCGCGCCTCGCCCGTCACGCGCCCCACGCCGCGCCACGGCAGACCGTCAAAGAGCCGTTCCGGCTCGGCATCCGGCGCCAGCTCGAGGAGGAAGGCCCCCACTGCCTCGGCAAAGAGGACGCCGTCCCAACGCCCGCCGGCAAAAGCGTCCAGATCCAGCTCGGCGCCGAGGCCGCCGCCGTAAGCCATCTCGAAGGCCCGGGCCAGGAGCCCCCCCTCGCCGATGGCGGCCGCGGCCAGGATGGGCCTCTCGGGCCGCTGGTAGAGGGCGAAGAGCCTGCGCCAGAGCGCGAGCCGGCCGGCGGCCCAGGCCTGGCCGCCCTCGTGCAGCCTGTCCCCCCTGGTCCCCAGGGTGTCGAGGTAGACCGAGCCTCCCAGCCTCTCCGGCCAAAGGTCGCCGAGCAGGATCAGCCGGTCCCCGGCCCAGCGGAACTGCTTTGTAACGCAGCGGCTCACGTCGGGCACGCGGCCCAGCGTGGCCACGACCAGGGTCAGGGGCACGTCGATGGAGCCGCCGTCCGCGCGGCGCATCGTGCCCGAGCTGGAATCCTTGCCCGAGATGAACGGCATGCCGAGCGCCACCGAGAGATCCGCGGCTGCCTCGACCATGCGCAGGAGCGACCAGTTAATCCCGGGCGAGGCGGGCGGGGTGTAGAAATTGTCGCAGAGCGTAATGGCGGACGGATCCGCCCCTACCGCCACGGCCCTGGAGACCGCCTCCAGCACGGCCAGGCGGGCCAGGCCGGCGGGATCTACCTCGCCGTAAAACGGATTGAAAGCCACCGTGCTCGCCACGCCCACGCGGGTGTCGCGCCCGCGCAGCGGCGCCGCGACAAAGGCATTGGTCGGCATCCTGCCCGTCACGCCGCCGTATGGCCCGATCACCGTCCGCCCCTGGACAGTGGAGTCGAATTGAAAACCCGCCGCCGACTGGTCGCAGCAGTGGTAGTGGGCGAGCACGCGGCACGCGTGCTCCGGCAGGGTCGAAAATGGCGGTACGGCGGGGCCCGGCCGCAGATCTCGTCCCGGCTCCTCCGCGAGCGCGGGTTCGATCGGGCAGGCGCCCCAGAGGAATCCCATCTCCAGATCGACCACGCGTTCCCCACGCCAGGCTGCCTCGTAGCGTCCGGTGGCGGTGAACTCGCCTACCTGCGCCGCCATCACGTCGTAACGGGCCAGGATCTCCAGGGCCGCCGCGAGCCTGTCCGGAGGCACGGCCAGCAGCATCCGCTCCTGGGACTCGGAGAGCAAGATCTCCCAGGCGGTGAGCGAGGCGTCCTTGAGCGGCACCCGATCAAGATCGAGCCTGATGCCGGTCGACTCCCCCATCTCCCCGGCGGCGCAGGAGAGCCCGCCCGCGCCCAGATCCGTGATCGAGCGCAGGCAGCCCGCGTCGCGGAGGACCGGTACGGCCTCCATGAACTTGCGCTGGGTGATGGGGTGCCCGATCTGCACCGCCGCGGCCTCTCTGGTCCGGGTCTCCTCCGCCATGCCCGCTGACGAGGCCGTGGCCCCGTGCAGGCCGTCGCGTCCCGTACGCCCGCCGATGAGGACGGCGATGTCGCCGGGCCGGGGGGGCTCCTTTTGCGCGTACTTGCGCGGGATCAGACCCACGGAGTGGCCGAGGGCCAGGCATTTGGCGTACCCGGGGTGGGCGCGGTAGAGCGAGTACATCATGGGGATGCCCATGGGGTTGCAGTAATAGGCCGTGGCCCGGATTGACTCCCGCACGATGTGCCCGGGCGGCAGCGCCCCGGCCGGCACGTCCGCGACCGGCAGGCGGGGATCCATGGTGCCCATGACGGTGGAGCCGCCGATGGGGTAGCCGCCGCGGCCGAAACCGATGGAGTCGCGGATCACGCCGCCGTGCTTGGTGGCGACGCCGCCGAACGTGGCGATGGCGCTGGGGAAGTTGTGGGTCTCGCCCTTGATGGTGACCACCCAGTCGTCCGTGAGGGCCAGGCCGCCCGCGTTGTCCTTAAAGACCGAGACCACGTCGGGATGGCCGACGCGAGCCGTGGCGTCGGCGAGTCGGCGGAGAAGGCCCAGGCTCTTCCAGGTCGTGTGGTAGCAATGGTCCGACCAGCTCTGGACGATGATCTCGATCTCGGCGTCGGTCAGCGGGTATCCCCGGGACGCCTCGTATTCCTGCAGTGCCCGCATCTGGGAGAGCGGCGCGTACCAGGAATTGTCGCGCGCGAGGCGCTCCAGCTCATCGCCTGTGAGGCCGGCCAGGGAGATCCGGCGCACGTCGTCCGGCGTGCCGGTGGGCCGCAGGGAATCAAAGACCCTGCCCGGCGGAATGACCTCCTGGACGATCGGATTGAAAAGCTCCTCCGCGGCGGCCGCTTCGGCCTCGGCCTGCGTAAGGCCCCTGAATTGGTAACGCAGGGCCACCCGCGCCCAGAGCAGGCCTCCTTGGCCGAGCGCGCGGCCCCCGCAGAGGATCGATTCCGTCTCCGGGTCGGTGACGGCCCGGCGGTAGCCGATCTCGACGATGGGCCCCTCCCGCTCCACGAGCCGGCTCCGCGGTGACTGGTTCTCAAAGACCGGGTTGACGAGGAGCGGTAGGAGTGCCTCTAAGTCGAAGTCCCCCTCCAGGCGGTAGACCCGCTCGATCGAAAGCCCGGTCAGGGCGGTATATCCCCGGCGCCGCAGGCGGGCCAGGAGCACGGCGGCCTCGGGGTCGTCGGCGCGCCTGATATAGATGGTCTGGATGCTCATACCGGCCTCCATTATTCGATTCGATCGTACTTTTTATTAGCGGTTTTGACATCCGGCGGCCGATTCCCTGCTCGGGCCGGCCCGCTTTTTAGCCCGCGGGACGGCGATAGGAGATCCGTCGCGGGTGGAGAATGATCTCGGGGAAGATATAGACCTAATGTAATTTGATCAATAGATAACTAACCATCAATATCCCGGCCAAAGCCGCCAGAGCCTTGATAAACCACCGCGCGAGCGCGCCCGGGCCGGCGGGGGGCGCCGGGGGCACCGCGGGCCTGGTATGAGCGTAGGCGGCGGGCGGGATACGGTAGCTCCGGCGGCAGACGTGGCAGTGCGCGGACCCGGGTTCCCGGCCGGGCTCGAGGGGCGCGGGGCCGCCGGCGCCGCACTCCGGGCACCAGCTAAAGAGGACGGTGTAGCCGCAGACCCCGCAGCGGCCGAGGAATGGTTCACCCTCGGCATCCGCGGCCAGGACCAGCCTCTCCTCGGTGCAGACGGGGCAGACGAACTGGTGCAAAAAGGATTGTTCAGGCAGGAGCATCACCCCTGAAGACCGGTGTTTGGGAACGGATTTGGGGCCGTGCGAAGAAGATGCCCTCTATCTCCCAGGGGGAGCAAGGGATGTTCGAGGAAGCTTTATGGAACCACGACAGTTCACCGGGGGATAGGGGGTAATCCATCTAAATGCGGTGTGAAAAACCTCACCACCGCGATCCCAGGGTTAAAACCCTGGGCTACATAGGGAAATC
Source organism: Patescibacteria group bacterium (assembly GCA_050260175.1). GTDB lineage: Bacteria > Bacillota > UBA4882 > JAAYXC01 > JAAYXC01 > JBLNBS01. Next base: position 337 of record JBLNBS010000154.1, on the reverse strand, counting down.
ATTCTCAAACCCGTACGTCCTGTACGGGTTCGGTGGTGCTTCGAAGCCTATCCGAGCCCTGTCAGGAGGACAGGGCTTTGGAAAGAACGTTCACGTGTAGCCCGGGGATTCATCCCCGGGTAGAGAGACGGGTTTTTCACACCGCCCTAAAGGATGCCGCAAATCTCATGAAGGGCAATGCATGGCCCTGAGACCGGATGGGACGTTTCTCATCCTTGGATGGGTTGGTGAGATTAGCGGCGGGCCTCGGCCCGCCGTCAGCCCAGGAGAGGTGGTCTTATATCATGCTCACACCGGTGGATCTGGAAACGACGGTCTTCAGGCGGGGGTTCCGCGG
>JBLNBS010000153.1:0-16908 GCA_050260175.1 Patescibacteria group bacterium | reverse complement strand
GGCGCCTTCCTGGTCTACAAGTCCATCGCCTTTTCGGGCGATGGCGCAGATGAGGAAGAGCAGTCCGGTCTCGGCCTCGGCCTCAAATACAAGTTCTAAGTCTCGTATATAGAAAGATCTGGCAAAAATGGAGGTGGCTAGTTTGACAATGCACCGACTATCGATCGTTCTGGTGGGCGCAATCGCCTTTGCTTTGGCCTTGACCGGCTGCGGCCCCTCATCGGAAACGGAAACAATTGAACTCTATAGCGAGGGAGACTACGACGGTAGCGTGACCAAGACCAATACTAACTTCGGTACTTACTATTCCATGCACATCAGCGCGGGGGAGGGCGTGTGGGTGGGGATGAATTACTATACTGTGATGATGAGCAGCCGTGTTCCGCCGCAATATAACCACATCCGCGAGTCCAGCCGGCTGCTTCTGAGTTTCGACTTGAGCAGCCTGGCGGGCGAGACCGTCCAATCCGCGACGCTCCACGTCTATCTGGTGAGTACGGTTGGCACGCCCTTCTCTGATTTGGGCGGAGTATCGATCGACCATGTCTCTTACGGCACAGATCTGAGCGCCCTAACCGAATCCGATCTTTATGACGGTTATGTTGTTGAACCGGCCGTCCCAGGCGAGATTACGGATCCCACAGTGCCCGCGTGGAAAACAATCGACGTCACCGCGGCGGTGCAGGCTGATCTCGCGGCGGGGCGGGGGCGCGCCCAGTTCCGCCTGAAGCATCCTGAGGACATGTCCGCCACGAGCAACGATAAGTCCTATTGGTGTACGGGTGACAACACAAGCTTTCCCGCCAAACTGGTGGTCGTTTATTGAGAAGGGCCTGAGCGGCGATACTTTCAGCATGGCCGAGAAACCCTGCCATGGTTCTCCATGGCGGGGTTTTTGTTTTTGGCAAGACGGTCAGAGAAGGTGCATGAAGAGATGAAAAGATGTTTCCCTTATGGTCTCCCGGCCGTGCTGGCCTTGAACGTCCTCCTCGCCGGCTGCGGCGGTGGAGACGGGACGACCCAGGCCCTGCGCTGCTCCGGCTCCCCCGCAAGATCCTACCACCCTTCACAATCGCTCCCATGGGAGAAGCGGCCCGGCGTCTGGTATGCTTATCTTATATCCGGCATTTCGAAAGCCAAGGCTTTGTCCAAAGCTTGCTGCGGCTTTGGCGCCGGCGTGCGGGGCGACCAAAGCCGCAGGTGGTAAAGGTGCTTTCGAAATCCGGGATGTATCATCGGCGATAAGCAACGCCACGCGAAGGGAGTGCCTCTCTTGCTGTCCGACATCGAGATCGCCCAGGGGACCAAGCTCCGTCCCATCAGTGAGATCGCCAAGATCGCCGGGCTCGGCGAGGACGACTACGAGCCCTACGGCAGGTACAAGGCCAAGGTGAGCCTGGATGTCTACGAGCGGCTAAAGGGCAAAAAGAACGGTAAACTCATCTACGTCACGGCCATCACCCCCACCCCGGCGGGCGAGGGCAAGACCTGTACGGCTGTGGGTATCACCCAGGCCCTGGGGGCGCTGGGCAAAAAGGTCCTCCTCTGCCTCCGCGAGCCGTCGCTCGGCCCGACTTTTGGCGTCAAGGGCGGCGCGGCGGGGGGCGGCTACTCCCAGGTCTTGCCCATGGACGAGATCAACCTCCATTTCACCGGGGACATCCACGCCGTCACCGCGGCCCACAACCTGCTCGCCGCCATGGTGGACAACCACATCGTCCAGGGGAACGATCTCAAGATCGACCCCAAGCGCGTGGTCTGGCGGCGGGTGATGGACATCTCCGATCGTCAGCTCAGGAGCATCGTCACGGGCCTGGGCGGCAAGGGCGACGGCGTGGTGCGCGAGAGCGGCTTTGACATCTCCGTGGCCTCCGAGGTCATGGCCATCCTCTGCCTCACCACGGGCCTCGCGGACTTAAAGGAACGCCTGGGCCGCATCCTCGTGGCCTACAACCAAGACGGCAATCCGGTCTACGCCCGCGACCTCAAGGCCGTCGGCGCCATGGCGGTCCTCCTGAAGGACGCCATCCGGCCCAACCTAGTCCAGACCGTCGAGGGCCAACCGGCCTTCGTCCACGGCGGGCCTTTCGCCAACATCGCCCATGGCAACAACTCCATCATCGCCACCCGCACCGCGCTCAAGCTCGCGGACTACGTGGTGACCGAGGGCGGCTTCGCGGCCGACCTCGGCGCGGAAAAGTTCTTCGACATCGTCACGCGGCAGGCGGGGATAGAGCCCGACGTGGCCGTCCTCGTGGCCTCGGTCCGGGCGCTCAAGTCCCACGGCGGCGTGGCCAAGGACGCCCTGGGCCAGGAGAACCTCGCGGCGCTGGAAAAGGGCTTTGTCAACCTCGACAAGCACTTCGCGAACTTGAAGGACGTCTACGGCCTGCGCGTGGTCGTGGCCATCAACCGTTTCCCCAGCGACACCGAGGCGGAACTGCAGGCCGTCAAGGCCCACTGCGACAAGCTCGGCGCCCCGGCGGCGCTGAGCGAGGTCGTGGCCCGCGGCGGCAAGGGCGGCATGGCCCTGGCCGAGGCGGTCCTGGCCGAGCTGGAGAAACCCGGCAACTTTCATCAGCTCTATGACCTCTCACTGAGCCTCAAGGACAAGCTCCACGCCCTGGCCACCAGGGTCTACGGCGCCGACGGCGTCATCTACACCAAGGACGCGGAGAAAGCCCTGGCGACCCTGACCGATTTGGGCTACGGCGGGCTCCCGGTCTGTGTCGCCAAGACGCAGATGTCCCTCTCCGACGATCCGAATCTAAAGGGCGCCCCGACGGGCTGGCGGCTCAACGTGCGCGAGATCAGGCTCTCGGCCGGCGCCGGTTTCGTCGTGGCCCTGGCCGGCACCATCATGACCATGCCCGGCCTGCCCAAGGTGCCGGCCGCGGAAAAGGTGGACATCTTTGAGGACGGGCGGATCGTGGGGTTGTTCTAGCGGAGATGTGAAAAGGTGCCGGAACGCGGATGAAATGGTTAACGCAGATACGGTCCACGAGCAACGAGCGACGAGTAACGAGTAACGAGCGACGAGTAACGAGTAACGAGCAACCAGCGACGAGTAACGAGCAACGAGCGAGACTGCGTCAACGGGCTTGCCATCGTAAAACGAAAAGTGTAATCTTAGGAGAAAAGCGCCTCGCGCGCGAAGGAGTGTCTTTCCGATGCTCATCATCGGTGAACGCATCAATACCAGCCGCAAGGCCATCGCGCCGGCGGTGGCGGCCCGCGACGCGGCTTTTGTCCAGCAGGAGGCCAAGTCCCAGGTGGAGGCCGGCGCCGCTTACGTGGACGTCAACTGCGGCACCCTCGTGACCGAGGAGCCGGAGGTGCTGGAGTGGCTGGTCCGGACCGCGCAGGCGGCGGTGGACGCGCCCCTCTGCCTGGACAGCCCCAACCCGGTCGCGCTCGAGCGGGCGCTCAAGGCCCACAAGGGCCGGGCCATGATCAACTCCATCACCGCGGAAAAGGACCGCTGGAACAAGATCCTGCCCCTGGTCAAGGAGCACCGCACCAGAATCATCGCCCTGACCATGGACGACGAGGGCATGTCCGAGTCGGCCGAGGAGCGGTTCAAGGTCGGCGTGCGGCTCATCGACGGCCTCGTCAAAAACGGCGTGGACCTGGACGACATCTTCATCGATCCGCTGGTTCGCCCTGTCAGCACCGGCACCCACTACGCGATGGTGGTCTACGAGACCATCAGCCGCCTGCGGCGGGAGTACCCGGGCGTGCATACGGTCTGCGGCCTCTCCAATATCTCCTTTGGCCTTCCCGCGCGCAAGCTGATCAACCAGACCTTTCTCGTCCAAGCCATGCAGGCGGGGCTCGACGCGGCCATCGTCGATCCGCTGGACAAGAGGCTCATGTCCCTGATCCACGCGGCCGAGGTCCTCTTGAACAGGGACGAGTACGCCATGAATTACCTCGCCGCCTTTCGGGCTGAAAAGTTGGAGGTATGAAGAATATCCATGCCTGAGATCATCGCCCAACGCATGCTGGCGCCCAGGGTGGCCCTGCTGCGCGTGGCCGCGCCCGAGGTGGCGGCCAAGGCCGAGCCGGGCCAGTTCGTGGTGGTCCGCCTCGACGAGCGCGCCGAGCGCATCCCCCTGACCATCGCCGAGGCGGACCGAAGCGCGGGCGCCCTGACCCTGGTCGTGCAGGAGGCCGGGTATTCGACCGCGGCTCTGGCGCGGTTGGCGGCCGGGGATATCATCCAGGATCTCCTCGGCCCCTTGGGGAAACCGACGGAGATTGAGAAGGTCGGCACGGTGGTCTGCATCGGCGGCGGCATCGGCGCGGCGCCGGTCCTGCCGCAGGCCAGGGCCCACAGAAGGATCGGCAACCGGGTGCTCGGCATCATCGGCGCGCAGACCCGGGCGGCCCTCATCCTCGAGGACGAGATGCGCGCCGCCTGCGAGCGCCTGATCGTCACCACCGATGACGGCAGCTACGGGCGGCATGGCCTCGTCACGGACGCTCTCAGGGACCTCCTGGCCGAGGGCTTGCAGGTGGACCAGGTGACCGCCATCGGGCCGGTCCCCATGATGCACGCCGTGGCGGAGCTGACGCGGCCGCTCAAGATTAAAACCGTCGTCAGCCTGAACCCGATCATGATCGACGGCACCGGCATGTGCGGCGGCTGCAGGGTGAGCGTGGGCGGGGAGACCAAGTTCGCCTGCGTGGACGGGCCCGAGTTCGACGGGCATCGCGTGGACTTTGGCGAGCTCCGCCGCAGGCAGGGGATGTACCGGGAAGAGGAACGGCGGGCGGTCGAGGCCGCGGCCGGGGAGGACTGCCGATGCAGCCTAGGGTAGGGATGCCCAAACAGCCCGCTGATGAGCGGAGACACAACTTCAACGAGGTGGCTCTGGGGTTAACCTCTGAAATGGCCGCCGCCGAGGCGGGCAGGTGCCTGCAGTGCAAGGCCCGTCCCTGCATAGGCGGGTGCCCGGTGGAGGTCGACATTCCAGGCTTCATCGACCTGATCAAGCAGGGGAGGCCCGGCGAGGCGGCCGCGCTGATCAAGCAAAAGAACGCCCTGCCCGCGATCTGCGGCCGCGTCTGCCCCCAGGAGACCCAGTGCGAGGCAGTCTGCGTCCTGGGCAAAAAGGGGCAACCCGTTGCCATCGGCGCCCTGGAACGATACGCCGCGGACTGGGAGCGCGGCCGGACCGGCGGGCAGGCCAAGGCGGCGGCGCACGCGCCGCGCGGCCCCCGGGTGGCAGTGGTCGGCTCCGGGCCGGCCGGCCTGACCTGCGCGGCCGACCTGGCCCGCGCGGGCTGCCAGGTCACGATCTTCGAGATCCTGCACGCGCCCGGCGGCGTTCTCCGCTACGGCATCCCCGAGTTCAGACTGCCAAAGTCCATCGTTGACGAGGAAGTCGGTTTCGTCCGCGCCCTGGGCGTGGAGATCCGGGTCAACGCCGGCGTGGGCCTGCTCTACTCCCTGCCCGAACTCTTCGCGCAGGGATTCGCCGCGGTCTTCATCGCCACCGGCGCCGGCCTCCCGTATTTCTTGGGCATCCCCGGGGAGAACCTGAACGGCGTCTACTCCGCCAACGAGTTCCTGACCAGGTCCAACCTGATGAAGGCCTATCTTTTCCCCTCTTACGGTACGCCGGTCAAGGTGGGCCGCAGGGTGGCGGTCATCGGGGCCGGCAACGTGGCCATGGACTCTGCCCGTACCGCGCTGCGCCTGGGGGCGGAGGAGGTCAGCATCGTCTACCGGCGCTCCCGGGCCGAGATGCCCGCGCGCCGGGAGGAGATCGAGAACGCGGAGGAGGAGGGCGTCTCCCTGCGCCTGCTCACCAACCCCGTGCGCGTGCTGGGCGAGGACGGCCGGGTGGCGGGCCTGGAGTGCCTGCGTATGGAGCTTGGCGAGCCCGACGACTCGGGCCGCCGGAGGCCCGTGCCCGTTCCGGGCTCGGAGTTCACCCTGGCCGCGGAGACGGTGGTGGTGGCCATCGGGCAGGGGCCCAACCCGGTCCTTACGCGGGGCGCCGGAGATTTGTCCCTGAACAGGCACGGCTACATCATCACCGACCCGGAGACCGGCGCGACCAGCCTGGAGAACGTCTATGCCGGGGGCGACATCGTGACCGGTTCGGCCACGGTCATCGCGGCCATGGGAGCGGGCAAGATCGCCGCGCGGTCGATCCTGGGGAAACTTGGTTTGGAAGCGGGTCAGAGCTTTTGACGCCGACGATCAAAGCAGCAGGCAGCCAAGGCATTTTCAGCCGGATTTGAAGGAGGACCGGGTGATGGCGGCGAAGATTATCGACGGTAAAGCGGTGGCGGCCCGGATCAAGGAGGAGCTCAAGGCCGAGGTGGCCTCTCTGGCCAAGCGCGGCGTCACGCCGGGCCTGGCGGTGGTCATCGTGGGGGAGGATCCCGCCTCCCGCATCTATGTCAATCTCAAGAAAAAGACCTGCGCGGAGCTTGGCATCTATTCCGAGGAACACGCCCTGCCGGCCGGTACCTCCCAGCGGGAGCTGCTCTCGCTCGTGCGGCGCCTCAACGCCGACCCCAGGCTGCACGGCGTGCTCGTCCAGTCGCCGTTACCGGACGGCCTCGATGAGCTGGCCGTCATCGAGACCATCGATCCCCGCAAGGACGTGGACTGCTTTCATCCCATCAACGTGGGGAGGCTCTCCATCGGGCTGCCGGGGCCGGCACCCTGCACGCCGGCCGGGGTCATGGAGTTGATCCGCGAGGCGGGCGTTGAGGTCAAAGGGAGCGAATGCGTGGTCGTGGGCCGCAGCAATATCGTGGGCAAGCCCATGGCCCTCCTTCTTTTGGCGGCCCACGGCACGGTCACGGTCTGCCATTCGCGCACGCGCGATCTGGGCTCGGTCTGCCGGCGGGCCGACATCCTGGTGGCCGCCGTGGGCAAGGCCGGGCTCATCACCGGGGGCATGATCAAGCCCGGCGCGACCGTCATCGACGTAGGCACCAACCGCCTGCCTGACGGCAAGCTCGTGGGCGATGTGGACTTTGCCTCCGCCGCGGAGGTGGCGGGGGCCATCACCCCGGTGCCCGGCGGTGTCGGGCCGATGACCATCGTCATGCTCATGCGCAACACGGTCCGGGCCGCCGCCAACACGATGGGGGTTTGAATGTGCGTTTAAAGCTCGGGAGAAAGCGCCGCGTGGACGACGAGGAAGTCCGGCTTCTCCAGCGCTGCCAGGCAGGGGAGGAGCCGGCCCGCGAGGAGCTCTGCCGGATCTACTGGCCGGTGGCCATGCGCATGGCCCGCCGCATCGCGGGCGTGTCCACGGAGGCGGAGGACCTGGTGCAGGAATCGTTCTGCCGCCTCCTCGGCCATCTCCAGGGGCTGCGCGGCGAGGCATCCATCTCGACCTGGCTCTACCGGACGCTGGCCAATCTACACCAAGACCGCCTGCGCAGGCTGGCAAAGAGGCGGGAAGACCCTTGGGACGAGGCCGGGGCGCGAATTCATCCAGCTGCCGCGGATCCGGCCGAGGTGATCGAGGACCGCCTCTGGCGCCGGCGCCTGGCAAGGGCGGCCAAGAACCTCTCCCGCAAGGACCGCAAGCTGCTGTGGTGGCGGTTTCGCCGCGAGTACAGCCACTCGCAGATCGCAAGGAAGCTCGGCTGCACGGTGGATGCGGTCAAATGCCGGCTTTACCGGATCACGCGTTACCTGCGCCAGGAGCTTTCTTTTGAAGCTTAGAGACGATGTGAAGAACGCGTCTGTCGGCATCGTTACGGATAGCGGAGCCGATTTACCGGAGCCCCTGGCCGCCGCGTACGGCATCGCGGTCGTGCCCCTGGAGATCAGGCTGGGCGCCGAGACATACCTTGATCGCGTCGACCTCCAACCCGCCGAGTTCTTCCGCCGCGTGCGGGAGGAAAACCTCGTTCCCAAGACCTCCCAACCCTCCCCGGGCGCCTTCGCCCGCGTCTACCAGGCCCTCGCGCGCGAATACAGGAGCATCCTCTCCATCCACATCAGCGGCGGTTTCAGCGGGACGTGCGACGCCGCCGCCATGGCCGGGCGGGCCTTGCCCGGGGCCGACATCACCGTCTTCGATTCCCGGTCGCTCTCGCTCGGCCAGGGCCTGCAGGTGCTCAAGGCGGCCCGCGCCGCCCGGGCGGGCCTGGGCAGGGATGAGATCCTGCGGTTGCTCGAAGAGGCCAGGGCCAAGACCGAGGTCCTGGCTATCCTCAACACGCTCGAATCCCTGGAGCGGGGCGGCAGGATCGGCAAGGTCGCCATGCTCCTCGGGGCGCTCCTGAACGTGCGGCCCCTTATCCAGGTGCACGAAGGCCGCGCGGTCTCGATCGGCCGCATTCGCCGCCGGGAGCGGGCCGTGGAAACCCTCCTGGCGCATGCCGCCTCCTTTTGTGGGCGGAGCGGCGCCCTCCTCGGCGTCATGCACACCATGGCGGCCCGCGAGGCCGTTGAACTCAGGCGCAGGTTGAGAGAACTACTCGGCCGGGGCGCAGAGATCATCCTGGCCGAGGCCGGCCCCGTCATCGGCGCGCACGTGGGCCCGGAGGCTCTGGCGCTGGCGTACATCCCGGGGTAGCCGACGTTAAGGCCGCGATTGGTGAAGTCGCAATCGAAATCCGGATCGAACCCGGATTTATTATTATCGGGGTGACACCGGGGCCCCCCGGCCGAGTCTAACAAGTATGGACGAAATGAGGAGAGGGGTGCCCGAGTCATGATCGGTCTTGTCACCGACAGCGCCGCCGATCTGCCGACTGACCTGGCCCGCGCCAACGGGATCAGCGTCGTTCCGCTCGAAGTCCGCCTGGGAACCGACTCTTTCCGCGACGGGGACCTGGCCACGGAGGAGTTCTTTCGCCGCGTCAGGACGCAGAACATCGTCCCCAAGACCTCGCAGCCGCCTGTGGGCGCCTTTGTCCAGGTCTACCAGGAGCTCCTCTCCAAGTGCAAGAGTATCATCTCCATCCATATCGCCAGCACCCTGAGCGGGACCTATGACGCGGCAAACGTGGCCCGCCAATCCCTGCCAGGCGCGGATATCTCCGTGGTCGACTCGCGCTCCGTCTCACTGGGGCTCGGCCTTTTGGTGCTCCGCGCGGCGCGCGCCATCGAAAAGGGGCTCGCCAAGGACGCCGTGGTGCGTGCGATCGAGGAGGTAAAGCGTAGGATCGAGGTGCTGGTCGCCCTGGACACGCTGGACTTTCTCGAACGCGGGGGTAGGATCGGCAAGGTCGCGGCTTTCCTGGGCTCGCTCCTCAATCTCAAACCCCTGGTCAAGGTGGTGGACGGCCAGGTCCTACCCGTGACCAAGGCGCGCAGCCGCATCCAGGCGCTGGACGCGCTCCTCGGCAGGCTGGAGGCATTCAAGGAGCAGGGTAAGGTTCTCCTCGGCGTGATGCATACCATCGCCGCGGAGGAGGCCGAGCAGTTGCGCCGCCGGGTCCAGGACGCCCTCGGTCTCGTGGAGATGGTGGTGCAGGCGGGGCCGGTCCTCGGCGCGCACGGCGGTCCCGGCGCCTTGGCCGTGGCCGTGGTGCCCGAGTAGGGGGGCCGTATGGGCTGGGAGCCCGTGGCCGAGGCGCCCGCGCCGGGCGGAGGGGATCTGGTCCTCTACAGGAGGGGCGGAGAGTTCATGATCCGCGCCGGGGGGCTGGAGCTCATGTCGAGCAGGGCCCACGGCTCGGAGGAGGCCCTGGCCCGCCTGGCCTGCGCGCGTTTGGCGGCCAAAGGTGAAGCGTGCGTGCTGGTCGGAGGGCTCGGCCTGGGCTACACGCTCCGGGCCGTTCTGGACCTGCTCCCGGGGGATGCCCGCGTGCGCGTGGCGGAGATCAGCCCGGCGGTGGCCGCCTGGAACCGGGGACCCCTGGCCCATCTGGCCGGCAATCCCCTGGCCGACGGGCGCGTCACGCTGCACCTTACCGACGTGGCCGAGGTGCTCGCTGATGCGGACGCAGCGTTTGACGCCATCCTGCTCGACGTGGACAACGGCCCGGGCAACCTGATGCATCCCGGCAATGCGGCGCTCTATGGCGTGCAAGGGTTGGCCGCGGTCAAACGGGCCCTGAAGCAGGGCGGTACATTCGCCGTCTGGTCGGCCGCGCCGGCGCCGGGCTTTGCGCGGCGGCTGCGCGAGGCCGGCTTCAGGGTCGGCCGTCACAGGGTTGCGGCTCGCGGCGCCAAGGGGGATCCGGAGCACACGATCTATCTGGGCGTGCTTTAGAAGCGTTGTGAAAAATCGTTCTTGGACCGATAAACACGTCAAATAGGGAACGACATCACATGATTTACATGATTAATGAGATTAACAAGATTTAAGATTGAGATCATTAATAAAGATAATCTAATAGACAATAATTTGCATAAATCCTGAAAATTATGTTAATCCTGTTAAATCGTTTCTAATCACGTAAAGCAATTATGCAGATTAGGTAACATACCGATTTCATATGATTCTATAACTCCTTGTCTCTGGGTACTAATCGCTATAATCTGCGTTTCAGTACCTTTTTCACATCACCTTTTAAAGCGGTGTGAAAAACTCGTTTTAGACCGTAAACGCAGATTCCGCGGATTACCCCGGGGGCTTTCTGTTTGCGGGGAGGAGGCCGCATGCTTCAACGCAGCAGTTCCGCCGGCAACTCCTGCTCCTCGAAGAGGAGCGGGCGGAAGAGGTCGCCCGTCCGCTCCACCCTGTCGATGGCGTTGGCCAGGGTAAAGACGGCCGGATGCGTCGCGGGCAGCTCGTCCCAGGCCACGGGGAGCGATACCGGCGCGCCGCTGAAGGGGCGGATGCTGTAGACCGAGGCGATGGTCTTGCCCCGGATGTTCTGGAGGTGGTCGATGTAGACCTTGCCCGCCCGATCCTGCACGCGCCGCTCGTTCGTGGCCAGTTCGGGCAGGGCGGCGATGACCGCCTCGCCCAGGCGCCTGACGAACGTGCTCGTTTCTTTGAAGCCGTAGCGCCGCTTGACGGGCAGGTAGAGGTGGAGGCCCGTGGCGCCGGAGACCTTGGGGTAGATGCGCAGGCCGAGCCCGTCGCAGAGCCTTTTTATCGCCAGGGCCACGCGCACGCCGTCCTGGTAGGTGGCGGGCGCCATGGGATCGAGATCGAAGATGACGTACGTCGGGCGGTCGAGATCCTCCCGGGTCGAGAGCCAGGGATGGACCTCCACCGCGCCGAGGTTGACGGCCCAGAGCAGAGTGGGCAGGTTGTTGGCCATGGCATAGCGGATCACCCGGTCCTCCGAGGGGATCTCGACGGTCTCGACGAACTCGGGCGCATTCGGGCAGTCCTTTTGGTAAAAGAACTCCCCCTCGATCCCGTCGGGGTAACGCACGAGCGAGAGAGGTCGATTCAAGAGGTGCGGCGCCAGGACCGGCCAGACCCTGACGTAGTAGTTCATCACATCGGCTTTGGTGTAGCCGTCATCGGGCCAAAAGATCTTGTCCAGGTTCGTCACCTGGAGTTCGCGCCGGTCCACGGTGAGCGTGGGCATGTCCGCACCTTCCAAGGTTATTATGCCCTTAAACGATGCTCCGCCGCGGCTCCGTCCTTGCGGCCGATCCTCCACCAAACCCCCACCGAGGGAGTTTTTGAGGGGTGCCGCTTGACTTCGAGTGTCCAGTCAAGACCCTGACTACTTCATCGACTGAGGACGAGGTTTGATCCCCGCCTTCTACTCTATTGGGCGCGTGCGGATACAAACCGGCTTGCCGGCGTGAATCATGTCCGGACAGGAACCAAAACGTCCAAGATGGTATAAATTACACTATTTTCCACGCTTGACAGGTTCGGCCATCAAAGGGATAATATTCATCAGAAGTCTCAAGGAGGTAGAATGCTGATGAAGAGCAGTCTGGTACTGTTACTGGCGATGACTTTGGTCCTCGGTTTTGCCTCGTGTGCGTCGGCGTCCTTCTCGGTGCAGGTGGGGGTGCCAGTTGGTTCCGAGTATTATGAGGATGGGTATGGTACCACAGCCGCAACAGGCTTTGCCCTTGGCGTCGAGACCATGCTTGGCGACTCCTTCAAACTGGGTTTGGACTATCTATCCGAGAATGACACCTATTATCACAATCTAGGAATCAAGGGTGGTTACCGGTTGCTCAATAATGACGCATTCCAGCTCGACGTCTTTGCCGCATACCACATGTTCGATCTCTATACGTCGCCGTCAGATAACGGTAACTATGTCGCGCTCGGAGCCGACGCTGCCTTCAGCCTGTCCGACAGTCTGTCGATCGGTGCGTCGGTGGAATATGCGGTTTCTGGGTCGTTCACTTGGGGTTTCGACGATTACGACCTCAAAGTCTTCGGCTACGCGCTCAATGTTACGTACCTTTTTACCGAAAACTGGGGCGTGAGCCTGGGTTATTCGTACATCAACTTTGACCTGCCCGGTTCGAGCTGGAATCCATGCGGCTTCAGAGGGTTCACGGCCAGCGCGATTTACAGCTTCTAATATTCCGTCGCTTCATAAAAAGAGAGAGTCGCTTATGGGCGACTCTCTCTTTTTCTACTTCGGTGCTCGGGTCCGATTTGTCCCTGGGGCGTCGATCGGCAAGGCGGCACGAAAAGGCCGATGAGAAATCGTTGATGGCACAAAGGCGGGAGATGTCAAGAATGTGATCGGCGGAGCATGAATCAGACTGGGAGGTGCGGCCAATGAGGAAGACGTTTTGCCTGACAGTGCTCGTGCTGGCCATCTGCTTTACCTGCGCCGGCACGGCGCTGGCGACGCCGGTGAGCCCGGCGGGCGAGGGATTCTCGGCCTTTGCCGAATACGATCCCGATTGGTACGAGTCGGCCCTGGTGGGAGTGGGTTACGGATTCTCGGATGCTCTGACGGTGGGTGTTTACTACGCCACCCTCTACCAGGATTTCGGCCTCTACGCCAACGCCGCCCTGGGCCCGATCCGCGTCAATGGGGAGATTTTCTTCTACGAGCCGTGGTATTGCGGCATGGTTTCCGCGCTCTATGCCTTCGACCTGGATCCCGTGGCGCTCAGCGTGGGGCTGGGATTCGACTTTTACGAGTTCTGGGGCGGCGACTACTTCATCAACGGCGCGATCGAGGTTAAGCTCGAGTGCTGCACGTTCTATGGCGGGTTGATGTACTACCCCGACTACGCCTCGTCGTGCTGGAAGATCGGGGTGGATATCGCGTTCTAGAGCCGAAAACCGGCGCATGCTCCGCCAGGGCCCCCGCAAGGGGGCCTTTCATTAACCGGGCTCCTCCACCGGAGGAAAGACGCACTCCTCCGGCGCCACATCCTCCCGCAGGCCACGGTAGAGCGGGTGTCTCAAGGTGCCTTGATCCGTCAGCTCCAGGTACTGCACATCGCAGACCAAGCGGGGCTCGGCCCAGTGGAAACCCTTCATGCGTAACGGGGCGCCGGTGAAGGGGCAAGTTACCGTGGCGAAAGCCTTGAGTTCTCTTTCCCAAAAGGCCAAGTCGCTCCGGCTGAATCCCGTGCCCACGAGGCCGAAATTGGCGAGCCTGCCGTCCACGTATGCCCCCAGGACGAGGGAGGCGAGCGCGCCCCGCGCGGTGGGGTTCTCCGTCCAGCCGCAGACGGCGAACGAGGCGGTCCTGGTGTGCTTGAACTTGACCCAGTGGCGGCTGCGGCGGCCCGGCAGGTAGGGTCCGTCCAGCTTTTTGCCCACTACGCCCTCGAGGCCGAGGGCCGCAGCCGCGGCAAAGTAATCCCTGCCCCGCTCCGGCACGACCTGGGTCAGGATGAACCGGTCGGCGGGAGCGAGCGTCTCCTCGAGGATCTCCCGCCTGCGCCGGAAGGGGAGGCGGGTGATGTCCTTTCCCTCCCAATAGAGGACATCAAAGATCATATAGACCACGGGTATCCGCCGCGCCAGGCTTTTGACGGTCGCGGGCAGGCGCGCGTGGTGGCGTTTCTGGAGCGCCAGGAAGCTCGGCTTGCCGTCGCGGAGGGCGACGATCTCCCCGTCCAGCACGCAGGGGGCGCCTCTGACGGCCTGGTGCAGCCCGTCCAGGTCCGGGTAGATCTCGTTCAGCGCGCGCAGGTTGCGGCTCTGGAGCCGGGTGCCGCCATCGATGAAGCTGAGGCAGCGGATGCCGTCCCATTTCAATTCAAAGGTGTGATCCTCCGCGTCGAAAGGGGCCGTTGCCACGGCCAGCATGGGGGGGATATTCTTTGGCAGCATCGTCCCTATTTGGCCTGGCGGCGCCGTCCGCCGCCCGCGGCCGCGGGTTCGCGGGTCTTTTTCTCCGTGGCCGCCAAGGAAGCCCGCAGCGCCTCCATGAGGTCGACGACCTTGCCCTTTTCTGGCTCGGCCGGGGCGTAAACCTCCTTTCCGGCCACCCTGGCCTCGATGAGCTTGACCAGTTCCTCCCGGTAGCGGTTCGTGTACTTGGCCGGCTCGAAATGGCCGCTGAGGTTGGCCACCAGGCTCGTCGCCATCCTGATCTCGTTTTCGTGCAGCATGGGTTCGCTCGCCACGCCGGCCAGGCCCGCCGCGGACCTTACTTCGTCGGGGTAGAACATGGTGGCCATGACGAGGGCGTTATGCGCCACACGCAGGGCGCACAGGCTTTCCTTGGCCCTGATGACCACGCGGGCGATGGCGATCTTGCCCGTCTCGAGCATGGCCCGCTTGAGCAGGGCGTAGGCTTTTTCGCCGCCCTGGCCGGGCTCGAGGTAGTAGCTCTTGTCGAAATACACGGGATCGATCTCGGCGAGATCCACGAAATCGAGGATGTCGATGGTTTTCGTGCTCTCGCCCGGCAGGCGGTCAAAATCCTCCTCGCGCAGTACGACGTAGCTCCCGGGCTGGTATTCGTAGCCCCAGACGATCTCCTCCTGGGGCACCTCCACGCCGCAGGCGGGGCAGCGGCGTTCGTACTTGATTGGTGTCTTGCACCTGTCGTGGAGGTAATGGAACTTGAGCTCGTTCTTTTGTGTGGCCGTATACATCTTGACCGGCACATTCACGAGGCCAAAACTGATGGCGCCTTTCCAGAGCGTGCGCATGATGGATCCCCTCCCGGCATATTATCCCCCGCTTTGGGCCGGGATGCCGAAATCGTCCCGGCACCCGGAGTATATTGAGGGAGTATGTATGTATCGTATCGAGCCGTGCGCAAGGATCCGCGCGGTTCTCGCGGGCGCGGTCAAGGCTCTCCGCCAAAGAAGGAGATCCCCGCGGCGTGGCGAAGTGACCCAGCAATAGTTTGTAGTCCGAACAAATTGGGCGGGAGGCTGGGACATGCCCATCTTTGGGCTGGCGGCGCCCGATGCCTGGCTGGAACGGTGGTTCACCCTCCTTGAGGCCTTGCCCGGCGTGCATTGGGTGGAGACAGGTTTCCTCACCCGGGAACAGCTGCCCCGGCTCTCGAGGCGCTTGCACGAGACGGGGGTCTCGTGGGGCATCCATTTTCCCCTGATCAAGGACGGGGCCTGGCCCGGCTTGGTGCAGGAGGGGCATTCCCCCGCCAAGCGCCGCCGCCTAGGCCGCATGGTGCGCGAGAGCTTTCTGCTCGGGGCCGAGATGGGCGCCTCGTACATCAACCTGCACCTGCCCTTTTACATGCGGGGCGTGCCGGACAGGGATTTTTTAGGCATCATGCGCGAGGAGGCGGCCGCCTGGGCGGAGCTGTCGCACCGCACGGGCCTGGCCGTGCACCTCGAGAACGCGCGCCTGCGCCCCGGCGTCTTCGAGACGGTGGACGACTACACCAATCTCTGCCGCCTTTACCCGGGTTTCGGCCTCTGTCTGGACCCCGGCCATCTCTACGGGCAGGTGGTCGAGGGGCGCTTTCCCGCCGGGTGGGTCGCGCCCTTTGCCGCGGCCGCCGCGCCCATCGTCTCGGCCGTGCACGTCTACCAGTTCCGGGCGGAGGACATCCTCCTCCACGAGGGAAGGGCGGAGGTCATCCGCTGCCCCGTGGTGCCGGGCCTCAGCCCGGCGAACGGCTGGGCGGACCTGCCCGGCCTGCTCCGGCCCGTCCTCGCGGCTAGGCCGGACGCCCTGCTCATCCTGGAGCACGGTTACGGCCAGGGCGCGGCGGAGGTCCGCGCGGAGATGGACTGGCTCATCGCGGGGATCGAGGCCGGGCTGGACAAGGCCGCGGGCGGGTGAGGCCAATACTTGGCGGCGGGAATCGGACGCTACCCCCTTGCCAAAGAGCCCCGGGCTGTACTATAATAGCATTTGCACACGTGCGCGGCGGTGTAGCTCAGCCCGGCAGAGCAAGCGGTTCATACCCGCTGTGTCAGTGGTTCAAATCCACTCACCGCCACCACTCGGCCGGCTTTGACAGAGCGGGATGCTTTGGCGAGACGATCCGAAACCCAACCGGGATGAAGACCGGGTAAGCGTGTGTAGGGTGGAAAACCTCGAGCAATCGGGGTCACACCACGAAAAGGGCGGGATTCTCCGGAGAATCACGCCGTCATAATGGACCTCTAGCTCAGTTGGTAGAGCAGCTGACTCTTAATCAGCGGGTCCAGGGTTCGAGTCCCTGGAGGTCCACCAGAGTATTGAAGGCTTGCGGCTTCGCCGCAAGCCTTTCGCTCAATTACCTCCGGGGCTCGAACCCCCCGCCGTGCTGCGCACGGCGGCAGGGTTCGGGCGAAAGGTCCACCGGACCTTCCGCCCTGGAGGTCCACCAGAGTATTGTAGGCTTGCGGCTCCGCCGCAAGCCTTTATAACCTCTTATCTGAACTTACCGACCCGCTCCAGCGAAGCCGTCCGCGTGATGGTCTCGATACCCCGGGAGGCCAGCCAGGCCGCGGCCAGCAAATAAAGTAACGCTAATGTATGGGTGGGAGTTGAAACTAAGAAATACATGCTTGCCAAATTGACAGTATCCCGAGTCAACATGGCCAGAAACAACAAGATAAATCCCAAATAGGCCAGTCCGGTGAGCATGCCCCAAAATGGA
>JBLNBS010000152.1:0-7437 GCA_050260175.1 Patescibacteria group bacterium | reverse complement strand
TCCTGATCGCGCTGGGTTATCCCGCGGCGGACGAGGCGAGGCCCAAAGAGCGAAAGACGATGGATGAGATACGGAGCTATAACCATTATTAGACCACCGATCACCTACCGAAGCTTCGCCTCAAATCGACGAGAACCGTTTGAACCCACCCCGGTCAGGGTCGATGCCCCTCTTTTACGAAGAGAGGGGCCTTTAGTGAACGGCTTTGCCTCGTTCGTAAAATTCGTAAGCCTTGAAGACTTCTAGATAAACACAGATTCAATTCAGCAGATTATCAATATGTCTTATTATGTTCATTCTATATACCGGTAGAAAGTACTACCATCTATTTCAATACTATCGAAGGCATAATCCTCGGTAACAACTTCAGCGCGATACTTGATCGAACCGATCTTCAACTCCAGCGACCTGGGCGGATCGACTGAAACCTTGCACGTGTCTGAACCATCACCGGCACAAAACCGCACCGATGATGACTACAGCCATAAATATCACAACCACTATATGCAGTGGTTTTCGTTTTTTATCAGACATGACCATTACCTCTTTTTCATCCGGTGTAGTCGCGCCAGTATCTCGCTGGCTGACGGCTGGAGGACGAGCGGCCAGTAGGTATCCATCTGCTCAAGCTCTTTTGTCCAGAGCTTCCTGCCGGAAGCGGCGAATTTCGCCAGGGTAATCCGGTTCTCGTGCGAGTCGTCGCCGGTACAGAGATACATATCACTGAGCTGGTCGGCCGCCAGTTCGCGAACGCTTATCATGGCGCGGCTGCGGTTTCAAACTAGGTTTGTTGAGACTTTCGAGATTCGACTCTTAGACTTTTTAATGACCCCCGCGATCAACAACGCCAGCATAGCCAGGAGCAGCACGGACGGCTCAACCATTTCGGGCTCCGGGTTCGAGACGTCATCGATCTCGTTTGTGTCGACCACCTTGCCGCTTTTCAAGATCTGGCGCTGCTTGGCGCGGAGCGCCGCTTCCTGCGCCTCGTTCTCCAGCACGATGTAGGATGTCGCGCGCGACATGACGCCGCTTTGCAGGCTGCGGCGGATGAGCGCCAGTTCCCGGGCGCGGTAACCGGCGGGATTCATGCTCAACCCCGTGCCAAACGCCTCCAGGACCAGGCCGGTCTCCCAGTCGGAGGCCTCTTCCCCGGCCGGGAGTTCCGCAAAAGCCTCCTCGGTCAAGACGATCCCGTCCTGACCGTCCTCCGGCAGGTAGGCCCGCGGCTCCCCCCACCTCGGCCAGGCCAGGACATCGACGGGCGGCGGGAGATCCGCCGGCTCGCCCCACTCGTCGCCCCCGTCCAAAAGCGACAGGCGGTAAAGACCGCCGTCGTCCCCCAGCCGGTAATACGCGTCGGACTCGGGAAAGGCCGGCCGCCATAGGGTATAATCCTCATAGAGCCGCCAGTGCTCGGGGTCATCGGTCACGGCCACGATGACGGGGCGCCTGCCGGAGGCGGTCCGGTAGTGCTCGTACAGAAATGCCTTGACAGCCCGATCCAGGTGGAATCCGCCCTCGGCCCGAACTCTCCCGAGCTTTTGTCGCCAGTCGCCGCCCGGCGACACGGTGGTCAGGTTGTAGTTCGCGGCCGTGATATCCGCCTCAGCCGGACCCAGGCCCCGCGATCGTAGGAAAGCCTCGACCCGCGCGGCGTAGGCGTCCGTCTTTCCCCGGGCGGCGGCGGAAAAATCCAGGATGAAATGGTAGGCCGGGTTGCGCCGGTGCCGCGGCAGATCATGCTTGACCGCCGCGGGGATAAAGACCGCCCCCCGCACGGTCCGCACCGCGGGGGCGCGCACGGCTGCGCCGCCTAGCCTGGCCTCGCGCCCGCCGATATCCAGCGTGACCGGCGCCGCGTGGACCAACTCCAGCCCGGTGTAGCGCGTCTCCCCCTTGGCAAAGGGGAAAACCCGCAACGTCACCTTGCCGCCGGCGCCGTAGACCAGGATGCCCGGATCCTTACGCGCGTTCAGCACCTGCCGGTACACCCAGGTGGCGGCCCTCTTGTCCACCAGCATGCCCTGCTTGCGCCGGCCGCCGACCACGAGGTAATAACCGGTGATGTAGCAGCCCGCCGGCAGCTCAAAGACGGTGACGAATTCCTGCCCGTCCCAGTTCGCGACGTTCTGGAGCTCGAGGTCGATCCGGCTGCGCAGGCTCCCGCCTTTCCGCTCGGCGGTCGTGGACGTTTTCACGCTTTTGACCACGACCGCCTCGTCATCCCAGGGCGCCGTACGCGCCGGCCCGTCCAGGTCCGCTCCGGCCGCCTCCTCCCGGTCCAGGAAAACCCGGGCCAGGGTCTGGCGCCGGTCCTGCGAGAGCGTGAGATTGTCCAGGACCAGCCGGTCGTAGAGCGAGGTGAGGTAAGGGATCTCTTCGCCAGAGCCGAGTCTCAACCCCCTCCCCCTGGTCCTGGTCCGGTGGACCGTCATGTTCTTCAAGGCCCGGGACAAACCCGCCTGCGAGACGCGGACCGGCGCCGCCCGCGCGTATTCGGTGCGATAGAGGTGGTTCAGTGCCCGCTGGATCTGGGCGCCGTCGCTCCAGATCGCGAGGTAGAGCGAGCCCGGCAGGAGGGCGCACCCCAGGAAGAAGGACGCGATCAGAACAGGCGTGCCGACAACGGGCCGCAGGTCGGCGAAGTCCCGCCGCAGAACGAGCACGTGCTTGATCCCCTGCATTAGGGGGGTCAGCATGAGGAACCCCGCGCCGGCCAACAGAATGGCGGGGATCGCCAGGGGCAGGAACGGGAGGAAGACCAGGAAGAAATAGGCGGTGAACGGAAAAACGACGCACCTGGCCGCATAGAGCGAAAACCGGTACGGATGGCGCTCCGGCATGGGCAGGACGAGGAGGACCGCGGTGATGATCGCCAGGACGTAAAAGAGGGGATGGGAGAAATCCCCGAAGATCCCTTGCATCTTTTGGTTGAGCGCCAGGCCCGCCACGGGCATGACGACGAGGAAAGGTATGGACGCCTTTTGCAGCCACCCCCCGCGTTCGCGCAAAAGGGCGTAGAGCAGGCGGGCCACCGCGAAAAGAAAAACGGCGGTGCAAAGGACGAAGAAGATGGCCAGCGCGTGCTGTGCGATGGCCGAAGCCTCGGGGCCGAAACGGAGCCAGGCCAGCCCGGTATTGGCCAATAGATACCAGACCGCCGGCACGCCCACGGCCGCGACCGCGTCGAGCCACGGCTTATACCGCCCCCGCTCCGGCGTATAGGCCGCCACGAGCAGGGTCATGGCATGGGCGAGCGCGGGGATGGTGAGGGTGAGGAGAAAGGCCTCGGGCACGGCCCAGGAAAGCATCCAGCGGGGAATGTCCGGGGGTATGATCGTGGCGAGATTCATGAATACCAGGTATAACCAGGGAATATAGAGCGCGAGCATGGCCAGGCCCGCGAGGTGGTGCACGGGCCGCCGCCGGATCAGGGCCGCCAGCGCATAACCCGTGAACCCCAGCCAGAGCGCGGCCAGGGCCAGTCCAAAGCCGAGCCAGGCGGCGGTGGACGCCGGCGGGAGCAGAACCCGGATCACGGCATGGATATGCCAGAAAACGAGAAAAAGGATCGCCTGCGGCACGGTGAGGGTGAAGATGAACAAACACGGCCTTTGAGTGGGTTTCATACCGCGGCCCCCTTTCTGATGAGGGCGCCGGCCAGCAGGTTGCCAGCGGCCAGAAAGAAGAAGTAAACCAACGCCCCCAGCGCGAGGTGCGGCCGGCCCGCCAGGAACTCTCCGCCGAACGCGGTGCGGCCGAGCGCCAAAACGCAGATGACCCGCGAGACATTGGCCAGGAGCGTCAAGAGGTATGCGCCAATGAGAAACCCGCCGCACGCCGCGACCTTGGCCCGACCGCGGCAGGACCGGATGTGCGAGAGGACCAGGAGGCCGAGGGCGATCAGGAAATAGTTCATGCCGCCGCAGTCCTTGGTGATCAGGACCCCCAGGGACGGGCTCCAGTACCCGTCAGGCCGGAACGTGAAGGAAGCGCCCGAGAGGAACGAAAGCACCGCCACGAGCGGCGCCAAAAAGACACGCGGTTCGGTGGGCGGGCATCCGCGCCAGGCGAGCTTGAGCCCGACGGCCAGAAGCGCGGTGAAGGCATAAAAACATAGGTCGGACCAGTGCGCGCCTCTCAGCCGGAAGAATACGGGGGTTGGCGGACGCGGATCCGGCAAGACATCAGCCTCCCATAGGCCCCGGCGTCCCGATCTCTCCCGCAACTCTTGCAGGGGCGCAGCCTGCTGCGCCCCTTGCCGCGCCGCCGGTAAAAACAAAGGCCGCCAAGACTGCGGTCCTTTTGTTCCCGTCTATGGACGGATGATTCTTGATTAGAGATCTCATCAAGGCCGCGGCTTTGGCCAAAACTCCATGGAGGACCTGTAAAGATTGTAACATGAGTGTCAAGGAAAATTCTACCATGTTTCTCCCCCGGCAGTGGCCCTGCAGGAGATCGCCAACTGTGGTTGAATAAATATGAGTCCGGATCTCGAAAGCGAACGACGAACATGTGGCATCCTACGGGGTTACTGCCTGCGCCAATGATGCCCGAGCGGGGCTAGACCGGCGCCCATGCATATATATGAAATGCGTTCGGGATGGCGGCGCGCGGTACGCACTGGTAGCGGTGAGGAAAATTTCCGAACCGTTATCGCGCCAAGTCCTATGGAGAAAGGGGAGACGCCTTTGCCGAGGCGAAACGAGATTGAGCGCGTGATGATCATAGGTTCAGGCCCGATCGTAATCGGCCAAGCCTGCGAGTTCGACTACTCCGGCACTCAGGCCTGCAAGGCCCTGCGCGAGCTTGGTTACCGGATCATCCTCGTTAATTCCAACCCCGCCACGATCATGACCGATCCGGGTCTGGCCGACGTAACGTATATCGAACCGCTCAATCTCAAGACCGTGACGAAGATCATCGCCCGGGAAAGGCCGGATGCGCTCTTACCCAACCTGGGCGGCCAGTCCGGGCTGAATCTCTGCGCCGAATTGCAGCGCGCCGGCGTCCTCGATCGATACGGCGTCAAAGTAATCGGCGTGCAAGCCGAGGCCATCGAGAGAGGCGAGGATCGCATCGCCTTCAAAGCGACCATGGAGGCTTTGGGCATCGAGATGCCGCGGAGCAAACCCGCCTTCAGCGTCGATGAGGCTGAAGCGATCGCGGCGGAACTGGGCTACCCGGTCGTCATCCGCCCGGCATATACTCTCGGCGGTACGGGCGGCGGCTTGGTCTACAACGTGGAGGAACTGCGCGCCGTGGCCAGCCGGGGGATATCTGCCAGCCTGGTCGGGCAGATCCTCGTGGAGGAATCAGTCCTGGGCTGGGAGGAACTGGAGCTGGAGGTGGTGCGCGACGCCAAAAACCAGCTGATCACGGTTTGTTTTATCGAAAACGTCGACGCGATGGGCGTCCATACCGGCGACTCCTTTTGCGTGGCGCCCATGCTGACCATCGCGCCTGAACTCCAGCGTAGACTGGAGGAACTATCCTACCGCATCGTCGAGGCGATCGAGGTGATCGGAGGAACGAATATCCAGTTTGCCCACGATCCGCGGACAGACCGGGTCGTGGTGATCGAGATCAATCCGCGCACCTCGCGCTCTTCCGCTTTGGCCTCAAAGGCCACGGGGTTTCCCATCGCCCTGGTCTCCTCGCGCCTGGCGGCGGGGCTCACGCTCGACGAGATCCCTTACTGGCGCGAGGGCACGCTGGAGAAATACACCCCTTCCGGCGGCTATGTCGTGGTCAAGTTCGCCCGCTGGGCTTTTGAGAAATTCAAGGACGCCAGCGATCGGCTGGGTACGCAGATGCGCGCGGTGGGCGAGGTGATGAGCATCGGCCGGACATACAAGGAAGCGCTGCAAAAATCCATCCGCTCCCTCGAGACCGGGCGCTACGGTCTGGGCTTTGCCAAG
Source organism: Patescibacteria group bacterium (assembly GCA_050260175.1). GTDB lineage: Bacteria > Bacillota > UBA4882 > JAAYXC01 > JAAYXC01 > JBLNBS01. The sequence continues at coordinate 1,513 of JBLNBS010000152.1, read as the reverse complement.
GATTTCCACAGCCGTTCATTGGACCAGTTGCTTACCGCCCTATCCGAGCCCAGCAGCGAGCGGCAGTTTTTGATGTACGAGGCTCTGCGCAAGGGCGCGACGGTCGAGGAACTCCACGCCAGGACCCATATCAAGGCATGGTTCATCGAGCAGATGCGGGAACTCGTCGCGCTGGAGGAGGAGATCCTGCGCTACAAAGGGCGCGAATTGCCCGGGGATCTCATGCGCCGGGCCAAACGGGACGGGTTTGCCGATCATTATCTGGCGCAACTCACCGGCACGAGCGAGGAGGAGATCCGCCAGAGGCGCGTGCAGGCCGGCATCGTCCAGGGCTGGCAACCCGTGCCGGTGAGCGGAGTGGAGAACGCGGCTTATTACTACTCCACCTATAACGCGCCGGATAGCATCGGCGAAAGCGACCGGCCCAAGGTCATGGTCTTGGGCGGCGGCCCCAACCGCATCGGCCAGGGAATCGAGTTCGACTACTGCTGCGTCCATGCCGCTTTTGCCCTGCGCGATCTGGGCTACGAAACCATCATGGTCAATTGCAACCCCGAGACGGTCTCGACGGACTACGACACCTCGGATAAACTCTATTTTGAACCGCTGACCGTCGAGGACGTCCTGGCCATCTACGAAAAAGAGCGGCCCATGGGCGTCATCGTGCAATTCGGCGGGCAGACGCCCCTCAATATCGCGGACGAACTGGCGCGGGCCGGCGTCCGCATCCTGGGCACCTCGCCCGAGGCCATCGATCTGGCCGAGGATCGCGACCGGTTTCGCCGCCTCATGAGCCGGCTCGGGATACCGATGCCGGCCTCGGAGATGGCGTCGGACCTCGACGAAGCTCTGGCGGTCGCCTCCCGGATCGGTTACCCCCTCATGGTCAGGCCGTCCTACGTCTTGGGCGGACGCGGCATGGAGGTCGTATACGACGAGGAGAATCTCCGCCGGTACGTCGCCGCGGCGGTGGAGATCTCGCCGACCAGGCCGATTCTGATCGATAAGTTTCTCGAGAACGCGATCGAGGCGGAGGCCGACGCGCTCTCCGACGGACGCGAGGTCTTCGTCCCGGCTATCATGGAACATATCGAACTGGCGGGCATCCACTCGGGCGACTCGGCCTGCGTCATCCCGCCGGTGGGTATCGGCGAGCGCCACCTGGAAACGATCCGTGACTATACGCGCCGGATCGCCAAGGAACTCGGCGTGGTGGGCCTGATGAATATGCAGTACGCCATCGCGCGGGATGTGGTCTACGTGCTCGAAGCCAACCCGCGCGCCTCCCGCACCGTGCCGCTGGTCTCCAAGGTATGCGCCATCCCCATGGCCCGGTTGGCCACCGAACTCATGATGGGCAAGAGCCTGGCGGATCTTGATCTCAAGCCGCGTGCCTTCCCGCATTTCGGCGTAAAGGAAGCGGTCTTTCCGTTCAATATGTTTCCCGAGGTCGATCCCCTCCTGGGTCCGGAGATGCGCTCCACCGGCGAGGTCCTGGGCTTGGCCGACTCGT
>JBLNBS010000151.1:0-2665 GCA_050260175.1 Patescibacteria group bacterium | reverse complement strand
CCGTCATCGACGCCTATCAGCGGGACTATCTCGTCATCGTCGCGGACGACTGCGTCGCCTCCTACGATCAAGAGCATCATGACGTGACGAAGCGGTATCTGGACGGCAGGCTGGCGCACTTCTTGTCGAACGACGAGATCGCCGAAAGGCTTCAGGAGGGCTGACGGCCATGTCGTGCGCTACACGGTGGTATCCCGGCTCTTGCAGCCGACCACGCTCGGCGAACTCGACGGCGCGCTTACTTCGAGGCTGAAGATGCTCGGGCGCGTTTTTCGCGACGCGGGGTTTCCCACCGCCTTTACCTCCGACATGAACGCCTGGCAGAAAACGCATGTGGCCTGGGTAAGCCCGGTGGCTAACGCAATCTACATGATGCACGGCGATCATCGCCGATTGGCCCGAACCCCTCATGCCCTACATTTGATCGTCCAGGCGGTACGCGAGGGTTTCACTGTGCTGTACAAACTGGGGACACCGATTACCCCCGGCAAGCTGCGCATATGGGAATGGATGCCCGAGCCCCTGCTTATTCGCCTTCTCGGGCTATGGGCCGGCACCAATCATTTCAGAACCGTTGCCGTTGGGCATACCATGGCCGCCTCAGACGAAATGAGACAGCTCGCGGAGGAATTCCATGCCCTCGCCGAGTCGACCTCAACCTTGACGCCGGCCATGGATGAACTACGTTCGCATATCCCTAAGAGTTTGTGCGACTGACCTGATTTATGGCATTCGGAGCACAAACTCTAGTATCAAGTGCCACGCGGTACCACTGTTTATAGTAGTCCGTGGCATTACGCGCACAGGCTCCCATAGCGGGCGCGAACATAGCAGACGATACTGCACGAGTCCGGCAGGCATCCAGGTGAATTGGAGGTCTGAATCATGAGCGGGAAACACAGCTTTCGCGCGGTGATCGAGCAAGCCGACGGCGGCGGCGCCTATATAACCATACCCTTTGACGTGGAAAAGGCCTTTGGCAAGAAGCGCGTGCCCGTGATGGCCACCATCGACGGCGAGCCCTATCGCGGCTCCCTCGTGCGCATGGGCGGGCCATGCCACATCCTGGGCGTCCTGAAAGAGATCCGCGCGCGCCTCGGCAAGCAGGTTGGGGATGAGGTGGAGGTCACCGTCTGGGAAGACGCGGCGCCGCGGGCGGTCGAGGTCCCCGCGGGCTTTCAGGAAGCGCTCAATGCGAATAACCGGGCGAAAGCGTTCTTTGACACGCTCTCTTACAGCCGGCAACGCGAGTACGTCCTCTGGATCGAGGAGGCCAAACGGGAGCAGACACGGATGGAACGGATCTCGCGGGCGGTGGAACTGCTCGCGCAGGGCAAGAAGCTGCGCTGAGGAGTATCATGAACGGCCTGCTGTTCGATTGCTCGCGGCTTTTGGAACCCCTGGGTTACTATCGCCGGCTCATCGCCTTCATGGCGGAGTGGGGCATGGACACGCTCGTCCTGCACTTCGCCGATGATTACGGCTGTGCCCTGCGGTTGCCGGGCTTCGAGGAACTGGCCATGCCCGGGGCTTTTACCTCGGACGAGCTTCAAGAGTTGATCGGGTTCGCGCGCGACCGCGGCATCGAGGTCATCCCCGAGATCGAGGCTTTCGGCCATACGCGGTACATCACGGACCATCCCCGCTACCGGCATCTGTATGCCGGGCGATGGACCCGGAATCTGCGTTTCAACGCGATCGATCCACTCCACCCTGAGACGCACCGCCTCATGCGGCGGCTGATCGCTGTAGTGGCTGAAGCGTTTCCCTCCAGATACCTTCATCTTGGCTGCGACGAGGTCAACATGGAGGACTACTGCCGGCAAAAGGGGCTGGCGGTCGATGCGGTCTGGACCCGCTACGTGAACGGGTTGATCGAGCTTGCCCACAAAGCCGGCAAGACTCCCATGATCTGGGCCGATCACGTCGCGGGAAAAGAGGAGATCGCCCGCCGGCTCAGAAAAGACGTGGTATTGGTCGATTGGCGCTACGACCCGGATATCGAGGATGATGTAATCCCCAGGCTCAAGCAGGCCGGTTTTCGCGATCTCGTCGCCGCGCCCTCGGTGGCCTGCTGGCGGCATCGATTCCTGCCCACGGCCGAGGCCCTGGAGAACACCGCGCGCATGGCCCTCTACGCCGCCCGCCATGATATCCTGGGCGTGATCACGACCGTCTGGTGCCCCTGGCGTTATCTCCAGAACGCGATGTATTACGGGATCGCCTACAGCGCCCGCGCCGCGGCGGCGGGGGGCCGGCCCGATCCGGAGGAGTTCAACCGGGATTTCGCCCGCCGCGTCTTTGGCACGGATCTGACGCCCGCGCTGGCGGCGTTCCTGGCGGACTGGCCGGAGCTGGCCATCGACAGGATCCTGGCCCAAAAGATCGCGCGGCGGCGCCCCGCGTTCACCTGCGAAGAGATCGGGCGGCTGCGCGCGGTGAACCGGCTCGGCCGGCGGGTGCTCCGCGCCGTGGAGGGCTACGTGCCCCGCGCCAATCCCGACATCTGGGGCGGCATGGTCCTGGCGGCGTGCTGTGCCTGGCTCTGCAGCGAGGGGATGCTCCTGCGGCTCCTGTCATCGCCCGCGCGGACACGCAAGGACCGTTACAACAGGCTGCTCGCGGGGGCCAGGCGTGAGATGGACGCCGAATGGGACCGGACGCG
>JBLNBS010000150.1:0-6329 GCA_050260175.1 Patescibacteria group bacterium | reverse complement strand
AACGGAGCTGGCTGCGCACGGCGCTCTCGAACGCCAGGGCGCTGATCGGGGGCACGCACCACGGGCTCGGGGCGGACGGCCGGCATCTCCAGGCCTATCTGGACGAGTTCGCCTACCGCTTTAACCGCCGGCACCGGCCGGACACGATCTTCGACCACTGCGTGGCGGCGGTGGCGGCCTGCCCGCCCTGGACCTGGCGCGAGATCACGGGCGGCGGAGGATACGCCGGGAAAGCCCAGCACCGGGCGGCGTAGGGGGTGCCTGAGTAAGGGGGATACTCATAGGGATGGGGTTATAGTTCTTGCCGTCCAAAGACGAACATGGCGAGGGCGACCAGGGCCCCGGTCAAGCCCAGGGTAACGGCGAGCGCCGGCACGGTGTCCGCGAACGCCGCGCCCCCCGCCAGCAAACGCAGCTCGTAACCGGCCAGGGCGCCGGGTGAATAGAGCGCCAGCCAGCGGTGGAGGGATGGCAGGATCGAGAGGGCGATGAAACCTCCCACGGCGATCGCGCCGGCAAGGGCCACCGAACGCGCCACGGTGCTGGCGAGGAGCGTGACGGCCAGGATCAGGAGGTAGTAGGCCAGCATGAGGAGGGCCGCCTGGGCGGAAGGGCCGAAGAGGCCCGTGCCAAAGAGCACGGTGGTGTAATAAAGGCAGGCCAGGTAGGCGAGGGCCGTCGAGACCGCGATCAGGGCCGCGCCGGCCAGGAACTTGCCCGCGATAAAGGCCCATCTCGGCACGGGCTTGGCCAGCATCAGGGCGGCCGTGCCGCGGAGCTTTTCCTCGGCCACCAGGCCGATGGAGGTGAAGATGACGGCCAAAAGGCCGATCTGCCGGAGGTTCTTGAGGAACTGCCCGTACGCGTCGATGGCGGTGGGGGGAGGGATCTTGATCTCCACCCCCTTGGCCAGGGACTTGACCAGCTCCGGGGTGAACTTGGCGATGAGGGGGCTGGTCAGGCCGAAAAACAGGAAGATGGCGGGGATGACGTAAACCTTGTACGTCCCCAGGATCTCGCGGAATTCCTTACGGATGATGGCTCTCTGCCCGGTCATTTCCCGTTCACCAGCCCGACAAAGATGTCCTCCAGCGAGGGTTCCAGGAGCTCGAAACGGCGTATGATCATGCCGTTGGCGGAGAGGAGCTCGGGGAGGCCCTTTTGCGCCTCCCGGAGGCGGGGGGGCATGAGCCGCCAGCCCTCACGGAAAGGTTCCACGCGGCCGAGCCACGGCCGGTCCGCGGCCAGGGCGGTAAAATCGGCCTTGTCCTCCAGCTCGAGATAGATGAAGTGCGAGGCGTAGGATTCCCGCAGATCGTCGATGCGCTGCTGGGTGACGAGGCGGCCCCCGTTCAGGATGGCCACCATGTCGCAGACGCGCTCCACGTCATTCAAGATGTGCGTGGAAAAAAAGACGGTCGTCCGCCCCCGCAGCCGGGAGACGGCCTCCAGGACCTCCCTGCGGCCAATGGGATCCAGGGCCGAGGTGGGCTCGTCCAAAAAAAGCAGTTCCGGATCGTTCATCATGGCCTGGGCCAGGCCGAGGCGCTGTTTCATGCCGCGGGAGAAGCCGCCGATCCTCTTTTTGACCCCGCCGAGGCCCGCCAGCTCCAGGACTTCCGCGGCCCGCCGCTCCGAATCACGGCTCGAGAGGCCGAAGACGGAGCCCACGAGGGAAAGGAATCCTGCGGGGGTCATCCAGTCGTAGAACCCGGGCACGTCGGGGAGATAGCCGATTTTTTGCCGGTAGGCCTTGCCGGGGGCGCCGATGGGCACGCCGAGCACCTCGGCCGTGCCTGAGGTGGGGCGCGACAGCCCGACCAACATGCGCAGGGTGGTGGTCTTGCCGGCCCCGTTCGGGCCCAGGAAACCGAAGACGGACCCTGTCGGCACCTCCAGGTCGAGCCGGTCCACGGCGCGCTGGGCGCCGAAGACCTTGGTCAGGCCCCGGGTGGCGATGGCGTTCATGCCGGGGTCAGTCCTTTCTGCCAAAGACGAAGTAGGCGAGCGGCCCGAGGATATTGACGAGGACGATCGCGATGACCCAGGGCCACCTGGCGCCTCCCCGGATCCTTTCGGGCTCGCGCCGCAAAAGATCGGCCAGGGCCGCGATCAAGAGGCCGAGCTGGAGCAGGATCAGGGGAATGAGCAAGGGAAGATATTTCTCGATGAGTTCCACGGGGATCGCTCCTTTCCGCCTGGATGCGCCCAGGGGGATTTATCCTGATGGATTTACGCAAGGCCGCCCGATCGGTTGCAGCGGATCCTGGGGCCGTCATTTCTCCCCGCCGCGCCGGCCCGGGGGGACGATCCGATCGTGCCGGTACGTCAGACCGGGTTCTGCCGGTTCTCATTCTAAAGCGGGCGCGCCGGACAGTCAATAGGCCGGCGGACGAGTCTTAGGCCTGCCCGGCAGGCCAGGACCGCCCGGATGTATGATACCCCGCCCACGGCTGCGGCACGGGCGCGGCGGTCAGCGGAGGGCTGATGGATGACGCCGTGCCAGACGGCTTCGAAAAGTGCTGTTACTCGACGGCGAGTACAGACACCGGGGTTTCCGCCGCGTGGCCCTGGAGGTGCTCGAGGGCAACGCGCAGGCCGAGCGTTTCTATGAGAGGCACGGTTACGCCCGCCAGCGCCGGTCGACGTTCGGCAAGAGCCTGATGTAGAAGTGTAACCGGAAAGATCCCTTGGGAGCATACTTTTGTCCCTGGCCGCATCCGCCGCTGGTGCTATAATGAGATCGCCGGGCCCGGCAATCGTGGACCAAAGGGGGTGGTCGAGCGTGATCGACCAGAGGTGGTCGGGAGCTTAAGCGCTCCGAAAGGGCGGCCGCGAGGCCGCCCTTTTTCTTTCCACCGGTTGTTCCGCCCGGCGGCTTCGCCATCGGCCTGGAGCGCTTCGTCGCGCGCCTGGCGGGGCCGGAGAACATCAGGGAGGCGGCGCTTTTCCCCCGCGATCGGAACAGGCTGTCGCCGTAAAACTCCATGCCCCCGGCACAATCTGCACCCGGCCGGGCTTCCCGCCCCTGCCATCGGCATAAGCTGGAGCAGGTGAGATTGGGAGGAATGCCCGATGGCTTTGCCGTTTCAACCAGGCCAGGATCAGTTCCAGCAGTTCCCCGGCTTTTTTGACCTGCCGATCCGCGTGGCCCGCCTCGAGCGGCAGTTCCAGGTCCTCGAACGCGCCGTGGACCAGCTGAACCGCGAGGTGAACAGGATCGAGCGCCGCCTGGAGCGCTGCTGCCCGAGGTTCTGAACCCATAAGCAACGTCATGGTATGTGACGTTACATCCACCGCGCCGCTTGCCGGCAGGGAGTGAAAAAGAATGTCGAACGCCGTGAGCGTCTGCCAGACCGTGCTCATGCCCGTGGCCGGGGCCGAGCGCGATCTGACCTTTTGGCTGCGCATCATGATGGAGCATGCCATCTTCATCGAGAACGGCCTGCCGTGCCAGCGCGAGGACCTGCGCGCCCAGGCCGTCCAGTTCCAAGTCCTCTTCCGGGGCCTGCTCGAGCAGGCCGAGGCCGTGGGGGGAGGGGTCCCGCCGGCAGGTTTCCTCGCCGAGGTCCGCGGGGCCGTGGCCGCCTTTTTGGCCTACAAGCGCGGCCTGATCGTCCTGGCGCTCAAATGCCAGGTGGGAGGCCTGGGCGGGTTCAATTATCCCCTTCTTTTGGACCACATCGCCCGCGAGGCGACCCTCTTCCTGCATGTTCTGGAAACGCTCGAGGCCGGGCCGGGTAGCCCGTTCATGCTCGCCCTCTCCGAGGAGGCATTCTGGCTCCGGATCATGACCGACCACGCCAAGTTCATCGTCAGCTTGCTCGACCAGTCGGAGCGGGGCTTCATCGAGGAGGCCGAGGAGTTCAGCGCCACCTTTGACCGCCTGCTCCGCCAGGCCCAGGATTACCTCTCCATGCTCCAGGCCGATCCGGACCTTTTCCCCGCGGTCTCGCGCTTTACCGACGATGTCATCGCCCAAACCACCGGCCTCAGGGACTTCAAGCGCGCCGCCCACGACCTGCTCCTGCAGTGCAAGATCCTCTCCATCCTGCCCCCGCTCCTCGCGGACCACGTGGCCAGGGAAGCCGAGCATTTCCTCCACGTACTGGGGGAGATCAGGCGCTCGCTCCCGGCCTGACGGCCGCGCCGTTCACGAAAAACCACGGTTCCCCCGGCCGCGAGCCGGGGGGCCTTTTTTTGCCGCCCGCATCCGCCCCAGGAATCGGGATGCAAGCGGCGAAAGGGGGCGGGGAAGGATATGGACTCGGCCCGTGGGGATTGGGGTATCAAGCATGACCTCGGAGATGGTACGAATGCTTTACAGGTTCCGTCGTTTTCTCCTTGTCCCGCTCCTGCTTTCCATCTTCCCGGCCTTGATAGGCTGCGGCATGCTACGAGGCCCGGGCGGCTCCGGGTCGCTCCCCTCCCCGGTGCGCGCGCGGCGCGTTTCGCCGGAGATCCTGGCCTTCTTTCCCCAGGAGCAGGGGACGCGCTGGCGCTACACAGGATTCGCCGAGTACGCCCACGACATGGAGCTGCGCTCCATCAGCCGCGGCAGGAGAACGGTCGTCCACCATATCCGGGGCCAAGTCGAGGACGTCTCCGGCGGGGAATCGACGAAAAACTCCCGTTTCCGGCTGGACCTCGTTTTTACCGCCAAAGAGGTCACGGAGAGGATCCTCGAGGCCGACACGCCCTTTCCCCACCGCCTGGATGGCTTGATCCTGCTGCGCCTGCCCCTCAAGCCCAAGACAACCTGGCGGCAGAGGGTGCGGGCCAAGGGCCGGAGCGTGACCGCGACCGCCGAGATCCTGGGGCTCGAAATGGACGGCAAGGGCAGCCGCCCCCAGGCCGTCACCGTGCGCTACCGCGCTCCCATGGCGGGCATGCCCGGCGGCGTCTACGAGGAGATCCGCGTCTTCAGGCGGGGGACGGGCGTGGCGACGTTCCAGAATACGTTCGGGGCCAACGAGGGGGAGATCTTTAACTATACGCTGTACAGTCTGCAGAAGGGGCGGGGGGGAGCGGACCGGTAAGACCCGACGGATTCAGCTACACCTGCTCCAGGGCATCAGCTTCCAGTCTACCGTCGCAGCGGAGAACGTGGGCAGGGTTTTTCCCTCAACCGGGGATGGTACGGGGGGAATGCATACCTGCCATGGTGTTAATGATCCCCTTGGGTTTGGGCCAATTTGGGGTTCCCCCGATTTGCCGGACACTCAGACAGGGGGTAAAATACCAACTAGGAGCTGAGTGAAATGGCAAAGCATAGGAGGGTCTTCAGCCGTGAGTTCAAGAAAATCGGCGGGATGACGAGAAGCATCTCCTTGAAGCTGAAGCCGATGACGCTCACCGCTTTCGCACCCATGGCGCGATTGACCGCGTACAGAACGGCGAGAACTATAAGCGTCAGCAGGAAGAACCGGTATCTTTTGAGCAGGGCTCTCATCGCACGACCACCCCTATCACCCAGGCCACGAAGAAGGAAAAGACGAAGGCAAGGCCGTTGCGAAGGAGCGTCATGCGGCGGCCGAAGTATTTGATCTCCACCGGCATTGTGACCACCCCCACCATCATGAGAGTGGAGACGAATGCGCCCATCTGCATCGCGCCAGCGCCGCCCCGCATGAGCATGGCGGCCAGCGGGAAGGCGACGAAGCCAGGGATTAAGGTCACGGCGCCGATGACGGAAGCCAACCCCACGCCCAGCCAGCCCGACTTCCGGCCCAGCAAGGCCGAGATGGTCTCCGGTTTCAGCACCGCCAACATGATCCCGATCAGAACGAGAACGCCCAGAAACTGCGGGAGGATGTTCTCAAAGGCCTTCCAGGCCTTAATCAACGCCTGCTTGGTCTTGCGCTTGTCCTTGCGCCAGGAAAATACCGCCACCAAAAGGCAGCACGCATATAGCACCCAGGTGAACAGTGCAGACGCCCCCTTCGTTACCTTGCTTCCCTAATCGCCATCGCAAATTCTCCCGGTAGCTCCGTCGCCTCAATCGCCCGTACCATGGCTTCCACGTCATATTCCACCCGGCGAATCTCGGCTTTGACGCCTTCTTCGCCGATACCAACCAACACGTAGCCCGCGCGCGGGTCTCCATCCTTGGGCTTACCCACGCTGCCGGCATTGACCAGCAAGGACGCACCCACTTTACGCATGTAAAGCAGATGCGTATGGCCGCAAAGGATGATATCCACCCGTTCAGCCTCAAAAAGACGTGCCACTGATTCCTCAGGCCTGTCCTCAAAGAGGTACTCGTTAATTCGTCGCGGGCTCCCATGCACCATCAGGACCTTCTTGCCTTGGGACACGAGTTCAAGCCT
>JBLNBS010000149.1:0-8237 GCA_050260175.1 Patescibacteria group bacterium | reverse complement strand
GCGAAGGTACCACTCATACTCCCAAGGACGCGCGAACGCTCCTCCCCGGACATGAGCTCGATCCCCCCCAGACTGCGCCCGGGATCGGCGGCGATCGCCCGGAGGATGCCGAGATAATGGTCGGCGAAGCGCTCGATGTCCTTCCTGTCGTAGAGGTCCGTGTTGTACTCGAAAAGCGCGTCGTAGCCGCCTTCTTTGGGGTAAAAATCCAGCTTGATGTCGAGCTTGGCCGTGCCGGTCGCAAAAGCCAGCCGACGCAGCGCCACCCCTCCGAGATGGGTGGTCTCGTGCGTTTCCAGCTCGTTGTGGAGGATGAGCATGAGGTCGAAAAGGGGATTGCGCCCCGGATCGCCGTTCCGCGCGAGGTCGAGGATGAGATCGTAGGGATAATCCTGGTTTTCGTAGGCGGAAAACAGGGCCTCGCCCGTCTCGCGCAGAAAATCGGCCACGCGCCCCCCTCGCACGGTATGGCGGATCGGCAGGAAGTGTTGAACATCCCCACGGTCCGGGCGAGATCGGGATGGGTGCGCCCCGCGACCAGGGACCCGATGACCATCTCCTCTTGCCCGGTGTATTTGTGGACCAGGAGAAAGAGGGCCCCCATGAGCACGGTGTTCAGCGTCACGCCGCAGCTCTTGGCCAAACCCGCGATCTCCAGCGCCGACGCCGCATCGAGCTCCCGCCCGATGACGGCGCCGCGGAAGGTGCGGGTCCTCCTCCCGCCCCTGCGGATCGGCAGGTCCGGGGCGGGCGGGACCCCTTCGAGGCGTCCGCGCCAGAACTCGGCCTGCTCCCGCCAAGCGCCCCCGGCCAGTTGCGCCTGCTGCCAGACGGCGAAATCCCTGTACGCCACGCCGGTTGCGGGCGGCGTCCGGCCCGCCATGATCGCGTCGAGTTCCTCAAAGAGCACGGCAAGCGAGACGCCGTCGCCGATGAGGTGATGCAGGTCGAGGAGGAGTGCGGCGCCGCCGTCTTTTAGGGCGACATGGCCGCACCGCAAGAGAGGCGCCCTGGCTAGGTCGAAAGGCCTGACGAAGGCCTGCACGACATCGGCCAGTCCGGCGCGATCCGCCGCCAGGCGCTCGACCTCCACGCGCACCCGGGCGCTCTCCACCTGGCGGGGCTCATTGTCCACGACTTGAAAGGAGGTGCGCAGGATGGCGTGCCTTGCCACGACCTCGTTCAGGGCCTCTTCCAACCGGTCCGGGTCCAGGCCCGCCTCGGCCGTGTAGACGAGAGGTATGTTGTAGCTGACGCCCGTGTCGTAGCGGCACTCCTGGAGGTAGAGCCCCTTTTGCATGGCCGTGAGCGGGTAGGACCCGGCCGGCGCGGCAGGGGGAATCGGCGCGTAAGGGGCGGTTTCGCGCCGGCCGATCAGGCCGGCCAGGTTGCGGACCGTGCCGGCCTTGAAGAATTCGCGCAACGGGATCTCGGCGCCCAGTTCCTCGTGCAGCCGGGCCAGGATGTGGGCGGCCCTGAGCGAATGCCCGCCGAGGTCGAAGAAATCGTCGTCGACGCCGATCTCCCGGCTGCCGAAGACCTCACGCCAGACGGCCAGGACTTTGCGCTCCGCCTCGTTCACGGGTTCCGCCGCGGAACGCGCCTTGTCCGCGCCGGGATCGAGCGGCGGCAGGCTCCTGCGATCGATCTTGCCGTTGGGGTTCAGGGGCAGCCTGTCCAGGGTGACGAACCGCGACGGGATCATGTAACCCGGCAGCCGCGCGCCGAGGTAAACCCGGAGCGCCTCCTCGTCGTAGCCGGGTCCCGGCACCAGGTAGGCCGCGATCCGCCGCGAACCGGCCCCGTCCTCGAGCACGGCCGCCACGGCCTCCCGGGCCGCGCCGGATTCGAGGATGGCGTGCTCGATCTCGCCCAGCTCGATGCGGAAACCCCTGATCTTGACCTGCGCGTCGAGGCGGTCCAGGAACTCCAGGTTGCCGTCGGGCAGCATCCTGACGAGATCGCCCGTCCTGTACATCCTCTCGGACGGCTCGAAAGGATCCGCGGTGAACTTGTCCCGCGTCAGGTCCGGCCGGCCGAGGTAACCAAGGGCCAGGCCGTCGCCTATGATGCACAACTCGCCGCGCGCCCCGACCGGCGCCTGCCGCCCGCAGCCGTCCAGCACGCGAATCCTGGTATTGGCGATGGGTCTGCCGATGGGCACGGTCCGCCGCGGATCGGGCTCCTCGTCCACGGGGTAATAGGTCGCGTAGACCGTCGACTCCGTGGGGCCGTAAACGTGGATGAGCCTGCCGGGCCCCAGGATCCGGTAGGCTGCCGCGACGTGCCTCACCGAGACCCTCTCGCCGCCAAAGAGGATCTTGCGCACGTGACGCAGGCAGGCCGGCCGGGTGTCCACGAGCAGGTTGAAGAGGGCCGTCGTGACGAAAAACACGGTGATGCCCGCGTCCTCGATGAGCTTTGCCAAGCGGTCGAGGTCGAGAACGGTTTCCTGGTCCGCCAGGACCAGCGTGGCGCCGTTTAGCAGGGCGCCGTAGATGTCGAAGGTCGAGCCGTCGAAGGCGTAGTTGGAGAGCTGGAGCAGCCTGTCCCCGGGCGCGATCGTGATGTAACCGGCCTCCCTCACGACGCGCGCCACGTTGTAATGGGTGGTGAGAATCCCCTTCGGCCTGCCGGTTGAACCGGAGGTGTACATGACGTAGGCGGGCGTGTCCGGGGCAAAGCGGCGGACGGATTCCGCCCCGCTCGCGTCCCCGTCCGCCAGGATGACCGCGATCTCTGCCGTCGCGGGCCAATCGCCGTTCCGGCCCGGACCCGGCCCGAACGGGCCGTGGTGCCGGAGCATGTACACGGCCCCGGCATCCCGGACCAGCTCCAGGGCGCGCCCCGCGGGCTGCTCCAGGTCCAGAGGCAGGTAGGCCGCGCCCGCCTGGAGGATACCGAGCATACCCGCGATCATCTCCGGCGAGCGAAGGGCGGCGAGGGCCACGATCCCGCCGGGCTCGACGCCCGCCGCCAGGAGATGGCTCGCGATTCTGTCCGCCCCTTTTTTTAGCTCGCCGTAGGTCAGCACCGTGTCGCCCATGACCAGGGCCGCCGCCCCGGGATCCCGGGCGGCCTCCGCCGCGAACAGCTCGGGCAGCGTGCGGTGCCTGGGGTAGGCCGTGGCCGTCGCGTTCAGGGCGGCAAAAAGCGCCCGCTCCCCGCCCGTCAGGTGATCGGCCTCGCAGAGCGCCAACGCCGGCCGGGCCAGGAAAGCTTTTAGGAGAACGAGGTAGCGCTCGAGCATCAGGCGCGCGGTCTCGGGCCTAAAGAGCTCCTTTTTGTACTCGAGCTCGAAGCGGACCCCGTCCTCCCGCTCCACGCCGAGCAGGGTCAAGGGGTACTTGGCCTGCCCCGTCTCGAGCGCCAGCGGTACAAGGCGGCACTCGCCCAGATCGATCGGGCGCGCCTCCATGCCCTGCAGGGAGAACATGACCTCGAAGAGCCCCTCGCGGCCGAGATCGCGGTTCTGCCGCAAATGTCCGACGATCGTCTCGTAATGACAGTCCTGGTTGGCCTGCGCGTCGAGGAAGCGTTCCTTGAGGGCCGCCAGGAACGAGACGAACGTGGCGCCCGCATCCACCGCCATCACAATCGGCAGGCTGTTGACGAACATGCCGACCGGCTCGGCCAGGCCCGGGCGGCGCCGTCCCAAGAGAGGCGTGCCGACGACGATCTCCTCCCGCCCGGTCTGGAGATGGAGCAGGACATAGTAAACGGCCAGAAAGACGAGGAACGGGGTGGTCGAGGTCTGGCGGGCCAGCTCCCTCACGGCGGCCAGGGTCCCCCCGTCCACGGCGAGCCTCTCCCTGCCCCCGGTATAGGCGCCCGCGGCATCGGTCCCCTGATAATCCGTAGGCGGATCGAGGGCGGGCAGGTCCCCGCCAAAGAGAGCGAGCCAGTAATCCAGCTGCCGGCCGTACTTTGGTGAAGCCTGGAAATCAGCCTGCCAGACGGCGTAGTCCTTGTAGGAGAGCTTTGGCGCGGGCAGATCATCCCCTTTGTACAGGGCGATCAGATCCTCGGCCGCGATCTGGAACGAGGCGCCGTCGAAGACGATATGGTGCGTGTCGACGAGGAGGTAGAGGCGATTCCCGAGCTTGGCGAGGTTGGCCCGCAAGAGGGGCGGCGCCGCCAGGTCGAACGGCCGGACGAAATCCCGGAAGACCCGCTCCAGGTCCTCGTCACCGTATTCTTTCCAGGCGAGATCGAAGCGGACGTCCGCCGCGATCGTCTGCACCAGGTCCCCCCCTACCAGCTTGAAACCGGTGCGAAAGGCCTCGTGCCGCGCGACCAGCGCCTGGAAAGCGGCGGCAAGCCTCTCGCGGTCGATGCGCCCCTCGATGGCGAAGGCCTGGGGCAGGTTGTAGAGCAGCTCGGCCCCTGCGCGTTGCGACATGAAGTAGATGCCGCGCTGGGCGGGGGTGGCGGGATATTCCCCGGCCGGCGCCGCCCTGGTGATGGGCGCCTCGCCCTCGTCCGCGCCCTCGCGGAGGCAGCGGGCCAACCCCGCCGCGGTCGGTTCGCGGAGGAAGCGGCGCAGATCGATCTCCCCGCCGTATCTGGCCTCGAGCTCCGCGGCGAGCAGCGTCCCCCGGAGCGAATCGAGGCCGTGGGCATAGAGGCTGTCCTCCGGGCCGATGGACGGATCCCCGAGGCGCTCGCGCACCCTTGCCAGGACCTCGTCCTCCAGGCTGTCCAGCGTTTCGGCTTCCCGCCCCGCGCGCGCCGCGCGATCCAGCGCCGCGATCCCGCGTTCGAGTTCGTCGAAATCTCCGCCGGCGAATTGCTGGGCCAGCCTAAACCGCTGGATCTTGCCGCTCGTCGTCTTGGGCATCCGTTTGATCGGCAGGATGTGATCCACACCCAAGCCGAGGCGCGCGCCCAAATGCCGCCGGAGCTTTGCCAAAAGCGGGTGGAATGCCGCCAGGTCGTGTTTGAAGAGGACGAAGAGGCAGATTTCCTCGCGGGCGCGCGCGGCGTCGTTGATGCTGCAGACGGCGATCTCGTTCGCGCCCTTGTCCAGGATCTCCGCGGCCACTCTCTCGATGTCCTGCGCGTAGTAGTTCTGGCCCTTGACGAAGATGATGTCCTTGTGTCTGCCGGTAAAGACGAGCCTGCCGCGGCGCAGGATGCCAAGGTCGCCGGTGTTGAGCCAGCCGCCAGGGCCGATGGCCGCGGCGGTGGCCCCGGGATTGCCGTAGTAACCCCCGGTCACGTTGGCGCCCCTGATGTGGATCAGGCCCACGGTTTCCTCGGGCAGATCGCGGCCCTCCAGATCGCGGATGGCGACCTCGCAGCCCTCGACGGGGTAGCCCAGGTCCACGAACGAGGCCGCGTCCTCGTCCGGCCCCGCCTCCCTCACCCTCTCCCCCAGGCCCAGGTAGCCGCGGCGGAGGCGGATCTCGCGCACGCCTTCGCCTAGCGGGGGAAAGGTCACGGCCAGGCAGGCCTCGGCCAGGCCGTAGACGTTGAAGACGACCGAATCCTTGAGGCCGTATGGGCGCAGGCGCGCGAGGAATTCGCGGCACAACTCGGCCGAGATCGGCTCCGCCCCGTTGAAGATGATCCTGATTCCGGAGAGATCCCAGCCCTCCGCCTGCTTGGGCTGGAAAGCGTCGAGGAAGTACCTGTAGCCAAAGTTGGGCGAGGAGAGAATGGTGGCCTGGTGTTCGTGGGCCTTCTTGAGCCAAAGCATGGGTCGCCTGATAAAGACGGAGGTGGGCATGAGGCACTGTTCCACCCCAGCGGCTAGAGGCGCGATGTGAAAACCGATGAGGCCCATGTCGTGCGTCAGGGGCATCCAGCTCAGGGTGGAATCGGCCGGAGTGGGCTCCGTCCCGGAGATGATGGCGGAGACGTTGGCCGCAAGGTTGCCGTGGGTGAGCATGACGCCCTTTGGCTCGCTCGTCGAACCTGACGAGAACTGGATAAAGGCCAGGTCGGAAGGATCGGGCCTGGCGGCGGGGGCCGGCGCCGCGCCCGCCAGCAGGGACGGCGTCAGGCACGCGGCTAGGAGGGGGGCGGCCTCATCGGACAGGCCGTTCGCCGCGATGTATTCCTGGAGTGAGGCCAGGGATTTGGCGTCGGCGATCAAACGGGACCGGCCCAGGGTCCGCCAGACGTTGATTACCTTGCGTTTATGCTCGTCGTTGTAACCCACCGTGAGCGGGACCGGGATGACGCCCCCAAAAACACAGGCCCAGAAGACCACGAGGAATTCCCTGTTCTCCTCGAGCTGCAGGAGACAAAAATCCCCCTTCTCGACGCCGGCGGCTCGCAAGCCGCCGAGAAGGGAGAGTGCTTCGCGGTGCAGATCGCTGTAGGTTAACCTTTCCTCTTTGGCGTCGGAAGCGATGAAAGTAACCCCGGTGTCGCATCCGAGCACGCTCTCGAAGAGTTCGACCAGCGTGGATCCGGACAAAATTATCTCCACCCATTAATCAATAAGATTATCGCGACTAATCGCAGCGCATCAGCATTTGGATTAATTGTGTATTTTCCCGGCAAATGGTAATTAACCGCTTAATAAATTCCCCGGCCCGCCCGGATATGAAAGCCCGCGCAACCGGCCGGATCAATAGTATCCCGGCTTGATCGGTATCGGGTTATTCGACGCGGGCCCGGTTTTTCCTTCACCCCCGGCGGCTATTTTTACACGGGATTTAGCAGCGCCGCGTGCGCCGCCGCCACAACCTCTTCGATGCGCCCCCCGTCGATCGCGCTTTCCTCTCCCCTCGCCCACCAGGCCAGGAACTCGATATTCCCCCGCGGCCCCAAAAGCGGCGAATGGGTCAGGCCGCAAAGGCGCATGCCCAAGCCCCGCGCGCTCTCCAGTACCTTGGCAATTACCTCGCGATGCACCTCGGGGCGGCGCACGACGCCGTGTTTGCCCACCTTTTCCCGGCCCGCCTCGAACTGGGGCTTGATGAGGGCGATCGCGTCGCCCTCCCGGTCCAGGATCCGCAATGCCGGCGGGAGGATGAGGCCGAGCGAGATAAAGGAGACGTCGACGGTCAAAAGGTCCGGCCGTGCGGGCAGGTCCCCGGGCCGTAGGTGGCGGGCGTTGACGCCTTCCAGCACCACCACGCGCGGATCCTGCCTGAGCCGCCAGGCCAACTGGCCGCGGCCCACATCGACCGCGAACACCCTGGCCGCCCCGTGCTGCAGCAGACAGTCGGTGAAACCGCCCGTGGAGGCGCCGATGTCGAGGCAGGTCTTCCCGTCCACCCGGAGCTCGAACGCGGACAGGGCAAAGGCGAGTTTTTCGCCGCCCCGGCTGACGTACGGCTGGCCGCCGCGCACCTCCAGGCGGCCTTCCCCGTCCACCAGCTGGCCGGGTTTGTCAACCTGCCGGCCGTCGTGATGGACCAGGCCGGCCAGGATCGCCCGCTGCGCCCGTTCGCGGCTCTCAAAGAGGCCGCGCTCCACGAGCAGGACATCGAGTCGCTTGCGCATACATCAACGCCTGCCGCCAGCCGCGTGGGCACGGGGCGGGCTATTCCTCCCCCAGGGTTTCATCACGCGGCCTGCCCAGCTCATGGTAGAACTTTGCGCGGGCGCGCTGATCGTCGCGGCGGATACCCAGGGCCAACCCGGCTGCTTCCTCCGCGCGGCCGCGCGGGATCACGAGCACGCCGTCGTCGTCGGCGCAGATCACGTCGCCCGGATTCACCAGGACGCCCGCGCACGAGACGGGCACGTTTACGCCGCCGCAGGTCAGGCGGGCATAGACGTGATTGAAGGTGCGGACGGTGCACCAGACCATGGCCCCCTCGAGATTGACCTCGTACGAGTCGCGGCATGCCCCGTCGATGACGGCGCCGGCGACGCCTTTCGTCATCGCCTCGAGGGCGATGGCCGATCCCCAGATGCCGCCGGGATAGCCGTCCGCATCAATGACCACGACCTGCCCGGGGGCGAAGCCCGCGGCAAACCCGTATGTCTCCTCGCACCAGCGGGTGAGTTCTCCGTAGTATTCCTCGAGGTTCCGGCAGCTCCTGACGGCGCGCTTGGCCGGCAGGAGCTTGACGGTGTAGGCAAAACCCGCCATGGACATCCCGGGGCGGAGGGGGCGCATGGCCGGCGACATGCTGCCGGTGTTCACCAGGCCCAGGGCGTCCAGGGCGTCCGCGAGATCCGCCGGCCGGCAGCGCCTGATCGCGGTTAGCAGTTCCTGATCGGTCAAGTTAACCAACCTCCCTAAGCAGTCATGGTTTTCTCTTCCGCGGAGG
>JBLNBS010000148.1:0-3662 GCA_050260175.1 Patescibacteria group bacterium | reverse complement strand
GCCCATGCCAGCCAGTCCATGACGATCCGCAGATCCTCTTCTTCTATGGTGGCGCCGCACCAAAAACGCAGGCCCGGCGGGGCCTCCCGGTAGGAGGCGCAGTCGTACGCCACCCCTTCCTGGGCCAGCAGCTTGACGAGGCGCTGCAGGCGATCCTCGTCGAGATCGATCGACAGGCAGACGCTCGTGTTGGAGCGGATCCGCTCTTCGGCGGCGAGGAATCTGATCCAGTCATGCGCCGCGACGAATGCCTCGACCACCCGCAGATTGGCCTCTGTGCGGGCGATCAGAGCCGGCAGCCCGCCGATGGACTCTGCCCACGCCAGCGCGTCCAGATAATCCTCGTTGCAGAGCATGGAGGGGGTGTTGATGGTGGAGCCCGTAAAGATCTCCCGGTCCAGGGCGCCCTTCTTGCGCAGCTGAAAGAGCTTTGGCACCGGCCAGGCCGGCGTATGGGACTCGATGCGCTCGACCGCGCGCGGGGAAAGGATCAGCATGCCGTGCGCGGCCTCGCCCCCCAGGACCTTTTGCCAGGAAAAAGTGGTGGCGTCCAATTTGTCCCAGGGCATCTCCATGGCAAACACGGCCGAAGTCGCGTCGCAGATGGTCAATCCCTTGCGTTCCGCTGGGATCCAGTCGCCGTTCGGGATCTTGACGCCGCTCGTCGTACCGTTCCAGGTCAAGACAACATCGCGGTCGCAGTCCACGCGGGAGAGATCGGGCAGCTGGCCGTAGTCAGCCTTGTGGTAGACGGCGTCCGCCAGTTTTAGCTGGTCCTTGACATCCGCGGCCCAGGCCTTGCCGAACGATTCGAAATAGACCACCTCGACCCCCCTGGCGCCGAGGAGATTCCACATAGCCATCTCCATGGCCCCCGTATCCGAGCCGGGCACGATCCCGACCAGGTAGTCCTCGGGCAGGCCCAGCAGCTTTTTCGTGCGGACGATCGACTCGTTCAGCTTGCTCCTCCCCAGGCTGCTCCGGTGCGACCTGCCCAGGGGGGCGTTGCCGAGCGCTGCCAGGCTGTAGCCGGGATGCTTGGCGCAGGGGCCGGAGGAGTAATTGGGGTTCTTGGGCTTCCGTACAGGTTTCGTCATGACGATAAGCCTCCCATCGCTTTTGTAAAACGAATGAGTCCGATCGACGTCTCTTGCCGCACGCCCCCTTACGGCCCGATCGAAAGAGGCCGGGTTTGTTTCCCGACCTCCGGACAGACGCGGACGAAGCACGCACTTCGCTCCTCTGTCCTTTTGCCTGAGAGATTCGGGGTCGCCCCCTCTGCCCCTTCGGCGCTCTTGCGAGTCTCTCCAGAGGTCCGTCCAGCCGCAGTGCTTTGTACCTGAGAGTTTGACTCCTTCGGCGGGCGCCGGACGGCGCCTCTCTCCTGCGGCCTTCGTTCGGGCTCAATATGCAGTTGTTGGGTAGTATGATAAAGCAAAAACCGGTATCTGTCAAGCGTGCTTACAGGAATTTACCGCGCTGGGGCGAAACAGAAATAAGCCTTGCATCATTGCTCGAACAGGATACCGGGAGGGTCTTGGATGGCCGTGGTGGTCAGCACAATCAATCTCAAGGGCGGCGTGGGCAAAACCCAGATGACCATAGCCCTGGCCGAATTTCTGACGCTCAAGCACGGCAAGCGGGTCCTAGTCATCGACCTGGATGCGCAGACCAATGCCACGGTCTCCCTCATCCCGGAAGAACTCTGGCTCGCCAAGGAACGCCGCGGCGAGACGCTTGCCCAGCTCTTTCGGGACAGGCTGGACAACACGGGGCGTTTCCAGATCGAGCGCGCGGTCGTCAGGGCCGTCTCCAACATAGGCGGGGGTATCCCAGGCCTGGATCTCCTCCCTTCCAGCCCGGGCCTGCTGGAGATCCATGATTCCATGGCCCTGGTGCCACTCGGCCGTTACTTCATCTCGAATCCCGTCACGATCCTGCGGGACGCCATCCACCCGATTCTGCAGGACTACGATCTCGTCCTCGTGGACTGCCCGCCTTATCTGGGCATCACGACTTTGAGCGGCATCTTCCTTTCGGACTACTACCTGATCCCCTGCGTGCCCGATATCCTCTCCACCTACGGCATACCATTGATCCTGACCCGGATCGGGAAATTCAACGAGATCACGGGCAAGGAAATCGCGCCGCTCGGCATCGTCATCTCGATGTATCGCGGGCAGAGCCGCCTGCATCAAACGATCCTGCAAGATCTGACCAGCCGCTCGCGGTTTCCAAAAGCGGATTCCCGCTGGGTGCCGCGCGTCTTCAACACCATAATCCCTCTGGCCGTCAAGAGCGCGGAAGCGGCGGAGTATGCCGTCCACGTCAATACTCTCAAGCAGAAGTACGGCTACGGCGCCCTGTACGAGAACTACGATAAACTGGCAGAGGAGTTTTTGAGCCATGTCGAACGAAGAGAACGCTAAAAAAGCGGCCCGTTTTCTACGGGCGCTCGCGGCCCGGCTCGAGGAGCGGCCCGAGTTCTTCGAAGGCTTTGACCTGGAGGTTCCGCCCGCACCGGCTCCAAGGAAAAGAGCCGCACCAGCGCCGCCCGCCCTGGACGTTTTCGGGTTATTCTTCGCCGAGGGTGCCGGCGGCCTCCGCTCCCGTTTGGAGATGTTGGAGGTCAGGGATCTGAAGGCCGTCATCAGCGGGCACGGCCTCGATCCGACAGGCCTGGCGCGGAATTGGCGCAAGAAGGAGAAACTCGTGGACCTGATCGTGGAACGCGCGGAAGCCAGAGGCAAGAAGGGGGAGGTTTTTCGAGCATAATGCGCTTTCCTCCTCTTCGTCCGGCTGTCTGTCTGAGCCGCAACAATCGCTTTGCCGCCATGGTGAGGGAGGGCGGACGCATCCTCGCGGCGCATATTCCCAGTTCGGGCCGGCTGCGCGAGCTGATCTTCCCCGGCAACGAGCTCTGGGTGGCGGACAACAATACCAAAAGGGCCGGCGCCACCTCCGC
The DNA here is from genome assembly GCA_050260175.1 of Patescibacteria group bacterium. Lineage (GTDB taxonomy): Bacteria > Bacillota > UBA4882 > JAAYXC01 > JAAYXC01 > JBLNBS01. The sequence goes on along the minus strand of JBLNBS010000148.1, from coordinate 697 downwards.
CACCGTCTATCTGGCCCGCGGTGGCGCGGATCTCGTCTGCATCCACACGGGACTCTCGAACTCGCTGGCCGTGGAGGCGTGGCGGAATGGACTCCTGCCTGAGCTCTCGCCGTACCGGGAGGTCAAGCGAGAAGTTGCCGCCGGCAAGTCCAGGATCGATCTGGAATTCCGGGACGGCGAACGCACCTGCCCGGCCGAGGTGAAATGCGTGACCCTGGTCCGTGACGGTTTGGCCCTCTTTCCCGACGCACCGACCGGGCGGGGTACCAAGCATCTGCTGCACCTGGCGGCGCTGGCGAGCGAGGGACGGCGGGCCGCCGTCATCTTCATGGTGCAACATCCCGGGGGCCGGCGGTTCGCCCCCAACACGGCGCAGGATCCTGAGTTCGACCGGGCCTTGCGGCAGGCGGCGGAAGCGGGGGTACTGGTGGCGGTCTGCCGGTGCGAGGTGGGCGCGGAGGCGATCGAGGCCAGGGAGAGGATACCCGTGGTGTGGTAAGACCCTCGAGCTTGTCGGACCACCGAAGTCGTTCAGGAACATAAAGAGCCCTCTGGGATGGCGCCCAGGAGCCATACTAAAACCCGCCGTTATACGCGGCGGGTTTTAATTTAGCTCCTGGCAGCTACCTACTCTCCCGGCCGGTTACCCGACAAGTACCATCGGCCCTGAGGGGCTTAACTGCCGTGTTCGGGATGG
>JBLNBS010000147.1:0-16291 GCA_050260175.1 Patescibacteria group bacterium | reverse complement strand
CCCGTTCCTGACATTTTCAAAACCTAGTGGCGACGCCGACTTGGTTTTGAAAATGTGGGCGAGACTGCTCCATGAATAAACTCCATTGCAATACATCATGAAATGACAGCTTCTTCGAATTAACTTTCTTTGACTATCCGAGCCCCGAAGCAGGAACGGAGCTGATCTACGCCGTTGCCATTCCCTAAAATTAGCCATGGATGGCGTCATCTTTAATATCCTTTATATATAATGTAATCTTCTAAAGTTTTTACATGCATTGGATAAAATTTGTCCTTTTCAGTTTCTAATTTTCGTTTTAAATCTTTTATTGAAATCCATCGTAAGTTTTTGGTTTCATTTGATTCTTTGATAACCTCACCTTTTACCTTACAAATAAAAACCTGAACCATAACCGGGTAATTCCCCATTATATTCTGGGAACATGAAAAAGGATGGTAATTTAATACTTTGTAGCCGTTTAACTCTATTATTTGGCTCTCATCTTCTTCATTTATCTTTACAATGTCTAAACCGGTTTCTTCCTTTATTTCTCTACAAAGGCAATCAAAGATATTTTCAAACGCTCTAATCTTGCCAGCGGGTATTTCAATTAATCCTGTTTCATTTGGCGCTTCTTCTTTCCATCTTTCCTGAATCAAAATATATTCAGTACCATCGATTTGCTTTTCTAGTATTCCGCCCACTCCCGGAATAGATAATACCTCCATGAATACACCCTCTTTTGTGTTTTCAGAGCGGCATGGAAGCCGCTATTGGCCCTATTAAGGCAATGGTGTAGATCTATGTCATGGACGACACGTGTCGTATTGGTGGTAAATTCCAAATGTCGTTTATGATCCCCAACTTGGGTCATGGCCGTCACGTGTCGTTTATGCCGCTTTTGGGGTCCTGTTCGTTGACTTTCAATCCCATCGTATCCAGCGGACTTACGATTTTTCCCAAGGCCTTCCGGCTTACATGCGTATAGATCTCGGTGGTCTTCGAACTGCTATGCCCGAGCAATTCCTGGATATAACGTCCCCGCCTCCAGAAGATGCGTGGCAAACGAATGTCTAAGAGCGTGCACGCTGAAGTACTGAGGTATTCCAGCCCTAAGTCTCGCTGCCTCCAGGATCCTCTCGACGGTCCTCGCGCTCAGATGCTTCGCGGGATCGGCTCCCGGAAAGAGCCATGGCCCGATTGGCCATTTGTTCCGATAGGCTTTTACGACGCCCAAGGCGACTTCGGAAAGCACCGTCACCCTGTCCTTTCTTCCCTTGCCGCCCCGCACTCGTATCAGACGACGTTCCTCATCGAAATCCTCGGGCTTCAAATTGACAACCTCGCTCACTCTTAAACCCGCCGAGTAAGCCAGCATCAAGACCGCTAGATGCTTGAGGTTCGTTACGGCTCGCAACAGTTTCTGGCGGCCCTGGCCGGCGCCCCGAACTGCCGCGCCTGCGAGAGCGAGTAGACCGCCAGCGCGCACCAGATGAACCCGAAGCTCACGGCGTGCCAGCCGGAAAAAGGCTCCCGGTACAGCAGCACCCCCAGGGCCAGGCTGAGGGTGGGCGATAGGTATTGCGCAAAGCCCACCGTGGTCAAGGTCACGCGCCGAGCCCCCTCGGCGAACCAGAGGAGGGGCGTGGCCGTGACCACGCCGGCCCCGGCCAAAAGGAGCGAGGTGGGGACGCCCGCCGCGGCAAAGGAGCCCTCCCCCCGCGCCTGCCAAAAGATGATGAAGCCCAGGGCCAGGGGGGCCAGGACGGCTGTTTCGAGAAAGAGCCCGCTGATCCCGTCCAGGTCGGCGGCTTTTTTCAAGAGGCCGTACAGGCTGAAGGTCAGGGCCAGGCCCAGGGAGATCCAGGGCACGCTCCCGTACTGGATGGTGCGGATGATTACTCCCGCCGCGGCCAGGGCCAGGGCCAGGATCTGCGCGGGCCTGAGCCGCTCGCGCAGGAAGACGAGGCCCAAAAGGACGTTGAGCAGGGGCGTGATGTAGTAGCCCAGGCTCGATTCCACGATGTGGCCGGAGTTGACGGCGTGGATGTAGAGGAACCAGTTCGCGCCGATGAGCACGGCCGTGGCGGGGAAATAGAGCCTCTTTTTACCGTCCCGCAGGATTGCTCCGAGCTTTGCCCGGCGCCCGGCCGCGAGGAAAAGCAGCGCGGCGACGAAGACCAGGGACCAGACGACGCGGTGGGCCAGGATCTCGGCCGCCGGCACGCCGGCCATGAGTTTCCAGTAGACGGGCAGCACGCCCCAGGCCGCGAAAGCCGCGACGACGTACGAGAGGCCTTTCTTGCCTTCTTGTGCCATGATCATGACCTCCAGACTGTGCTTGCCCTTTTCCACGCCTCGGCCCGCTTCCCTTCTTTTTTGAGCGTAAAACGGCGGAGGCCGGGCCGGCTCATCCAAAGCACGCGGCCAGGAAATGCTGGGCATGGAGGATACGGGCCGCGCGCGCGGAAATAGATCCGGGTAAAGAACGGACGCAACGGCGTTCACCCGCGTGGAGGCGTGCTTGCTTTGCGCGATCTTTGCCGTCCGCGCCAGCGCTCTGGGGAAGATAAGAAAATAAGATGAGCCAATCACTCAGGAGGAGGACTTTTCATGACCCCTGCGCAAACCCTGCCAAAACGGCACGAGATCCCCGAGGCCGACCGCTGGCGGTTGGAGGATATCTTCCCCACGGACCAGGCCTGGGAGGAAGCGTTCGCCGAGGTAAAAAAGCTGCTGCCCGAGATCGAGGCCTATCGCGGCACCCTGGGCCGCTCCGCCCAGCAACTCCTGGCGTGCCTGCAAAAGCGGGACCGCCTCGGCGGCCTCTTTGAAAAGGTCTACGTCTACGCCAGGATGCGCAGGGACGAGGACAACGGCGATCCCAGGCGCCAGGCCCTCTACGACCGGGCCGAGGGCTTGAGCGTCCAGCTCTCCACGGCCCTGTCCTACATCGTGCCCGAGATCCTGGCCCTGCCGCCCGGCACCATCCAGTCATACCTGTCCGCCGAGCCCGGGCTGGGCCTCTACCGCCATCACCTCGACGAGATCGACCGCCGGCGGCCCCATACCCTGAACGAACGCGAGGAGCAGCTCCTGGCCCAGGCGGGCGAGATCTTCTCCGCCCCGGACAACATCTTCACCATGCTGGACACGGCCGATCTCAAGTTCCCGTCCATCACCGACGCGAATGGACAGGTAGTGGAGCTGACCAAGGGGCGCTACATCCGTTTTCTGGAGAGCCCGGACCGCGGCGTGCGGCGCGAGGCCTTCACGAAATTCTACGAGGTCTACGGGCAGCGCCGCAACACCCTGGCGGCCACGCTCGGGGCCAGCATCAAGTGCGACGTCTATCAGGCACGGGTGAGGCATTACGACTCGGCCCTCGCGGCGGCTCTTTTTGCCGACAACGTGCCGGTCGAGGTCTATACCAGCCTGATCGAGGCCGTGCGCGAGGGGCTGCCCTTGCTCCACCGCTACCTCGCGCTCAAGCGCAGGCTCATGGGCCTGGATGAGCTGCATCTCTACGACATCTACGCCTCGCCCGTGCCCGATCCCGGGACAGAGTACCCCCTGGCTGCCGCCGAGTCCGAGGTGGCAGAGGCCCTGGCCCCGCTCGGCCCGGAATACGGCGCCGTCCTGCGTTCCGGTTTCGCCGGCCGCTGGATCGACGTGTACGAGAGCGCCGGCAAGACGGGCGGCGCGTACTCCTGGGGGCCCTACGGCGTCCATCCCTACGTGCTCCTCAACTACGAGGGGCGGCTCAGGGATCTCTTCACCCTGGCGCACGAGATGGGCCACGCCATGCACTCCCATTACTCATACGGCGCCCAGCCCTACGTCTACGCCCACTACTCGATCTTCCTGGCCGAGGTGGCCTCGACCCTGAGCGAGACCATGGTCTTTGACCACCTGCTCGCGCGGACGTCCGATCGGGCGGCCAGGCTCTACCTGCTCCACCGCTACCTCGAGGACTTCAGGGGCACGGTCTTCCGCCAGACCATGTTCGCGGAGTTCGAAAAGGAGATCCACGCCCGGGCCGAGGCGGGCGACGCCCTGACCGCCGACGATCTCTGCCAGGTTTACCTGGGTCTGAACCGGGACTACCTGGGTCCGGAGACGGTCATCGACGCCGAGATCGCCCTGGAATGGGCCAGGATACCCCATTTCTACAACGCGTTCTACGTCTACAAGTACGCCACGGGCTTTTCCGCCGCCGCCGCCCTGGCCGAACAGATCAAGTCCGAGGGCGGCCCCGCGGTCCGGCGCTACCTCGAATTCCTCCGCGCGGGCTGCACGGATTACCCCAACGAACTCTTGAAGCGGGCCGGCGTGGACCTGACCAGCCCCGAACCTGTAAAGCAGGCCCTGGCGTCCTTCGGCCGGTACCTGGATCTCCTGGCGGCCGAGGTCGGCGCCGGCGAGCCGGTTTGACGCCGGGCGCAGAAAGAATGGAGGCTCTGTCCGGGTAGTGGTTGAGCCGGGACGGCTTCTGCGGCGTATAATCGGCCTGGCTGTGTTCTGAACCGTGGTTGCTCTAGGAGGCTCATTCCGCCGACGGCAGGCTGAGAGCCTGCCGCTACACAAAATCTGGCAAGGGCCTAAAGGCCCTGAAAACGTACGCGATACTAATCCCAGCCACGGACGGCTTGCCCGCATTTGTGTAGCGGTGTCCTTCAGGGCACCGTCGGCCTTATGACCAAGCACGCCGGGTAAACGACCCTCGCTCAGGCGCCCGGCATGGAAGGTGGCTTCCGGCCGTGCCCTTCGTGGCCATCCTCTTCCTCGTCTTCGCGCTCTTCATGGCGGCCAGGGTGCCCCGCGGCTACCAGGCCACCTGGCTAGGGCTCATCACCCTCACCTTTGCCTGCTGCATCCTGGGACTGATCGGGCTGATCTCGCGGTTCGGCAATTATCACCTCGAGGGCATCATGGCCCTGCCCCTCGACCAGCCGGGCTGGGCCTGGCGCATCCTGGCCCACCTTTCCCTCGACGAATTCGTCCGTTACCGCCTCTGGAGCGCGGTGGGTTTCATGCTGGCCGTGGCCGGCTTTTCCATCTCCTACACAAAGCCCGGGGCGGCCGCGCGCTGGCAAAAGTCCGACTGGTGCTTGGCCGGCGCCGTCGTGTTGCTCGCCGCGGGCCTGCTCTGGTTCTACGATCCCGGGCATCTCTTCACGCTCTACAAGGCGGGCGCCGCGCTCGCGCCCGATCCCGGGCGGGCCGCTCGTTGGGCGCGTTTGCTCCTATACGTGGACGGGACGGCCCAGGTGCTTGTCATCCTCGCGCTCGTTCTCGCCCTGGCCCGCATCATCAGGCTCCTGCGGCGCGCGGCGATCGTCCAGAAACGCGCCCAGGCCCTCTGCGTCGGTGTGGGCGTCGGAGTTCTCTCGCTCTTCTATGCCGCCCTCTTTTGCTCCGGCCCGGCCGGCGTGCTCAACGCCCGCGTGATGGCCACCGCCCTCTTGCCCGTGCCGAATTACCCCGAGTTCGATGTGACCCTCCTGCGCGTCATGCCCCTGGCGGCCCTGGTCGCCATGGGAGCGGTGGCGCTCTCCATCGTCCGCTACGGCTTTTTGGGCACCTGGCGCGTGGGCACGAGGGATCTGGACAGGCAGATCAATATGGCCAACCAGGCGGCGAGGCTCGCGCTGCATGCCTTCAAGAACCGTTTCCTGGCCGCGCAGATGGCCATGGACCTGGCCCTGCACCAGCTCGACGAGATGAAAGGCGATCGCCCCGCCGGGGCGCGCGCCCAGATCCGCCGCGCCCGCGAGATCTGCGCCGAGGGCCTTTCCCAGCTGGATGTGCTGCACAGGCAGGCGGGGCGGCTGCGCACCGATCCCACGGTCCTTTCCTGGCGCGCCGTCTGGGAACAGGCCCTCGCCCGCTGTGAAGACAGGCTCTCCGGCATTGAGGTGGAAACCGTCATACGCAGCGCGGATGTCCTGGTCTGGGGGGATCGGGAGCACCTGGTGGCCTGCGTGGAAAACCTGCTCCAAAACGCATGCGACGCCGTGTCCGAACGGCGCGGGGAGGACAGCGGCCCCGGCATCCGCGTGGAGATCGGCTGCGAGTACGAGTGGGGTTACGTGCGCATCACCGACAACGGACGCGGCATCCCCAAGGAAAACGTGCGCCAGGTCTTCAGGCCGTTCTTTACCACCAAGCCCGCCCTCTCCAACTGGGGCATGGGGTTGGCGTACTGCCACAGGGTCATCAAGGCGTACCGGGGATTCATCAACCTGCGCAGCCGGGTCGGCGCCGGAACCACGGTCGAGATCGTCCTGCGCTGCCGGGAGAACCCGCGTCCCCGTGTCTCTTCGGCGCGGGCCGGGTTGGCGCGTGCGAAAGCCACGTAGAATCGCCTCTCGTACAGGGAAAGGGGGCGGGTGAATCATGCCTCGGCGGAAAGCCGCGGCGATATTGGCCGCGATTCTGGCCATGGCGGCGGCCTCCCTGCCGGCCGGCGCCAAACCCGTAACCAGGCTGACAATGTGGACCCACCACCGGCACATGGCCGACCTGACCCAGGACCTGGTGGCCAGATTCAACGCCACGGTGGGCAGGCGCAAGGGCATCAGGCTCGCCCTGCGCGTGGTGGGCGACGACTCGGCGCCGGTCTTTCAGGCCGCGCAGATGCTCGGCGAGGGCCCCGATCTCTACAACACCGGTTACAGCACGGGATACGGGAACCCGTTCGAGGCGGGCGCCATGTCCTGGTTCGACGACCTGCCGGGCTTTGCCGCCTGGAAAGCCCAATGGCCGACCTGGTACTGGATCGAGGGCGTCTCCACCTACAGGGGGCATGTCTACGCCATCCCGGCCCAGGTCTTCAACTCGCGCCTGATCTACAACCGGGACCTCTTCCGGGCCGCAGGGCTTGATCCCGACAAGCCCCCCCGTTCCTACCGCGAGCTGCGGGACTGCGCGCGCAGGATTACCGCGGCCGGCCGGGGGCGCTACTACGGGTTCGCCTATTGCGGCACCGGATCGTGGCAGCTGGAGTGGATGCCGAGCCAGTGGGCGGAGGCCAACGGCGAGCCGGCATACTGGGACTGGCAAAAGGGCCGCTGGGCCATGGGCGGGTACGAAAGGATCTTCCAGCTGATCCTTGACCTGCAGAAAGACGGCTCCCTCTTTCCCGGCGCGGCCGCGCTGACCAACGAGGCCCTGCGGGCCCAGTTCGCCGAGGGCCGCATCGGCATGTTCATGGGCGAGTCCTGGGATGTGGGCGTGCTCAACGACCAGTTCCCGGCCAAGTGCCCGTGGGGCGTGGCCCCAATCCCGACTTACGACGGGCGTTTCCACGGCAAGCCGCGGGCGATGATGACGGGCGGACTCTGGAGCATCAACGGGCGGACCCGGCACCGGCTGGAGGCCTGGGAGGTCGTGAAGTGGTTCAACCGCTACGAGATTAGGGCCATCCTCTACGAGCAGGGCAAGAATATCGATCCCGATCCGCTCGTGGCCCAAAAATACGTGAAGCGGCAGGCGGCGGTGCGCGGTTTCGCGGACTTTGCCGGCACCCTGGACCGCGACTACCTCGCCACCAATCCCTATCTCCCGGGCTGGCAGCCGCCGGCGGAGAATCCGTGCACGGTCTTTGCCCGCATCCTTGCCCGGGGGGGCGATCTCCGCGCCGAGTTGCGCAGGATGGACGAGCTCTGGAACGCGGCCCTGGACGAGTACTACCGCACCCACAGCTGGGTCAAACGCGCCTGGAACATCTATCCCGCTTTTGACCGGCGAACCGGCCGCCTGGGTCCGCCCCTGGCCAAGCCGGCTTTCGCCGGCGATTGAAGAGACAATCAACCACAGATAACACAGATAGTCACAGATTAAAACATATACACCTCCTTGATCCTTAAAATTGAGTATTATTAATCTAACATCATGGCTTATCCTCGTAATCTGTGGAATCTGTGGTTCAACCGATCCAGTGATTTCAGTAACCGGTTTGAGAAGCAGGTGTGAACATGGCGGAGCGGATTCGCGTCCTCGTCGCCGACGACATGCAGCCCATCCGGGAGTACCTGGCGCTGGTCCTGGGCCACGAGGCCGACATGGAGGTGGTGGCCGCGGTCGGTACGGGCGCGGAAGCCGTCCGGCGCGCCCGGGAGGACCGTCCCGACGTGGCGCTCATGGATCTGGAGATGGAGACGCAGCGGGCCGGTGTGGAGGCCATCCGCGTCCTGGCCGCCGAGGATCCGGGCGTCCGCTGCGTCGTCCTGACCCATTTCGAGGACGACGAGACCGTCTTTGCCGCCTTTGAGGCCGGCGCCGTGGACTACGTGCTCAAGAACGCGTCCACGGCGGAAATACTCGAGGCGGTGCGCGCCGCGGCCCGGAACATGTCCCCCATCCGGCCCGTGGTGGCCCGCCTCATCCGGGAGGAATTCCGCGCCCTCCGCAAAGAGGTGGCCGGCATGTCGGCCACCCTGAACGTGGCCTACCGGCTCACCCCGACCGAACTAAGCATCCTCCGGCTCATGGCCGAGGGCAGAACCCAGACAGAGATCGCCGCGCTCCGCGGCGTCGAGGCCTCCACCGTCCGCACCCACGCCGTCAACATCCTGCGCAAATTCAACGCGGCCACGATCAAGGAGATCGTGGCCAGACTGCGGCGCCTCGGGATATTCGAGATCTTCACCGGGGCCGAATGACCGCCCTACGAGCCGAGCAGCCGCTTGGCCGCCTTCTCCTGTTCCGCCGTGAGCTCGCAGCACTCGATGAGCGGAACCGCGGAGCCCGAGACCGTCCCCGCCCGCGTCTGCCCGCGCGATTCCCGGCGGTATTCGGCGCCGGCCCGCAGATACAGGTGGTTGCAGCCGAGGCAGAGCCAGCAATCGAGCTGCGCCCCCCCGAAGCTGAGCTTGGCTTGGACCGTCTCCCGACCGCACTTTGGGCACTGCATGCCGCTTCACCTTCCACGCTCAGAATGGCGGGCCGCGATCCGGATGGGGCCTTTGTCGATCCCATTGTACCCCAAAACGCAGGATCCTTCAAGTTGAGGAATGCATCCGCCCTGCATGACGGGCCATAAAACCCAGGCGGGGGTTGGGGGTTCACATCTCCATGCCCGCCGATTGCGGATCGAGGAAGAGAATGGCCCGCCCGTGCCGGCGGAGGATCGAGGCGGGGCAGTCCGCGCCGATCGCGCCGCGCAGCGCCCGCGCCACGGCCTCCCGCTTTGCCGCCCCAGGCACGATGCCGTATATCCAGGATGCGGCGAACAAAGCAGGAATGGTCAGGGTGAGGGCGCGTGCGGGCACCTGGTCGAGCGTGGCAAAGCAGCCGTCGTGCACCTGCTGCATCCGGCAGCGCGCCTCGAGCGCCACGGGCCTGACGGCCGCGGGGTCGTCGAAATCCGCCGGGGGATCGTTGAAGGCGAGGTGGCCGTTCTCCCCGATGCCGAGGCAGACGATGTCCGGGGGGGCCGCCGCGAGCAGCGCCGCGTAGCGCCGGCACTCGGCGTCGGGGTCCGCGGCGTTGCCGTCGAGGAAATGGACCATGCCCGGCCGCACACGGTCGAAGAGATGGTCGCGCAGGTACCGCCCGAAGGACTGCGGCGCCCCGGCCGGTAGGTCGAGATACTCGTCCATCTGAAAGGCGGCCACGCGCGGCCAGTCGATCCCGGGAGCGGCGGCCAGGGCGGCCAGGAACTCGTCCTGCGACGGCGCGGCGGCAAAGATCATGCCCACCCGCTCTTTGTGGCCGAGGAGTTCCCGGACCCTGGCCGCCACCTCACCTGCCGCGGCCCTCCCCAGCGCCCGGCGGTCGCGGCAGACCCGGACATGGAGGTTGTCCACGAAGAACTCCTTTATGATGTCACCCATGACAGAACGCCCTCTTTATGGATAACGTATAGATCGCCCCTGGGGGGCAACTGTCAACGTGGGGTCAATCCCGGGTTTCACTTCATCGACCAGCTTCTGCTCCCTTTGGGAGATAGAGGGATTCTACTTTGCGCAACCCAAGTCCGTGTCCGTTCCAATCTCCACCCATCTCCCATCCGCCTCGTAGAGGGCCAGGATGAAACGGACCGCCCGCCCCGCCTCCTCGCCCGCCACGGGCGGCTGCGCGCCCTGCCTGTAAGCTTCGGCGATGGCCTGGAACTGGCGGCGATGGTTCTCCGCCGTGATGCCCGCCGGGTCGGCGCTGGAGGAATGCGTGGCGGGCGGATCCAGGTAGTCCTCCTCGCGGCAGCCGTCCACGCGCCAGCGGACCACGCGCCCCCCCTCCAGGGCCACGGCCCCCTTCTCGCCGTACACCTCCACCCTTTCCGGAAAGCCCGGCTTCAAAGCGGTGGCGCCCGTGATGGTGCCGACGGCGCCGTTTCGGAACTCGACCACGGCCACGGCCAGATCCTCCACCTCGATCCGGTGCCTGGCCGTGCGCACGAGGGAGGCCGCGGACACGGCCTCGCCCAGGTACCAGAGGAGCATGTCGATCATGTGGATGCCCTGGTTCATGAGGGCGCCGCCGCCGTCCAGGCGCCTGGTGCCCTTCCAGTTGCTGCTGGCATAGTACTTTTCATCGCGGTACCACTTGATCGCGGCCTCGCCCGCGATCGGCCGCCCCAGGAGGCCCTCGTCCAGGGCCTGCTTGACCTTGAGGTAGGACGGCGCAAAGCGGTAGGGCAGGATGCCGGCTAAGGTGACGCCCGCCTCGCGGCAGGCCCGGACGAGGCCGTCCACGGCCTCGCGGGTAACGTCGAGGGGCTTTTCCACGATGACGTGCTTGCCCGCTTTGGCCGCCTGAATGCCATACTCGGCGTGCAGGCCGCTCGGCAGGCAGATGTCGACCGCGTCCACCGCCGGATCGGCCAGTATGTCTTCATAAGCTCGATATGCGCGAACCCCGTACCGTCCCGCCACGCCCGCGGCGGCCTCGGGCAGGATATCCCAGACGCCGGCCACGCGGAAAGCCGGAATCTCCGCCAGGGCCGCTAGGTGAAAGCCGCTGATCATGCCGCAGCCGGCGATGGCGATGTTGAAGAGACCGTTTTGCATGGTATTACTCCCCCTTTATCTCACGCGAAGGCGCTAAGGCGCGTAAATGCTTAAAGAGGTGTGCGTATTCATCTTTATCCTTCGGGCAATCCGCGCCCAGGAATGAATACCTGGGCCGGGATCCAAAAAGCATCCTCAGATCCCTGCGGGGATTCGGCGGTGCTGCGAAGAAAGATCGGAAGTATAAGCCACAATGCTGGGCTATCACAGTCCGGGTGTAATCCCGTTGATCGTTAATATACACGATCGGGCCTGCGATCACCTGCCGTCGTATAAAAGCGCGCGCCCCTAAAGCGGTGTGAAAAACCCGTTCTTCAACCCCGGGATGAATCCCGGGGCTACACCTGCAAGACCTTTCGAAAGCCCTGTCTTCCATGACAGGGCTCGGATAGTCTTCGAAGTTTCACCGAACCCGTACAGGACGTACGGGTTTTAGAAGTGTTTTTCTGAATAGCCCAGGGTTTCAACCCTGGGTTGACGGTGATCGGCCTTTTTTACACCGCCCCTAAAGCGGCGGCTCCTGACCTCCGGCGGACAGGCCTCATGCAGGAGATTTGCCGACCATAGCGAATGCGCATTGGGATGATGTTGACGGATGTCACCAGGAGAAAGCGGGCCTCCCGGTCATCTGATGGACCCGCAACCGTTTTCCAGGAGCGGCATGCGCTTTCGGGACGCACGAGGCATGATCGACGCCCTGAAGCCTTTTTTAGAACGGAGTATCTGTCCTCCTCCCGTCCGGCAAGATCCTCGGCCAAGATCGCAGGATGCCACGGTAAAAGAGGCAGGGATGCCTCAGGCGGCGCGCGAAGTTCTGGGGTAAACAAACCCAGGGAGGAGCGCTGTGCATGCCCGCCACGACCTTGATCGACCGGCATTTCCTCGAGCTCTTGGCCCCAAAGCAGAACTCCCCCACCGAGGCCCAGGACTTCGAGAAGTTCCAGGAGAGGTACAGGCTGTTCCTGGAGAACGATTGCCTCATCTGCATCACCGACAACCCCATGGGGAACCTCTCCTACATGGCGCCCGAGGTGATCGATGCCTTTGAATTGCCGGTCGGCCCCGAAAACCTCATGATTCACCTCAACACCTTTCACCGCAAGACGAGCGAGGTATACGACCCCAGCAAGGAGCAGAACGAGCAGGATCTCGACATCCTGCTGCAACACGCCTTGAAACTCGGGGCCAAGTACCTCCTCTGCGTCTCGGGCGACGGCAGCGAGCGGCTGCCCCGGCTCAAGCCCGAGGATCTCGGCTATGATCCCCGCGAGGTAAAGACGGTCACCTCCGTGCAGCTCATGGAGTACATCGGCCGCGCTTATCCCGGTAAATTCGTCATGGGCGTGGCCTTCAACCATTACGAGCCTTTCAAGGAAGAGATGGAAAAACTCGAGCGCAAGCTGGCCGCCGGGGCGTGCCTGATCGTCACGCAGCCCGTGGCGATGAACGAGTCGAGCGATCCCCGCCTCGCGACCGCCAACCAGAACCTGGCGAAGATGCTGGAATTCGCGGATGAACACGGGGTGCAGGTCGTCCTCGAGGCCTGGATGTCCCAGAAACTGGCCCACCTCCTGCCGGAGTGCGTGGGCTATGACATCAATTTCGGCGAGTTCGAGCCCTGGTCCAACCTGGAGGCCATGCGCAAGGCCTTCCCGGGCCGCCGGTTCTACCTCAGCATGATCTTTGGACCCCAGGGGCTCAAGCGGGCCCAGGAAATCCTGGCCTGACGAGCGGCCCGCAGAACATGTCAAGGGGCGCAACGGAGCGCCCCTTTTTCTATCCCCACCCCCTGCCCCTCCCCCGTTCCCAAGGGAGGCAAAGCGGTGCCAATCCCCCTCACCCGCGGTGCGGGAGGGGGGTACAAATGGGGTGAGAGGGGGGTATTTTACGCCCGCCGCCTGCCCAGGAGCACCAGGCCTCCCAGCATGGCGGCCTGGAGGAGCACCAAAAGGAAGAGCCCGCTGCGAAAGCCCGCGGCCTCGGCGAGCGCGCCCACCAGAGCCGGGACCACGAGCCCGCCCAGGCCGCCGCTGGCCACGATGGCGCTGAAGACCAGGACGCGGTGCCCGGGATGCCGGGCGCTGCCGTAGGCCACGATGGTGGGCCAGATGCCGGAGAGGCCCAGCCCCAGGAGGACCACGATCGGCCAGATCGGGAGGCGCGCGGCGGGGAGGACGAGCGGCACGGTGGCGGCCAGCCCCAGGGTGGTGAGGCCGATGAGCACGCGCGAGGCCGGCACCCGCCGCAGGAGCGCGCTGCATACCCCGCGGCCGGCCGTCATGGCCAACCAAAAGAGGCTCACCGCCCAGCCCGAGCGCACGACGGAGAAACCGAGATCCCTCCCCAGGTAGGTCGCGAGCCATCCCCAGAGGCCGATCTCCACCCCCACGTACGCGGCCATGACGAGGAGCACGCCGAGAAACCATCCGTCCCGCGCCAAGCCGCGCAGCGCCGGCCAGGAGAACCGCTCCTCGGGCGGATCCGGAAAGCGGGCAAAGAGGAACGGGAGGAAAAGGGCGAGTGTGACCGCGCCCGTGCCCAGGTACATGAGGCGCCAGGAGATGCCGCGGGCGATGAACGCGCTGGTGAGCATGGGGCCGGCCAGCGCCCCCAGGGCGAAAAAAACCTGCGCCAGGTTGAGCGCTGGACCGACGCGGCCGGGGTTGAGATCGGCCGCCACGGCGCTGCCGATGCTCTCCACCAGGCCGCCGAAACCGCCGACGAAAAAGATGGCGGCATAGGCGAAGTTCAGGCCCGGCACGGCGGACATGGCCGCCAGCGCCAGCCCCAGGCCCAGGCCGCCGGCCACGAAGAAGCGGCTCTTTGGGATCCTGCCGGAGAAGCAGCCACTGAAAGACAGCGCGGCGCAGAAACCGAGGAAATTACTGGTAAAAATGAGTCCAAGCCGGCCGAGCCCCGCGCCGAATTCGGCCGCGATGGCGGGGAGCGCCGGGCTGAGGCTGGTGACGGCCACGGCGAACAGGAACATGGCGAAAAAAACCCCCGCCGTGACAAGACGGCCTGTGTACAAGCTTCATTCAACCCCCGTAACCGGCATAAACAACCCATGCTTCGCCCTCGTCCCGGGATCTCCTGCTCCAGGTCCATTTTCTCCCCGTCCAGCCCCGCCGAGCGCGGACGTGAGTTCAGCTTTGGCTACCTGAAAATGCCGGGCCATCTCGTGGTCACGGACCGCAAGGAAACCATGGAATACGTCATCCTGGACGATTCACCGATGCGCTGGGAGGACTGCCCGGCCCTGGCGCGCGGAGGCCTCGCACCGGCGCGCGGCCGCGCCGGGAGCGCGGCGCCGGAGACAGGGGCGCGGGGGTAGCGGGGAGGCTTTATTCTGCGCTTTGAGTTCAGATCGTATAGGCCGATTATTCGGCATCAGGGTGAGATCAAAGAGCCGGAGAAAGACTAAAGGGCGGATCGGAGGCTAGTCCGTATGAGTCTGCATAAATCCGTAGCCCGCGTCTCACTGGCGCTCTTCATCCTGGCCTGCGCCCTGGGGAGCCTCTCCTGCCGCGGCCCGGCCCGCCCCGCGCCAAGCCCGGCCAAGACCAACGTTTCCTACGACGTGTATTTCCACCGCGCCGGGGCGCCGGACACCCCGCCCACGGCGGTGCGGAGGCGCGCCGCCCTGTCCCGCGCCACCGCGGCCGGCCGGGTGCGCGCGGCCGTGCGGGCTCTGCTGGCAGGGCCGACCGCGGCCGAAAAGAGCAAGGGGTACTACAGCTCACTGCCCGCAAATGCCCGGCTCCTCGACGTCTCATACGAGCGGCCCGTCGTCCGCCTGAACTTCAGCCGCGAACTGGAACGGATCGGGGGTACCGCCCGCGTGGGGGCGCTCCTGGACGAACTGGCCTACACCGCTGCCTCGATTCCGGGGATCAAAGGCGTCATCCTCGAGATCGAGGGTGAGCGCGCGGGCACGGACGAGCACCCATTCACGGGCGAGGGCTTCCTTTTCCGCCTCCTCCACCCGCCCGCGGACAGCGCCTGGGCCAGGCGGCTCGCGCCAGCCGACGCGCTCGATCTCTTCATCGCCGCCATCCCCGATCGGGCGGAGATGTGGAAGCTCATGGGGCCGGACGCGCGGCGGACCTACGGCGCGGCGTCCGGGATCGACGTCTCGGGTTTCGCAGAGGGGCTGGGGAGCTGGCGCGCCTACCGGGTAACCAGGCAAAAAGCGTCTGGGAACGAGGCGTCTGTGGTGATCGCCGGACGGCAGGTCCTGGAGGGCAACGTGGAGCCGAACGCCCGCTACACGGCGCGGATGGTGCGGGAGGACGGGAGGTGGAAGTGGGAACTGCCGGAGGATTAGGTACGCCAAGGGTCGGCAGCCAGGAAGGCCTCGAGCATGGCCCGCTTCTTTTCGGGCGGCACGCCGATGGCCCCGCCGTCGCCGTAGTCCGAGAGCACGAACCCGCCCCCGGGCGCGGCCCAATGCTCGAGAAGCAGGGCCGCCTCCGCCGCGATCTCCTTTTCATCCTTGAAGGGCAGCGTGGCCTGGATGTCGCAGAGCGACTCAAAACAGATCCTGCCCCGGAAACGGCGCCCGATCTCTTCGATGCCCAGCGCCCGCGGCTGTTGCAGGTTGATCGCGTCGAGGCCGATGTCGATGAGATCCTCCATGATCCCGTTCACCTTGCCGCAGGTGTGCATCCAGACGTGCCACCCCGCGGTATGGGCCGCGTCAAAGATCCGCCGGTAGCGCGGCTTGAAGAAATCGCGCCAAAGCGCGGGGCTGATAAAGGTGGCAAGCTCGGTGCCCCAATCGTCGGTAAAGCTGAAGCCCTGGATGGCCCCGGGGAACCGCCGGCTGATGTTCTCGATCAGGCCCAGGTCGAACGCGACGATCCGGTCGGCCAGTTCCTCGAGGCGCCCGCGCTCGAGATGGAGGTCGGCCAGGGTGTTCTCGAAACCGTGCAGGGCGTGCATGCGCTCGAAAAGCAGCATGAAGACGCTTGTCATGACGTACCTGTCCCCGGCCGCCGCCAGGCGCTCCTCCATGCCGGCGTAAAAGGCCGGATCGTCAGGATCCGGCCAGGCAAAAGACTTGAGCGCGGACCAGTCCGCCAGGGGGTGGCCCTTGACCTGGCCCATGTTGGCCACCTCGGACCGCCGCCAGACGCAGCCCCACTCGTCCACCGTCTCGCGCAGGGCCTTGTCGCCCACGCCGGTCTGGTTCCAGCCGGCGTCGAAGATGTCCGAGAGGCCCAGGGCCTCGAAACGCAGCGGCAGCCGGTCGGGGCCTTTGAACTCCACGGCCCGCCGCACGACCTCGCGGG
>JBLNBS010000146.1:0-14575 GCA_050260175.1 Patescibacteria group bacterium | reverse complement strand
TGGGTCTATAATACCTGACCCAAGAAAACCCCGGCGCAGGCACGGATGCCGAGCCACACGGCATGCTCGCTCGGTGCCATCCTTGGCATTCGCGGCTCTTGGGCCATCCTGGCCCTGGGATTGCCGGATGCAATCAGCCGCTTCGAAGCCCATCGGAGTATTGAGGCGCACCTAGTGATAAGTGTCAAGCTGTTTTTGAGATCACTGGAACAAGCTGCTGATCAAGCAAGTTTTGAACTCACCTCCCGGCCCCCTCGCTTGAAAAGAGAGGGGGTTCGGCTGATGGCTCTCCTGGCCCCTCACCTGATAAGCCTTCCAGGCTCTGAGGTGGCGCGCACGCCGGGGGTGAGTTCCGGATTTGGTACAGGCCTCTACCGGGAAGAGGCCGGCGAATGCACTTCATCCCTTCCCCCGCCACGGCATGAGCAGCCGCTCGACCGCGCCCAACAGGGCGTAGAAGCCCACGCCCATCAGGGCCAAGAGACATAACGCCAGGAACATGAGCGGGGTGTCGAAGAGGCCCTTGGCCCAGTTGACGAGGAAACCGAGGCCCTGGTCAGCGCCGGCGAACTCGCCGACCACGGCGCCGATGACCGAGAGCGTGAGCCCGATCCGGAGACCGGCAAAGATGACCGGCAGGGCCGCGGGCACGTCCAGCTTCCACCAGGTCTGCCAGCGCGTGGCGCCCATGATGGCAAAAAGCTCCCGCAGGCGGGGGTCGACCCTCTTCAGACCCACGATCACGTTGGTGAGGATGGGGAAGAAGGCGACCAGGGCCGCCACGAGCACCTTGGGCCAGAGGCCCGTGCCGAACCAGAGGAGCAAGAGCGGCGCCAGGGCAACGATCGGCACGGCCTGGGAGCCCACGATATACGGTGCGACGAGCTTTTCGAGCCAGCGTTTGCGGGCCAGGAGGGCCCCCGCGGGCAGAGCCGCGGCGAGCCCGAGCAGGAATCCCCCCCCCGCCTCGACCAGGGTGACGCGGATGTGGTAGGCGTAGCCCTGGCGCCAGAGATCGGGCAGGCGCCGGAGGACGGCCAAAGGCCCCGGCAGGATGACCGGCAGGTAGACGCGGGACAGGGCGGCCCAGGCCAGGAAGAGCGCGGCCACGCCCGCGGCGCCGAGGAGCATCTCGCCCGTTCTAGCCCGCCTGGACACTGCGATCGCCTCCATTTACCAGGATTGAGCGGACCTCGCCCGCCAGGGCCGCCAGCTCGGCGCGGCCCAGGTCGGCCAGGGTGCGTGGGCGCGGCAGGTCCACGCGGACCTCCCCCAGGAGCGTGCCGGGTTTTTCCCCCATGACCAGCACGCGATCGGAGAGAAAGACCGCCTCGGCGATGCTGTGGGTCACGAGCAGCACGGTGGCGCCGGTGCGCAGCCAGACGTCCTGGAGCGCCAGGTTGAGCTCCTCGCGCGTGATGGCATCCAGCGAGGCAAAGGGCTCGTCGAGGAGGAGCACCTCCGGCTCCCCGGCCAGCGCGCGGGCGATGGCGATCCGCTGCCGCTCGCCCCCCGAGAGGGCCGACGGCAGCCTGGCCGCGTAAGCCTCCATGCCCACGCGCGCCAACAGCTCCCGCGCCGCGCGGCCGGCCTCCGCGGGCGCCGCCCCGGCCAGTTCCAGAGGGAGCGCCACGTTGGCCAGGACGCTCCGCCAGGGCAGGAGGAGGCCGTCCTGGGGCACGAAGCCCACGTTGGCGGCGCGTCCCAGGACGGGCCTGCCGCCGATCCTGACCCCGCCCGAGAGGGGCTTGAGCACCCCGGCGACGATGCGGAGGAGGCTCGACTTGCCGCAGCCGCTCGGCCCGACCAGGCTGGCGAATTCCCCGCGCGCCACCTGGAAATCGACCTCCTCCAGCTCGCGCTCGTGGCCGCTGTAGGAGAGGCTGACCCGGCAAACCTCGATCATGCCGCCGCAAGGCCTCCTCGCATTGAATTACGGCTCTTTGCCGCAGTCTCTGGACGGGGACAAAAAAGCGATGCCCCGGGATAGTACCCAGGGCATCGCGGCATAACGTAATAATCTTGCCTTCTTTCATCCGGACTATACCGTCGGTTCTGGCTTTGCACCAGATCAGCCGTTTTTACGCGGCGCGTGGACTCGCGGTCGCCCGCTCACCACCGGTCGGGAATCGGCCGGTTGCCCGGCCCCACCCTGCCCTGAAGGTACTATGCAATTGTGGCCTACGGTTCTATTCTATACGCCCGGGCCGGCATTGTAAAGACCACCCCTCGCTCTCTCCCGCGCCGCGGGAGAGGGGATAGAAGTGGTGAGGGTCACGCCCCCCGGCGCGTCGCGAGCGAACGCAGGGTGCGGTGAAAGCGCCGGCGCCAGCGCGCCTTGGGACCCGCGGCCAGCCTGCGCACGCGCAGGAGCCCGAGGAGGATCCGGCTCAGCTTTGCCGCGTCGTGCCTGACCAGGCCCTGCTTGACGATGAGCGAGTCGGAGAGAGGCGCAACGCCCAGGGCGGCAATCGCGTCCGTATCGGCCTCGACCGGCGCCGCGCCTTCCTGTGCGTAGGCCTTTTCCAGCTCGGGTGGGATGGGTTCCGTGTTGACGAGGACGAGGTCGAGCAGGCCCTCGCCGCCGTGCGCCAGGAGGGCCCTGACGTGGTCGCTGGCCGCATATCCCGTGGTCTCACCGGGCTCGGTCATGGCGTTGCAGACATAGACCCTGAGGCCGGACGCCCGGCGGACCGCCTCGCCGATCTCACGCACCAGGAGGTTGGGGATGACGCTGGTATAGAGGCTGCCGGGTCCCATGACGATCAGGTCGGCCTCGGCGATGGCCGCCAATGCCTCGGGCACGGGCTTGCAGTCGCCGGGGTCGAGGAAGATGCGCTCGATACCCGCGTTCTCGCCGCGCAGGCTGGACTCGCCCCTGACCTCGGTGCCGTCCTTCATCAGGGCGCGGAGCGACACGTCCTCGAGCGTGGCGGGGAGGACCTGCCCCCGCACGGCCAGGACCTTGCTCAACTCCTTGACGGCCAGCTCGAAATCGCCGGTGATGCCGGTCATGGCCGTCAGGAAGAGGTTGCCGAAATTGTGCCCGGCCAGGCCCGAGCCGCTGTTGAACCGGTACTGCAAAAGCTGTTCCATGAGGGGCTCCAGGTCGGCCATGGCGATGATGCAGTTCCTGATGTCGCCGGGCGGCAGGATGCCGAATTCCTGGCGCAAACGGCCCGAGCTGCCACCGTCGTCGGCCACGGTCACGATGGCCGTCAGGTTGTCGGTAACGTCCTTTAGGCCCCTGATGATGGTGCCGAGCCCGGTGCCGCCGCCGATGACGACGATGCGCGGGCCGTGCGCGGGAGGCGGAGCGTGGCCGCCCTCCCAGAGGCCGGTCAGGAAACCCCGTTGCACGCCGCGCCAGGTCAGCCAAGCCACGGTCAGGCCGGCTAGGCCGGCAAAGGCCGGGAGGGGGCCATGCCCCGCGTCGGCGGCGGTCAGGGCCAGCAGGGCTCCGCCCAGAGCCCCGGCGATGATGACGGCCAAACCTCCCCAAACCGGGCGGATCAGCATGGCCGGTAATTCACCTCCCGGCGGCTTCCTTTGTTTCAGCCTCCGCGTCGCGGTGATCGATGCTCACGAGATAGCCGCGTTCCCGGAGGTATTCCCCCAGGCGGTTGGCGATCACGACGGATCTGTGCTGCCCGCCCGTGCAGCCGACCGCCGTCAACACGCCGGAGCGGCCTTCTTTTCGGTACTGCGGCAGCAAAAAGTCCATGAGATCGCAGAGCCGGTTCAAGAACCTGGCCGCGGTGGGCCATTTCATGACATAATCCACCACGGCCCGTTCGTTGCCATCTAGATCGTGCAGGGATTCCACGTAGTGCGGATTCGGCAGAAAGCGGACGTCGAAGACTAGATCCGCATCGAGCGGCAGGCCGTGCTTGTAGCCGAAGGAAACGATGCTCACCTGGAAGCGGTCCCCCCCGGGCGAAAGGCCGTATGCGGACGTCAACTGGCGGCGGAGATCCCTAACGCTGAGATCCGTGGTGTCCACGATCCGCGTAGCCTTGCCGCGCAGCTCCTGCAGACGTTCCCGTTCCGACCTGATGCCCTCGAGCACGCTGCCTGAGACGGAGAGGGGATGCCTCCGTCTCGTCTCCTTGAACCGCCGCACCAGGGCCTGATCCTGAGCCTCGAGGAAGAGGATCTCGTAAGTGAAGCCTTTTTCCTCGAGTTCTCCCAAGGCGCCGGCGATATCGTCAAAGAAGCCCCCCCCGCGGATGTCGACGACCAGGGCGACCCGGTTGATCCTGCCGTCCGATTGCATGCAGAGCTCCGCAAACTTGCCGATCAGCGCGGGCGGCAGGTTATCCACGCAAAAGTAGCCGAGATCCTCGAAACACTTGCTCACCTCGGATTTGCCCGCGCCCGAGAGGCCGGTGACGATCACGAACCTGATGGGCTGCTGCATGTCCACCGACCTCCTCCGCCGGATTACCGGCCCCCGTCAAACCGCGCATTGATCACCTGGCCGGGTCCGAGCCTGGCTCTTTCCGCCACGCGCACGCCCGGCGCCAGGCGGCCGACGTCGCAGGGGCGATGCGCGTCGCTGCTGATGGCAAAGACCGCGCCGGCTCTGGCCGCGGCGCGCACAAAGCCCAAGGAGTGCACGCCGTGCCTGGCGTTGATCTCCAACGCCACGCCGTAACGGGCGCTGGCCCGGGCCAGTTCCGGCGTGTCGATGGGCACTTTGAGCCCGGGATGGGTGATGATGTCTATCTTATTCCGGGCCATGGCCCCGGCCACAGCCTTTGTGTTGGCCGTGCGCGCCCGCCGCCGCAGGCTCAGGTCGAGCCGGGCAAGGATGGCGCCGCCCACGAACCGCCAGGCGTCACCCAGGCTTTTGGGCGTAATCTGGGTGTGAAAGCCCGCCAGCACCAGGTCGAGACGGCGCTGCACCGGCGGCGGCACGTCCAGATCCCCGTCGTAACTCACGATATTGGCCTCGGCGCCAGCCAGCACGGCCAAGTTCCCGAAACGCCCCCGGCAGCTCTCGACCTGTTCGAGCAGGAGATCGAAGGAGGTGAGGTCTCTGATCCCCACACCGAACCAGTTGGCCGGCCCGTGATCGGTGATGCCGACGCCCAGGAGCCCCCGGGCCGCGGCCGCCCTGGCGTTCTCGGCCACGGTGCCCTTGCCGTGGCTCAGGACGGTGTGCGTGTGGAAGTCCGCAAAAACGCGCATCCCCGGCATTCTACAATCTCCCGGATCCATCATACCACGCACCGCGGCGTTGATAAGGGCCAAAGCCTGGCAGGAATGTATGGGGTAATATTGACCGGGCTCCGGAGAACCGGGGCCGGTATCGGTATAGGAATCGGTGTCGAGAATACCGGCGATCGTGGGGATCGAACCAGATCGCGATTCCGGCGCCGATGCCGCAGACCGTATCGGTCAAGGCAGGCTTTGGCAGCCCCCTGCCACCGAATCGACGTAGAGCGACAGGCTGGCAAGGATCGGCCGGTGGTCGGAGAGATCCACCTCCGGCACCACGCAGCTCTCTATACGGAACTCGGGCGTGACGAAGAGGTAATCCACCCGCTTGGCGGCCAGCCCCGGCGCGGTGAGGAGCGTGCCCTCGTGCCCGCGCCCCGCCGCGGCCAGCGCGTCCCGAAAGAGGGAGGATATGCCCGCCGCGACCGCATCAGGCACGAGATTGAGATCGCCCGCCATGACGAGCGGCCCCGGCAGAGCGGCCAGGACGGCGGCCAGCTCGCGGGTCTGGCCGTCGCGTTCCGCGGCGGAGAGGCCGAGGTGCGTGGCCACAAAGCTGATTTTGCCGCCAGGTGTGTCGATCTCGGCGCCGAGATAACCGCGGGGCTCGGAGCCCGAGGCGCGGTAAAGACCCGAAAACTCCCGGAGGATGGGAAAACGCGAAAGGACGGCCAGGCCGTAGCCTTGGGCACCGCGGGACAGGGTGGGCAAAAAGGCGAGATGCAGGCCGGTCATCTCCGCCAGGACCGCCGCCTGATCGCGCAGGCCGCTGCGGAGGGACCAGTTGCGGTCCACCTCCTGGAGCGCGGCCAGATCCACGCGGTTATCCGCCAAAAAACGCCCGATCGTGTCCAAGCTGGGGCGGCCGTGCGGGTCCACCCCATGGTGAAGATTAAAGGTGGCCACGCGCAGCAGGATCGGCCTGCCCGCCGGCGCGGGCTCGGGGGCGCCGATCTCCACGGCTACGCCCGGACCCGCGCCGGCGCCTGCGCCCGTTGCCGCGGCCGGCGCGCCGCATGCCAGCAGTAAAAGGAGGGCGAGGATGCCTGCCCGCCGCCTCACGGCGCCTTGCTCCCCACGAGCAGGACCCCGCGCTCCGCGTCCCATGCGCACCGGTAGCCGAAGAGCTCCAGCAGGGGCTTGACCGGCAGATAAAGGTAATCCAGGTATAAACGCGGTTTGGGGACCAGCTCAGCCGCGGCCCCGTCCACGGTGACCTCGAGGGTCGCGGCGCCGACGGCCAGGACGCGCTCACCGCCATCCGCGGTCTTGCCGCGCAGCTCTGTCCCCCCCGGGGCGGCGGAGCACCGCCAGCCGAGCGCGGCGGCCAGGGACGCCGCCTCGGCGTAGATCGTGTCATCCCATCGCCGCAGGGGCTCGGCCGGGCGCAGCGCCTTGCGATCCAGCTCCAAGCCCAGATATGGCGCGGCCGGCGCGAGGACCAGGAGGCGCGCCTTGTAGCACGCCAGGGCCAGTTCCTCGCGGCCGTCCCCGTCCAGATCGCCCGTGCAGAGATAGGCCGGACTGTTCCCCTTGATGGACAAGTCTTTTCCAGCAGGGGTCAGCCCGCCTGCAGCCCAGCGAAAGCTGCGCATGAGGCCCGGCTGGCTGGCTGCAAAGACCGCCAGCCCCGGCTCGGGGAACTGGCGGCCCACGGCCAGGCCGTATGCCACCTTGGGCATGGCGTTCTTGACTACAGCCGTCCGGCGCAGTTCCTCTCCGGCCAGCGCATAGACGGCCAGCTCGCCCGGGCCGCCCGCGATGCCCACGTCGGCCACGATTTCCGCGCGCCCGTCCCGATCCAGGTCGCCGGCGGCCAGGGCGCGGATATTGCCCACCTCATCCGAGGCCGCGCCGGCGATCAACCGGCCGTCACGCCAGGCCAGGGTTTGCAGGGCCTTGACGGATCCCTGCTTGGTGTGGCGCAGGATGGTGGCGATCGCCACCTCATCCTGGCCGTCGCCGTCCAGGTCGCCGCAGGCCGCCATCAAGTCGCCCGAAGCTGCCTTATCCAGGGCCAGGGGCATCGCGCCCCGCGATTCCTCGGTATAACCGCCTTGGGTATAACGAAAGATACGGTATCCGGTGCGCGTCAGGACGAGCAGGACGGGTCCGCCGGGGAGAACGAACGGCAGGGCCAGCACGGTGCTCTCGCTCTCCATCAGGTTCCCGCTCCGCCAGAGGGAGGCAAAGCCCCGTTCCCTGTAGCGCAGGATCTCCACGCCGACCTCTGGTTCGAGGTAATTGCGTCCCGTCACCACGAGTTCGGCCAGTCCGTCGCGGTCGAGGTCGCCTGCGGCGGCCGCGAGGATCAGCTCGAAAGAGAACTCGTCCTGGCGGAAGACAACGGCCGGATCGGCCTGGGCCGCCAGGAGGGGAGCGGCGGTGAGAAGCAGGCTGAGGAAGATTACGCGCCATCCTTTCCGCATCATACCATCTCCCTGTAGGCGCCCGAGCGGCGGTTTCCATGACCGGCGGGGCGGGATGGGGCAATCGCACAAGCCAAACAAGGTATTCTGCATTACCGCGGCCGATCCTGCCGTGCTCAGCCGCACATGGCCACCCCACCGCTCCACGCCGGACTTGGCGCCAAGAAACAGGTATGATGGGCGGGACAGACGTACCGGTAGCCGGCTGGTGCTGGCAGCACAAACCCCCAGGCCCGCTGGGCGGTAAAATGGAAGAATTTAGTTGATTGCTCCGCATAAACGAACCGGGCCGGAACAATATTATTAGGGACGTTGCCGAGCCGGGGCGGTGGCCCCGTAACCTTGCAGGCCTTTTCTGCTGCGGATTTGTTTGCGGGACGGCTCTTGGCCAAGCCGGGGCAAGCCGCGGCCGTGGTTTTACTATTTATGCCAAACGAAAGGGGGATCGCGATGCCCCGGGAGGACCTGGCAGCATGTTCCATGGACGAGCCTGCCGGTAAGGCCGGTATTGATCCCGTGACGGGTTTGGGAGGCGCGGATTACCAGGGGCTGATCGAGGAAGCCGCCAAAAGGATCGAGGCCGCCTGGCAGCCCGGCGGAGCGCCGCCGCAAGCCGCGCCTGCCGATTGGCCTTCGTACCAACTGCCCTGGGGATACGGCCGGACGAGGATCGTGCTCCTGGTGCGGGATCCATACTGGCTGCATGCCTACTGGGAGGTGGCCGGCCCCGAACGGGACCGCCTGCGGGCGGAGACCGGCCGCGAGACCTGGGAACTCCCCAACGTGCTACGCATCCACGATCTAACCCCGGAGGCAGCGGAGACCGGGCCGTCCTTCTTTGATCTCGGCATCAATCCGGAGGCGCGTTCCTGGTATATCGAGGCCGGCCGGCCGCGCCACACTTTCCAGGCGGAGCTGGGCGTCGTGGTGGAGGGCAGGGGTTTTGTCAGCCTCTGCCGCTCGAACGTGGTGACCGCCCCGCCCGATCACGTCTCGGATGTCATCGACGAGGAATGGATGTTGGTCGAGGAGGATTTTTACCGCCTGTACCGCCTCGGGGCGGGCATGGGCCCCGGGGCCGGTTCGGCCGGATTCATGGAATCCCTTGCGAAGAGGCTCGCGCGGCAGATGGGGTCTGTCGCGGTCAGCTCCTTCGGGAGCGCCTTCAGGCAAAAGCCGCCCGGGGAGCGGCGTTTCTGGCTCGTGGCAGCCACCGACCTGGTCGTCCACGGCGCCACCCAGCCCGACGCGCGGGTGACCATCGACGGCCTTCCCGTCGTCCTGCGCCCCGACGGGACTTTTTCCGCGCGCTACTCCCTCCCCGACGGCGAGCGCGCCGTGCCGATCACCGGCACCTCGGCGGACGGCGTGGAGAGCATCACCATTACGCCCGTGGTGCACAAGGAAACACACTAGACGCGGTTTTTGAGAGCGGTGTGAAAACCGTCTTTACCCGGGGATGAATCCCCGTGCTTATACCTGCTGAACGAGCGTTCTAAAGCCCTGTCCGGCCACACCGCCTTTACGAGCCAGCGGCATGAAAACATGGGGGTGTCCTCTTGACGCGCGGCTACCTCGCTCTCATCCTCCACGCCCATCTGCCCTATGTCCGCCATCCCGAGCACGACGGTTGCCTCGAGGAAGACTGGTTTTACGAGGCCGTGACCGAGACCTACCTGCCGCTGCTCGACTCCTGGCGCAGGCTGGCCGATGAAGGCGTGCCATTTTCCCTCACGATGAGCATCTCCCCCCCGCTGCTCTCGATGTTCCTCGATCCGCTGCTCATGAGCCGTTTCGAAAGGCGGCTCGAAAGCCTGATCGAGCTTTCGGGGAAAGAGGTGACCCGTACGGCCTGGCAGCCGGAGTACAACGGCACCGCCCGCCTCTACCAGGCCCGCCTGCAGCGCGCCAGGCAGCTCTATGTCGACGAACTCCGCCGGGACATCGTCGCGGGATTCCGCGGCCTGCAGGACAGAGGCCGCCTGGAGATCATCACCTGCCCGGCCACCCACGCCTACCTGCCGCTCGTGCTCCGCGCCGAGGCGGTCCGGGCCCAGCTCCAGGCCGCGCTTTCCCTGCACGAGAAACATTTCGGCCGGCCGCGCGGCATCTGGCTCTCCGAATGCGGCTACCAGCCGGGCCAGGACGAATTGCTGCGCGAGGCCGGGTTGCGGTATTTCTGCACGGACGCGCACGGCGTGCTGCACGCCACGCCCAGACCCAAGTATGGGATCTATGCGCCCATCTTTTGCCCGAGCGGGGTGGCCGCCTTTGGCCGGGACATGGAATCGTCCAAGCAGGTCTGGAGCGCCGACGAGGGTTACCCCGGCGACTACGATTACCGGGAGTTTTACCGGGACATCGGCCACGATCTGGACTACGAGTATATCAGGCCCTACCTGGGCTCCCACGGGATCAGGACCAATACGGGGTTAAAATACCACCGCATCACCGGCCGCACCGCAGACAAACAGCCCTACGTCCACTGGATCGCGCGCGAGCGGGCAGCCACCCACGCCGGCAATTTCATGTTCAACCGGGAAAAACAGGTGGAGTACCTGAGCGGCATCCTGGACCGGGCGCCCATCGTCGTGGCGCCGTATGACGCTGAGCTTTTTGGCCACTGGTGGTACGAGGGGCCTGAATGGCTCGAGTTCCTCCTGCGCAAGCTGGCTTACGATCAGAATACGCTCAAGACGATCAGCCCCGGCGAATACCTCCGCCTCCACCCCAAAAACCAGGTGTCCACGCCCTCCATGTCGAGCTGGGGCTATAAAGGGT
The DNA here is from genome assembly GCA_050260175.1 of Patescibacteria group bacterium. GTDB lineage: Bacteria > Bacillota > UBA4882 > JAAYXC01 > JAAYXC01 > JBLNBS01. The sequence continues at coordinate 4,142 of JBLNBS010000146.1, read as the reverse complement.
ACAGCGAGGTCTGGCTGGAGGGGAGCAACGACTGGATCTACCCCCACCTCCACATGGCCGCGGATCGCCTCATAGAACTGGCGGAGGCCCACCCGTACGCCGACGGCCTGCTTGCCCGGGCGCTGAACCAGGCCGCCCGCGAACTCCTCCTGGCGCAAAGCTCCGACTGGGCGTTCATCATGAAGACCGGCACCATGGTCCCGTACGCGGTCAAGCGTACCAGGGACCACCTGGGCCGTTTCAACAGGCTCTACGATCAGATCGTCTCCGGGGAGATCGAGGAGGGATTCCTGCGGGAGATCGAGGCAAAGGACAATATCTTTCCCGATCTCAGTTATACGTGGTACCGCCCGGACTACCGGATCGGCAGCGAGGCGCGGCTCCTGACCACCGCCTGATCAACGGCGGATTTGGATGACGCCGCGGTCCCCGTCGGACGCGATCTCCGTGCCAAAAGCGGCGGAGAACCGGCGGAGGTCGGCGATGACCCTGGCGGCGTCCGCGCCCTTGCGCGGCCTGGTCTGGAAAGCCACCTCGTAGTTGTTGACGTTGACTGGATGGAGCCAGGCCGTGTCAAGCCCCGCGCGGTCAAAGCCGACCGTCAGGATGATGCTGTCGCGGCATTTGGCCGAGAGCGAACCGAACGCAAAATTGCCCAGACTGTAAGCGATCAGGCCGCCCTTGTATACTTCAAGCCCCTGCAGGACGTGGGGATGGTGGCCAACGACCAGGCCGGCGCCGAGATCGATGGCAAGGCGGCCGAGCCGCCGCTGGTAATCCTTGGGGTAGTTGTACATCTCGCCGCTCCAGTGAAAGGAGACGACCACCAGGTCCGCCCGGGACCTGGCGGCGGGGATGTCCGCGCGCAGGTAATTCTCGTAGCCCGGCGCCGTGCCGGGCCTGTTCTTGCCCGCGTAGAACTCCGTCGGAAACGTCAGGGAGTAGGAGAGGAAAGCGACGTTCAGGCCGTTACGCGCGATGAAACACGGCGCCCTGGCCGCCGCCAGGTCTGCGCCCGCGCCCGCGTGCCCGATCCCGTGTTCATCCAGGAGGGCGATGGTCTCGGCCAGGGCGGCGGGGCCAAAGTCCATGGCGTGGTTGTTGGCCAGCGAAACAACATCGAACCCCCCGCTGACCAGGGCGGCCACCGTGCGCGGGTCCGCGTGGAGGGTCCATTTCTTCGGCGTGTATACCTTGCCCCGCAGGGAGAGCGGCACCTCGAGGTTGCCGAGGAGGATGTCGGTCGCGGCCAGCAGATCGGCCGTGGCGCGCCATGGGTAGTCGGGGCCCTCGGACAGGATCAGCCGTCCCAGGCCGCCCGCGAAATTGAGGTCGCCGACAGCCGCCAGGCTGGCCAGCTCCGCGGCCGTCTCGCCGGGCGGCGGCTGATCCTCCAGGGATGCCTGCCCGGCTGGGAGGAAAAGGAGAACGGCCAGGATCGCAAAGAACCACGACGCGCGTCGCATGCGGGCCACCTCCAAGCTTCCATACATGATCTTCCCATAAAGCATCGTGTGATGTCAAGCTATCCAGGAGTTTGTGCAGCCAACTAGGTTCACGGTCAAAGGAGCACTCCATGGCGCGCGGCAGGAATCGCCCGCGCTCGCGGGGAATACCGGCAGGATCGATCCGCGGGTCCATGGTGCAGGGTTATATCCTGCGCGGGCGGGTGCTTGGACGCGGGTCCCAAAGCCTTACGGGAGGCGGGACGCATGGCTGAATCACACGAGGGCCGCTGGTCCGTCGATGAAGTATACCTCCGGATCTGCCAGGTGCTCAGCGAACGTACGACCTGCCTCCGGCGCAAGCTCGGGGCGGTCGTGGTCGACCGCGGGGGCAGGATCGCCGGCACGGGGGTGAACGGCGCGCCCAAGGGTCTGCCGCATTGCGTCTCACTTGGCTGCCTGCGCGCCGCGGAGAATATCGAAAGCGGCACCCGCATCGAGGTGTGCCGCGGCATCCACGCCGAGCAGAACGCTTTGCTCGAAGCGGGTCTGGACGGCTGTGCAGGAGGCACCCTCTATTTCAACGGTTTTCCCTGCGAAGTCTGCGCCAAGCTGTGCATCCAGACCGAGCTCTCGCGCGTCGTCGTGGCCGGCGACTACCCGGACCGCCATGGGCTGGCCCTCCTGATGCAGGCCGGGATCGAGGTGGCGGTCTATCCGCCCCTGCCCGATCTAAGGGCCACATGAGAACGGCCATCCCCGTCCTGGGCCCAATGTAGGGGGCTGCCACCCGTTTTCCTCCGATCCCGGCCTGCTGGAAGAATACGTATCCCGCGGGGATGAATGGGTAACGCTAACGGGCGGGGATTGGGACAATGGATGCGGGAGGGCAATAACCTTGCGCAGAATCTTGATCCCGGGTTTCGAAAGCACCTTTTGTACCGGCTTTGGTCGCCATGCCTGCGCCAAAGGCACTCGAACCTTTGGTCGCACTCGGCACCAAAGCGGTAGAGAGCTTCGGGTAAAGCTTTTGCTTTCGAAATTCCGGTTGATTCCTCTGCTCATCAGCGCCGCGGCCGCCGTCGCCGCCTTCCCGGCTGGAGCCGCGCGAAGCCTGCCCCTGGAGGAGCCGGGTTTTGCCACCACGGCCAAGGCCGCCGTGCTCATGGAGCCGGAAAGCGGCACCGTGCTATATGCGAAGAACGACCGGCAACGCCTCCCGCCCGCCAGCATAACCAAGGTCATGACGATGCTCCTCATCATGGAGGCCGTGGACGGCGGGCGCGTCCGGCTCGACGAACCCATCACGGCCAGCGCCGCCGCGGCAGGCACCGGCGGATCGCAGGTCTATCTCAGGGAGGGCGAGGTTTTCAGCCTGCGCAAGATGCTGATCGCCATCGCCGTGGAATCGGCCAACGACGCCAGTACGGCCGTGGCGGAGCATCTCTACACCACTGAGGATGATTTCGTCCGCATCATGAACCTCCGCGCCAGGCAACTGGGCATGAGGGACACGCACTTTACCAACGCCCACGGCTTGCCCGATCCCGGGCATTATATGTCCGCGGCCGATATCGCCGTCGTCGCGCGCGAACTGGTCGCCAAGCACCCCCGCATCCTCAAATACACCGCCATCTGGACCTACACTTTCCGGCCCGGCGTCACGGAACTCCGCAACACCAACGAGCTCGTCAAACTCTACCGCGGCGCCGACGGGCTCAAGACGGGCCACACCGACGAGGCGGGCTGGTGCCTCGTGGGCACGGCCTCCCGCAACGGCATGCGCCTGCTCTCCGTGGTCCTCGGCACGGAAAGCAATGACGCGCGCCTGCGCGAAACAAGACGCCTCTTGGACTACGGCTTCCGCAACTTCATCCGCAGGGTGGTGGCCAAGAAGGGACAAGCAGTCGGGAGCGTGCCCGTTGCTGGCGCGTGGGGCCGAATCAAGGCCGTGGCTCCGGCCAATCTCGTCACCATCGTGCCCCGCGGTCGCGTCCAGGTCTATGACACCCGCCTCGCGCCAAAGAAAGGCGTTCGCGCGCCGCTGGAAAAGGGCGCGGTGGTTGGCAGCCTGCAGGTCCTGCAGGGAGGCAGGGTGGTGAGCAGCCAACTCGTGGTCGCGGCGAACCGGGTCGGGAGGGCTTTCTTCCTCGTCCGGGGATGGTGGGCCCTGCTGGGCTGGATCAGGGGGTTGTTCGCGGCGCGCTAATCATCACGGCCTACCTGACGCTTAGATTGAACATACCGTCAACTCAGGCCCCCAAACCCCTTGACTTGAACATTCGCTCGTGATAGGATGAAATCTACGAACAAATGTTTGAGAAAAGGAGGCGCCGGGTATGGCCGGAAACCGCGCAATGAGGTTAAGACCCCCGTCAATCCAGGAGTTCGCGGCGCGCTTCGCCACCGAGGACGACTGCCACCGTTTCCTCTTTGCCCAGCGCTGGCCAAAGGGCTGGAGCTGCCCGAGATGCGGCAAAGACAAGTGCTACCCCATCCGGAGCCGCGGGCTCTACGAGTGCGCGGCCTGCGGTTACCAGGTCTCCGTCACGGCCGGCACGGTCCTGCACAAGACTCGCACCCCCCTGCGCACCTGGTTTCTGGCGATCTTTCTCATGGCCACGGACAAGCGCGGCATCTCCTCCGTGGGCCTTGCCAACCGGCTCGGCATCTCGCAAAAGAAGGCCTGGTACATGC
>JBLNBS010000145.1:0-11857 GCA_050260175.1 Patescibacteria group bacterium | reverse complement strand
ACAGGATTAACATGATTTTCAGGATTACACGGATTATTTATCTATTAGGTCATCTTCATTGATGACCTTAATCTTGAATCTTGTTAATCCCATTAATCATGTAAATCATGTGATGTCGTTCCCTGTTTTACGTGTTTATCGGTCCAAGAACGGTTTTTTACAGCGCTTCTTAAGCCATAGAAAAAAAGCGAGGACGGGGAAGCGTAGCCGCGACATCCGTCGCAGAGAAAAAAGGCCGTGGCTGAAAGCCTTTTGACGTGAGCGCGGCGAGAGACCACCCCAGAGCGGCCCCGACGAGGGGAACCGGCGCCGGCCGTTACCCGGTTTTGAGAAGGCCCCGTGGAGGGGCAATTAGGGTGGAACCGCGAGACCTCTCGTCCCTGACGAGGGGTTTATTTTTTCCTACGACGATTACGAGTACATTGCGAGCACGAGCAGGACAAGGTTCTGTTCCGATGGTCGTAAAAACGGACTAGTCGTACTAACTCACGGGCGGGGAGGCACTTTGAGATGCGCGATCACACCATCGAGATCGGGCTTTTGGGCGTGGGCAAGGTCGGCACCGGCGTCATCAGGCTGCTCCGGGACCAGACCGAGCTTTTACGCAGGCGGTCGGCCCTGACTTACCACCTGAAATGTGCCGTGGATGTGGACTGGTCGCGGCCGCGCGAGGTCGACCTCTCCGGGATCGAGACAGGCACAGAGCCGGGATTGGTGCTCGACGATCCACAGATCGACATCGTGGTCGAGACCATCGGCGGCCTCGAGCCGGCGGCATCATATATCGCCGCGGCGCTGCGCGGGCGCAAGCATGTGGTGACGGCCAACAAGGCGCTGGTGGCGGCAAGGGGGCGGGAACTGTTCCGGCTCGCCCGCGACAACGGGGTGGATCTGCTCTTTGAGGCCAGCGTCGGCGGGGGCATCCCGATTATCAAGGGTTTGCGCGAGGGCCTCGTGGCCAACAGGATCGACAGCCTCTACGGCATCCTGAACGGTACGACCAATTACATCCTCACCAGGATGACCACGGACGGACTCGACTTCGACCAGGCCCTGGCCGAGGCCCAGAGCCGGGGTTTCGCCGAGGCCGATCCGTCGCTGGATATCAGCGGCGGCGACGCGGCCCACAAACTGACCATCCTGGCTTCCATCGCCACTTCGGCCGTGGTAAGCCTGGATCAGGTCTACGTGGAGGGCATCGAGGGCATCAGCCGGATCGACGTGGACTTTGCCCGTTCCCTGGGATATGTCATCAAGCTCCTCGCCATCTGCAGGCAGGAGGGCGGGCGCATTGATCTCAGGGTGCACCCGACCCTCGTGCCATCCGGGCATCTGCTCGCCGCGGTCAATGACGAGCTGAACGCCGTATTCGTCCGGGGGGATTTCGTGGGCGACACCATGTTCTACGGCCCAGGCGCCGGGGAACGTCCCACCGCCAGCGCCATCGTGGGCGATCTCGTGGATCTCTCCCGCGATCTCCTGTTGAACGAAGGCGAGCGTTTCTGCCGCCGGACCATCGATCCGGGAGCGGCGATCGAGACCCTTCCCCTGGCGGAGATCGGCAACCGTTACTACCTGCGTCTCTATACCCTGGATGTGCCGGGAATCCTGGCGAAGATCGCGGGGGCCCTGGCTGAGAACTGCATCAGCATCTCCTCCGTGGTGCAACTCGAGACAAAGGGGCGCGACAACTATGTCCCGCTTGTCATCCTGACCCACCGCGCGCCGGAAAAAGCCATGGACAGAGCGCTCTCGGCCATCAGTGACTTCGGATTCGTCAGGGACGATCTGCTGCGCCTCAGGCTGTTCTAGGTTGTACCCCCCTTCTACCCCGCCGGCTCCGGGCATAACTACATAAGGGCCGGCAGCGGGGGAATGAATGTCCTCTTGCCGGAGGAGGGGGGAGCGTGGTGCAGATCGTTTTCTTACGCAAACGGCAGGTGTCGCGGAGCGGGCTGATCCTTGCCCTTTTTGTCCTGGCCTTCGTCCTCAGTATACAGGCGCGCGGTCTGCAGCGGCGGTTCATGGGCGTCAAGCCGGGTGTGATGCTTGAGAATTTCGCCGTGGCGGGGCTGCTTCCCCACGAATTGACCAGGCTCGTCCGGCGGATCGCTCCCAATTTCGAGCGTGAACCACAAAACGCCATGCTCTTTACGGAGACGGGCGAGGTCATCCCCGAGAATGGGGGCCTGGCCGTGGATGTGGCGGGCACGATCCGCGCGGTCTTCCTGGCGCGTCCCAACGAGCGCGTGCACCTCGTCGTCCAGGCCGTGGCGCCCGCGATTACGCGGGAGTATTTCGAACCGATCTTTCAGGGCCCCCGCGACCGCCCCGAGGTGGCGCTCGCCATCAACGTGGCCTGGGGCGAGGAATCGCTCCCGGGTATGCTGGACGTGCTCAAGAGGGAAAAAGCCGCCGCCAGTTTCTTTTTTGTCGGCGATTTTGCGGAAAAGTTCCCCGAGCTGGTCCAGGCTGTCGCCCGAGCCGGTCACGAGGTGGCAAACCACGGCCTGCGGCACGATAATCCCCGCACCATGACCCGGGAGCAGCTTACGCGGCTGATCCTCGACAACGAGGCCCTCCTGGCCAGGATCATCGGCCGGCGGCCCGCCAGGCTCTTTGCGCCGCCGGCGGGCGAGTTCGATCGCCGGACGGTGGGCGTCGCGGCTGAACTGGGTTACCGATCCATCCTCTGGACGGTGGATACGATCGACTGGCAGAGGCCCAGCCCAGACCTTATCCTGGCGCGGGCGGTCAACAAAGTCAGCAACGGCGCCATCATCCTCATGCATCCAACCGCGCCGACGCTTGCCGCTCTGCCGGGGATCATCGCGGCCCTACGCGAGCGGGGTTACCGGCTGGTCACCGTGGGCAGGATGCTTGGCGCGGGTTAATCTCTACGCCGACAGCTTTGCCGCGATGGCGCGCCAGAGACCCGGGTCCTCGTACCCCAGCCGCCAGACGGCCACGCCGCGGAGGCCGTACCTGGCGGCCAGTCCGGCCTTCAGGGCCACGCTGCGGTTGTCCTCGTAGTAGACGGTGTGGCGGATACCCTGCCCGGTGTAGACAAAGAACGGCACCTGGGCGCGGTAATCCCAGGCGGGGCTCGCACCCGCCCGCGCCGCCAGGGAGACCGCCTGAGCGTGGTTCACGGCCCAGCTGCCTCTCGCGCTAAAGACATAACCGTACGCCGGCAGGCCGAGGACGAGCTTTTGCCGGGGAAAGGCCGTCACGGCATAGCGCAGCACCGCGTCCACCCAGCCGAGCGAGGCCACAGGGCCGGGCGCCCCACCGGGAACATGCTCGTCGTAGGCCATGATGACGGCCTGGTCCAGGTAAGGCCCGATGGCATGGTAATCGTACGCCCCCGACCAGGACGAGCCGCGCTCGTCCCTAATCTTGGCCGGCAAAGAGGCGGCGAACAGGAAACGGCCGGGCCGCAGCCTGGCGGCAAGTTCGCGGATAAAGGACGTCAGCCGGTCGCGGTCTCCGGGCGGCACGTTTTCGAGGTCGAGATTGACGCCGTCGAGACCGTACTGGATCACGAGGTTGTACAGCCCGTTCACGGCGCGCGCCCGCGCCATCGGGTCCGCCAGCAGGGCATGCACCGCGCCGGCATCAAAGCCCGAATTACCCGTGTTCTGGACCAGCGCCACGACTTTGAGTCCCCTGGCGCGGGCCAGCGCGTACGCCCGCCGGTCGGGGGCGCCGCTGATACGGCCGCTGCCGTCGATGCGGTATGCCTGGGGGATCACGGTGGTCAGCATGCCCGTGGCGCGATTGAGCGCCTGATAGGGCAGATCGTCGTCGGCGCGTCTTTTTGCATAATAAGCCATGATCTCCCTGCCACCGGCGTAAGCCGGGGAGCGCGTCGCGGACCCACCCGGTAGGCCCGTCGCGGGCGGATAATAACCGGCTCCCGTTCCGGCGGCCGGGACCACGCCGGCCATGGTGCCGAGATAGACCAGGATGGCCAGGAGAGTGGACCAGATGCCCTGCAAGTGTTTTCCTCCAGTAGACGTAATTTAAGCGCCTTCTCCCTTCGCGGCCCGCTTGCGTATTCCTGCCGGTGGTTGCTGGGCGGCGAGGCGGGTATTGGCAAGGTCTGCGGCCAATCGGCCGGGGTGAGAGGAAAAAGGCCGCAAGAACGCGAATCATCGTAAAGCGGGGTAAGGTTGACGGGAAGCGACCCTTTCACACAGCTTCTAGAGTATCTCGAAGGACTGTAAAATTAAAACCGGTTTTAACAAGATTAACATGATTTTCAGGATGTACCGCTTGGCACTTGATACCAGAGTTTGTGCTCTGAATGCGATGAATCAGGTTAGTTGCACAAACTCCGAGTTAATCATGTAAATCATGTCATATCGTTCCTCAGAACTTCGATGTTCCCGCGGCTCTCACAGCAGTTGGATGTCCGGGTGGAAAGGGGTTTTTGCTTGTATCACCGCGCGACGCTGCCAAACGGCCTCCGCGTCATCGGCGAGGACATGCCGTATATTCACTCCGTTTCCCTGGGGCTCTGGGTGGGAGCCGGTTCCCGCGACGAACCAGCCGGATGGGAAGGCATCTCGCATCTTATCGAGCACATGTTCTTTAAAGGCACGCAAAGACGCAGCGCCAGGGAGATCGCGGAGACCATCGACGCGGTCGGGGGGCAGCTGAACGCCTTTACCACCAGGGAATACACCTGTTACTACGCCAAGGTTCTCTCCACCCATCTGCCCCTGGGACTGGAGCTGCTTGCGGAAATGTTCACCTCCTCGGCGCTGGACGAGGGTGAACTAGCCAAGGAAAAGGACGTCATCCTGGAGGAGATCAAATCCTACGAGGATGCCCCGGATGAGCTGGTGCACGACCTGCTGGCCGCCGCGCTCTGGCCGCGGCATCCCCTGGGCCGTCCCATCCTCGGCACACCGGCCTCGATTACAGCCTTGACGGGAAGCGATCTCCGGGAATACCTGCGCTTGCACTACGAACCGCACAATACCGTCCTGGCCGTGGCCGGGCGGATGGACTTCGATCAGGTCTGCGAGATGGCCGCGCGCCACCTGTCCCAGCCCTGCACCGGCTCGGTGCGGCCCGTGCAGGTTCCGCCGCGCCCCGATCCCACGAGACTGATCAGGACCAAGGATACCGAGCAGGTCCATCTCTGCCTGGGCGGGCCGGGTGTCGAGCGCGCCAATACCGACAAATACGCGGTCCTCGTCCTGGACAGCATTCTGGGAGGCAGTGTCAGCTCGCGTCTGTTTCAAAAACTCCGCGAGGAACGCGGCCTGGTCTACGCCGTCGGTTCGACTCACACCTCGTTCCGGGACACGGGACTGTTCAGCATCTATGCCGGCACGGCCCTTGACAGGGCGGCCGAGGTGATCGGGCTGATCGTGGAGGAAATCGAGCGCCTGCAGCTCGAGCGGATCGACGACGCGGAGCTGGCCAGGGCCAAAGATCAGCTCAGGGGGAATTTCCTGCTCGGCATGGAAAGCACCAGTACCCGCATGAGCCGGCTGGCAAAGGCGGAACTGTTCCGGGACGAAGTTCTGACACCGGAGGAAGTGGCGGCGCGCGTGGATGCCGTTACAGCCGCGGATGTGTCCCGGCTGGCCCGCGCCGTCTTTGGCGGGAGCCTGCCGGCGGCGGCCGTGGCACCGCCCAAGGCGCGTGCGTGCCTGGACTCGCTCTTTTGCCGGGAGGTGCCGTGAGATGGTGATCGAACTCCCCGTGCAAAGGATGCCCGGCACGGAGGACATGCCCCTGCCGCGTTACGCTACGCCAGGTTCGGCCGGTATGGACCTCCTGGCCGCCGTCGATTCTCCGCTGAGACTATTGCCCGGCGGCACGGCCCTGGTCCCGACAGGGCTGCGCGCCGCCCTGCCTCCGGGCTATGAGGGGCAGATCAGGCCCCGGAGCGGCCTGGCCCTGCGCCACGGCGTGACCGTGCTTAACGCGCCGGGGACGATTGACGCGGATTACCGGGGGGAGATCAAGGTGCTCTTGATCAATCTGGGGCACGACGAAGTGGTGATCGAGCGGGGAGACCGCGTGGCCCAGATGATCGTCGCGCCGGTGGCGCGGGCGGTCTTGGTGGAATCCCGACGGCTCGAGGAGACCGGGAGGGGGGATGGAGGGTTTGGGCATACCGGCGTCTGAACCGGCGCGGCGGGAGGGCGAGGCCTGTACCCTGGCGGCGCGCATCGACGGCCTGCACCGCGAGATAGCGCTGCTCCGGGAGGCGTTGGACTCTCTGGGACAGGCGGCGGTTACCCGCGCCGGGGATAACGAGGGCTGCCGCACGGCGACGCAAATCGACCTGCTTGTGACGAAATACTTGAAACTGCGGGCATGGAAACCCGACGATTGATTAAGGAGCTTCCCGTCCGCCCTTTCTCATGCCTGGCCGTGACCCGGCATAGTAATGAGGCGGAGGAGCTTGCCATGCGCTTGAATGAATTGGTCGGCAAGGAGGTCATCAACCTTACGGACGGCACCCGTCTGGGCGTGATCCGGAACGCTCAAGCCATGGTCGATGTGGACACAGGCAGGATCGAATCCTTCCTCGTCCCCTTCACCCCCGCGCGCGGCCTGCTCAGCCGCCGCCAGCGCCTGCTCGCTGTACCCTGGCGGGCCATCCGCCGTTTTGGCCCGGATCTGCTCATCGTGGAAATCAGGACACCCCGGGAGGATGAGCGCCGCCGCGGCGCCGTCGCGGTCGGTACCGAGGCCTGAACCACCCCGAAAAGCGGCTTGACGGCAAGTGTGCTTTGGGCTAAAATAGGAATGCCGTGATTGGCGGGGTGTGGCGCAGCTTGGTAGCGCGCTTGCCTTGGGCGCAAGAGGCCCCGGGTTCAAATCCCGGCACCCCGACCAGCGATTGACTGCCCGCGCGCGCCTGTGGTATACTACACCAGGCATGGGCGCATGCAGCCATCACACACGCCCTCGATGCCGAGCCACGGTGCCGCAGAGACGGTCGGCCCCGGCAGATGAGAGGCGCGGAGGCCAAAAACCAGGAGAGGAGGTGGGGTTGTGGCTGTCGTCTCGATGAAACAACTGCTCGAGGCCGGTGTCCATTTCGGGCATCAGACCAGGCGCTGGAATCCAAAGATGGCCGCCTACATCTTCACCGAAAGAAACGGCATCTACATCATCGATCTCCAAAAAACCGTGCGCAAGGTCGATGAAGCGTACAATTACGTGCGCGAATTGACGCTGGGCGGCGGTACCCTCCTCTTTGTCGGCACCAAGAAACAGGCCCAGGAAGCAATCCGGGAGGAAGCCACGCGCTGCGGCATGTTCTATGTCTGCGAGCGCTGGCTAGGCGGCACCCTGACCAATTTCAGGACCATCCGCACACGCGTCGAGAGGCTGCGCAAGATCGAGAACATGGAGAGCGAGGGTTCCTTCGAGGTTCTGCCCAAAAAGGAAGTCACGGGCTACCGCAAGGAAAAGGTGAGGCTCGAGCGCTTCCTGGGGGGCATCAAGGACATGAACAGACTGCCCTCGGCCGTCTTCATCGTCGATCCCCGCAAGGAGCGGATTGCCGTATCCGAGGCCCGCAAGCTGAATATCCCCATCATCGCCATTGTGGATACGAATTGCGATCCCGACGAGATCGATTACGTAATCCCCGGGAACGACGACGCCATCAGGGCGGTCAAACTCCTGGCCAGCAAGATGGCTGATGCCGTGCTCGAGGGCAAGCAGGGCGAGCAATTGACCGATTCGCCCGCGGCCAACGGCGAGGTGCGCGAATACGAGGCCTATTCCAGCGATCTGGACGGCTCGTTGGCCCTGAGCTGAGATATGCAACGAATCGTACTTGAACCCATGGATGGCGAAAACGCAACGCGGCGATTTTCACCTAAACGAAGCGCCATGCGGGTTAGTCGCACAAACTCCCAGAGACGATCGGGGTGACCGATCGGGGTCACCCTTTTTTTACCCGGGTTTAGAATGAATCTTTGCCTCCGCGGCTTTGGCGGCCTTGCACCTCGCGCGCCAACGCCGACGACAAGACCGGTTCTGGTTTGAGCAAATACGGGCGCGCGCCGCGATTCCTGCGGACTGCGCGTGGCGGGGGAGAAAACCATGGCGATTACCGTGGAGCAGGTAAAGGAACTGCGCGAGCTTACCGGCGCGGGTATGATGGACTGCAAGCGCGCGCTGGAGGATGCCCAGGGCGATCGGGAAAAAGCCGTCGCGGCACTGCGTGAGAAAGGTTTGGCCTCGGCGTCCAAGAAGGCGGCCCGCATTGCCAGCGAGGGCCTGGTTGTCTCCGCGCTCGGGTCTGGCCGGAGGGTCGGGTCCCTGGTCGAAGTTAATTCCGAAACCGATTTCGTGGCCAGAAACCAGGAGTTCGCGTCCTTTGCGCAGGAAGTGGCCGAGATGGTGGCGGGCGCAGAAGCGCTGGGTACAACCGTCATCTCCGACGGGCAGAATATCTCCGGCTTGAAGCTCAAGAGCGGGCAGACCGCTGCCGAGGCGGCCGCCGCGCTGGTGGCCAAGATCGGTGAGAACATCACCGTGCGAAGGTTTGCCAGGCTGGCCGTGCCCGAAGGTTGCGGCCTGATCGAGTCCTACATCCACATGGGAGGCAAGATCGGCGTTCTGATCGAGCTCCGCTGCGCCAAGGCGGATACGGTCAAACATCCTGAGTTCCTGGCCCTGGCGCGCGATCTGGCCATGCAGGTGGCGGCCTCCAAGCCCGAGTACGTGCGGCGCGCCGATGTGCCCGCCGAGATCCTCGAGAGCGAAAAGACCATCTACCGGGCACAGGCTGTGAATGAGGGCAAGCCCGCCCAGGTGGTGGAGAAGATCGTCACCGGGCGCCTGGAAAAGTACTACAAGGAAGTCTGCCTGCTCGAACAGGCCTTTATCAAGGACGACGAGCGCAGTTGCGCCCAGGTGATCGCGGCCGCTGCCACCGCACTCGGCGACAGCCTGGACGTGGGGCGGTTCGCGCGTTTCGAACGGGGTGAGGGACTGGCCAAACGATCCGGCGACTTTGTCGCCGAGGTGCGCGCGCAACTCGGCGGGCAATCTTAGCGGATGGAGGAGACCATGGCGTCTCCTCTTTCTTTTGGAGCCTGTGCGCGTAATACCACAGACCACAGAAGCGCTGTGAAAAACGTTCTTGGACCGATAAACATGTAAAACAGGGAAAATATCACATGATTTACATGATTAATGGGATTAACAAGATTCAAGATTAAGGTCATCAATAAAGATAATTTAGTAGATAAATAATTCATGTAAATCTTGAAAATCATGTTAATCCTGATTAAATCGTTTCTAATCACATAAAGCCATAATCTGCATTCCGGTACCTTTTTCACACCGCTTCTAGATAGAGTGGTACCGCTTGGCACTTGATTCCGGAGTTTGTACTCCGAATGCCATGAATCAGGTTGTCGCACAAACTCTTAGTCATTGCAGGAAAAGCCCGCTCTGCGCGCGAATTACTCAGAGGGCCTGGGGGATATGGGCATGGCGGGAACAAAGCCTCTCTACAACCGGATCCTGCTCAAGCTGAGCGGCGAGGCCCTGGCTGGCGAGCGCGGTTTCGGCTTGGATCAGTCGATCCTTGAATCCATTGCCGTCCAGACCAAGGAGGTCGTCGGCCTCGGCGTCCAGGTCGCCATGGTGGTCGGCGGCGGAAATTTTTGGCGGGGCAAGGCCGGCAGCCACGAGGGAGTGGACCGCGCGACCGCCGATTACATGGGCATGTTGGCCACGGTGATCAATGCCCTGGCCATGCAGGATTCCCTGGAGAAAGTGGGGGTCGAAACCCGCGTCCAGAGCGCCATCGAGATGCGGCAGATCGCCGAGCCGTACATCAGGCGGCGGGCCATCCGCCACCTGGAAAAGGGCAGGGTGGTCATTTTCGCCGCCGGCACGGGTAATCCTTTCTTTTCCACTGATACGGCGGCTGCGCTCCGCGCGGCGGAGATCGAGGCCGAGTTGGTCCTCTTGGCCAAAAAGGGCGTGGACGGCGTCTATGACGCCGATCCCCGGCGGTATCCCGGGGCCAAGAAATTCGAGGATCTGCACTATATCGAGGTCTTGAACAAGCGCCTGAGCGTCATGGACTCGACCGCCGCCTCGCTCTGCATGGACAACGGCATCGCCCTGGTCGTCTTTGACCTGGGCTGCGAGGGCAATATACGCCGTGTCGTACTGGGGGAAAAAATCGGCACGCTAGTCAGGGGGGATTGAGCGGTGAAGGACGTACTCAAAACGGCCGAGGAACACATGCGCGGCGTGGTTGAAGCGGCCAAGCGGGATTTCTCGGCGGTCCGGACAGGCCGGGCCAACCCGGCCATCCTCGACCGGGTGCATGTGGAATACTACGGCACGCCGACCCCGCTTAACCAGGTAGGCACCATCCTGGCGCCAGAGCCCCGGCTCCTCGTCGTCCAGCCCTGGGAACGCAATATGCTCGGCCCGATCGAAAAGGCCATCCTCAAGTCGGACCTGGGCCTGAATCCTACCAACGACGGGCATGTCATCCGTATCGCGATTCCGGCCCTCACGGAGGAGCGCCGGCACGAGCTGGTAAAGCTGATCAAGAAGGAAGCCGAGGAAAAAAGGGTGGCCGTGAGGAACGTGAGGCGCGACGCGAATGAAAAGCTCAAGGCCTTGCTCAAATCCGGCGGGATCACCGAGGATCAGGAGAAAAAAGCCCTGGAGGAAACGCAGAAGCTGACGGACAAATACATCGGGGAGATCGACAAGCTTCTTTCCGCCAAGGAACGCGAGATCATGGAGGTCTAAAAGCGGTGTGAAAAACCGTCACACCGCCTCCAGAAGCGCATCGGCTCGGCGCGCCGTGTCCTGCCCCCTCAAGCGAGGGGGTTTTTACCGCCGAAGCCCGGTCGCGCGCGGCATCACAGAAGCGAGAAGCAGGGCGGTTAAACGAGCATGGACAGGCGTGCATCACTTGGGCGCGGCGCCGCGGCAGAGCATGTTTTGGCCACGATCCCGCGCCATGTGGCCATCATCATGGACGGCAACGGCCGCTGGGCGCGGAGCAGGGGGCTCCCCCGCAGCGCGGGCCACCGCGCGGGTTTTGAGCGTCTTGAGGAGATCATCCGCGCCTGTGTCGAGCTTGGGGTGGAGTTTCTCACCCTCTATGCCTTTTCAACCGAGAATTGGCACCGTCCGCCGGAGGAGGTTGACTTCCTTCTCCGGTTGTTCGCCGAGGGCGTCACGGCAAAACTGGGCGACCTTCACCGGCAGGGGGCGAGGCTCCGTTTCATTGGACGCCGGGATCGGTTACCCGCCGGGCTCGTCGAGGCCATGTCCGCGGCGGAACGGAAAACCGAGGCCAACAGGACCATCAACCTCACTATCGCCCTGGACTACGGCGCGCGCGACGAGATCGCCGAGGCGGCGCGTAGCTTGGCCAGGCGGGTTGCCGCCGGCGAACTGGATCCCGCCGCCATCGACCAGGAAGCGATCGGGGCCGCGCTCTACACGGCCGCTCTGCCCGACCTCGACCTCCTGATCCGCCCGGGCGGGGAAAGCCGTTTGAGTAATTTTCTCCTCTGGCAGTCCGCCTATGCCGAGCTCTGGTTCACGCCCGTCTATTGGCCCGACTTTGGCCGGAAACAGCTCATGGAGGCATTGGCCGCCTTCGGCCGGCGGGAAAGGCGTTTTGGCCGCGCCTAGGGGCCTGGGCCGGCTCACGGCCACGGCTCTGCGACCTACGCGCCTCTGTGTGGTTTGACACATCATTTCTAGAAGTAATCACCCCGGCATTCTGCCGGGACAACAAAGGATGAAAATAGGTGCACGTCAAACCTTAACTTGCCGGAAGCAGAAGGTCGGCATCGCTTGGTGCCACAAGCCCGACTAG
>JBLNBS010000144.1:0-18009 GCA_050260175.1 Patescibacteria group bacterium | reverse complement strand
AAGGAGAAGCCGGCGGAGGCGAAAAAAGAGGCGACGGTTTCCTCCTGATAAAAGGGGATCGACCAGATAACGAGAGCGCCCGATGAGGACGCTCTCGTTTTATCGTGATGGAATACCTTTGTTTGTCCCAAATTTAGAAGCGGTGTGAAAAAGGTACCGAAATGTAGACTATGGCTTTACGCGATTAGAAACGTTTTAACAGGATTAACATGATTTTCAGGATTTACACGGATTATTTGTCTATTAGATTATCTTTATTGATGACCTTAATCTTGAATCTTGTTAATCCCATTAATCATGTAAATCATGTGATATCGTTCCCTGTTTTACGTGTTTATCGGTCCAAGAACGGTTTTTCACAGCACTTCTAGCAGTGATGTGAAAAACCGTGTTTTCTGCTTTGCAAACGGGAAACCCGCGACGATCGGCGCGGGTCTCCCGCATTCAAATGAGCGTGGAATCAAAACCTACCCCAGGAACAATTGCGTGAACATGGCCCCGTACGGGCCGCCGCGGACGATGCCCACGCCGATCCTCCTGAACCGGGGCTCGAGGATGTTGGCCCGATGGCCGGCGCTGTTCATGAGCATCGAGTGGGCGGTTTGCACGTTGCCCGCCCCGGCCAGGTTCTCGCCGCCGATGGTGTACCGCAGGCCGCGGGCGTTGATCAGGCTAAAGGTGGAACCGAAATTGGGGGAGGTATGGCCGAAGTAGTTGGCGGCCACCATGTCCCGGCTCTTGATCCTCGCGATCTCGACCAGCTGGGAATCCACGGCCAACTGCGCCACGCCAGCGTTCGCTCTTGCCTGGTTGACGAGGTTGACCATCTGCATCTCCTCCGCGGTGATGGACCCGGTGGACGGCGGAGGCGTGACAGGAGGCGGCGTGACCGGAGGAGGCTTAACCGGCGGGGGCGACGGGGGCTGGGGCGGACGGGTGGGCACCGGGCGCGGGCCTACCCAGCCGTATTTGGTCGAGTAGTAGCCGCTGCCCGAGCCGCTCGTGGAATAGGCCAGAGCTGGGACTGAGAACAGGAAGAGTAGTATGGCCGCGATGACGATGGTTTGCTGCAGCTTCTTGCGAATGAGCGGCGGATTCTGCATCGTGCTTTGCTCCTTTCGTTGGCGTGATGTTTACCGCGACTTTGGCTGTGTTTGCCCTGTCCTCCTTCCCCCCGGGTGTGGCCCCAACCACTTCGGTGAAGGCTGATTTCGCGGACGCGGCCGAAAGCCCTCTATGTAAATATCGACTATGCTGGTAAATGCCTGATTTGATGATGGTTTCTTCTGCATTACCACCGAATGGCTACAATCATCCCGCCTGAATTACATCCTGTACGGGCGGTCGCGGAATTCCTTTTTTCGCAAGGGAGTCCCTTGACGCGGGCGACGGCTTTGGTTATGATCGTAGCCGGACGGGTGCCCCGCCAGAGGGGATAATAGGGAATCAGGTTGAATGCCTGAGCGGTCCCGCCACTGTAACCGGAGTAACCGCCCGCCGCCACTGCCGCGCAAAGGTGGGAAGGCGGCGGGACACGTCCCGGGAGCCAGGAGACCTGCCCGTTCGCATTGCCGCCATGCCTTCGCGGAAAGGGGATGGTTTCCGGCGCCGTTTTACGTGGCCGCCGAACACCTCCCGGCTTTTCACGACGAAGAGCCGGGTTTTTGTTCCCCCGGTCATTGTTTTATAAGCGACAGATGGTGGTTTTACGCATGGGGTTGTCCGTTTCTGGAGGGGCGCACAGCTGTGCGCCCCTGTCGGAGACGGCGATCCCAAACCCTCGCGGGGGTTCGGTATGATTGAAAAAAGATTGGAGAGGAGATCCTCCATGCAGCAGGAACGCTTTACACTCCATGAAACCCTGGCGCGGATCGGCGGGCTCGACGCCGCGGCCATGGCGCAAGCCAGGGCGCACCTGGACAACCTGACCAAGCCCCCGGGCAGCCTGGGGATGCTCGAGGAGATCGCGATTCGGCTGGCGGGCATCACCGGGCAACCCCGGCCGGAGTACGGCGGGGGGGTGGTCATCGTCATGGCCGGCGATCACGGCGTGGTCGCGGAGGGCGTGGCCGCGTACCCGCCGGAGGTAACAGTGCAGATGCTCGGCAATTTCGTGCGCGGGGGCGCGGCCATCAACGTCCTGGCCCGCCAGGCCGGGGCGCGGGTCGTCCTCGTGGACATGGGGGTGGCGGGCGAGGTGCCCTGGCCGGAGGTGATCGGGCGCAAGATCAGGCCCGGCGCCGGCAATATCGCCCAGGGCCCGGCCATGAGCAGGGAGGAGGCCATGCGGGCCGTCGAGGCGGGCATCGAGGTGGCATCCTCCCAGATCGGGGAGGCGAAAGGGGGCGGGTTCACCGTCCTGGCCACGGGGGAGATGGGGATCGGCAACACCACGCCCTCCAGCGCCATCCTGGCCGCTTTTTCCGGGTTTCCCTGCGAGCGCCTGGTGGGACCGGGCACGGGCCTGGTCGCGGAAAAGGTGAGGCACAAGGCGGAGGTGGTCAGGCGGGCGCTCGCGGTCAACCACCCGGACCCCCGGGACCCGCTGGACGTCCTCGCCAAGGTGGGCGGCCTGGAGATCGGCGGCCTGGCGGGCTGCATCCTGGCCGCGGCCGCCTCGCGGACGCCGGTCGTCATCGACGGTTTCATCTCCGGCACGGCGGCCCTGATCGCGGCCAGGCTCTCCCCGGCGGCCGCCGCGTACATCCTGCCCTCCCACGAGTCGGCCGAGCCCGGCCACGCCCTGCTCCTGGAGATGCTGGGCCTGCGGGCCATGCTCCGCCTGGACATGCGCCTGGGGGAGGGCACCGGGGCCGCGCTGGCCCTGCATCTCGTCAAGGCCGCGACGCTCGTCGCGGCGGAGATGGCCACCTTTGCCGAGGCGGGAGTCTCAGGCGCCGGAGGCGGCGAGTGATGCAAAACGCGCTCGTGCTGGTGACGGGCGGGGCGCGGAGCGGCAAGTCCCGCTTTGCCCAAGGCATGGCCCAAACGCTGGGGGGCCGGGTGGTCTTCATCGCCACGGCCGAGGCCCGCGACGGCGAGATGGCGCAAAGGATCGAGGCCCACAGGGCGTCCAGGCCGCCGTCGTGGGAGACGGTGGAATCCCCCCTGGGGCTGGCGGCCGCGATCCGGTCCTGCCGCGGTAGAGCCGAGGTCGTTCTCGTGGATTGCCTGGGCGTCTTTGTCTCCAACCTGCTCTGCGCCAAGACGGGCGCCATGTCGACGGATGACGACCCCGTTCTCCCGGACGGCCTGGCAGGAGCGATCGAGGCCGAGGCGGCCCAAGCGATCGCCGCGGCCAGGGAGATACCGGCGGCGGCGATCCTGGTGACGAACGAGGCGGGAGCGGGGCTCGTCCCGCCATACGCGGCCGGCCGCCTCTTCCGGGACGTCCTGGGCCGCGTCAACCAGGCGGCCGCCGCCGCGGCGGACCGGGTCTACCTCGTCCAGTGCGGCCTGGCCGTGGAGCTCAAGTCGCTCTCCCTCACCCCGGCGGAAGCCTGCGCCGGCCTGCGGGGAGCGGATCGCGCGGCGGGTGGCGGCGGGGAGGGCGCTTGACGATGGCATTTTTCTTTTTCGCGCTGCGGTTCCTGACCCGCCTGCCCCTCGGGCCCGCGCGCGCGCCCACGGGCGAGGAGTTCGGACGGAGCATGGCCTTTTTTCCCCTGGTGGGGCTCGTCATCGGCCTCATCCTCGACCTCGTCTATCTCCCCCTGTGCTCCCTGCCTTTCCTGGCCGGCGCCGCGGTCCTCGTGGCCTGGATCGCCGTCACTGGCGGGCTCCACCTGGACGGCCTCATGGACACGGCCGACGGCTTCTTTGCCAACGCCGGCAGGGAACGCGCGCTCGAGATCATGAAGGACAGCCGCATCGGCTCCTTTGCCCTGATGGGGGCGTTCTCGGTCCTCCTCCTCAAGCTCGCGTTCGTGGTCTCGCTTCCCCCGGCCGCCGTGCCGCTCGTCCTGCCGCTCATGGCGATCGCCGGCCGCTTTACCGCCCTCCTCCTGCCCGCGGCATATCCCCATGCCAATCCCGGCGCGGGCCTGGGCGGCACGGCCGCGCGCTGGGCCGGCCCGGCGGAGATGGTAAAAGGATCTTTTGTCTGCGCGGCCGCCATCGCGGCCGTCGCCGCCGCAAAAAGCCTCGCGGGCGGCTGGGCCGGCGCCGCGGAGGCGGCGATCCTGGGGTTCTCCGCCTGGCTGGCCGCTGCTTTGACCGGCCTGTGGCTGGCGCATGCGTCCGTAAAGAGGCTCGGCGGCATCACCGGCGACGTGATCGGCGCCGCGGTCGAACTCGCGGAGACCGCCGTGCTGGCGCTCGCGGTTTTTATATTCAACGTAAAGATTTAATGACATCACAAACCCAGGCCGATCGATCGTCGTTTATTCACATCGTTCTCGGAAAAGCAGGGTTTCTATCAGTGAGAACAGGGGAAGTGCCGCCTTGGGACGCATCTATCTGGCCCGGCACGGGCGGACGGCCTGGAACGCGGAGGGCCGTTACCTCGGCCATACCGACCTGCCTCTTGACGAACAAGGCATGCGCGAGGCGCGCGGGCTCGCCGCCAGGCTGGCCAAGGTACGGTTCGCCGCCGCCTATTGCAGCGACCTGCAAAGGGTCAGGCAGACCGCGGACCTCATCCTGGAGGCGGGAGGGGGTGGGGGTCGGCCGATCCCCGACCGCCGCCTGCGCGAGGCCTCCTTTGGGAGCTGGGAGGGGATGACCTATGCCGGGTTGGCGGCCCTGCCTGAGGCTGCCGCGTGGCTCTTGGACCCAGCCGGCGCGGCCCCTCCCGGGGGCGAGTCCCTGGCCGAGGTGGCCGCCAGGGTGTCATCTTTCTATCAAGAGGCCGCGGCCGGCCTCGGCGGGGAGGAGATCCTCGTCGTCACCCACGGCGGGCCGGCCCGCATCATGATCTGCCTGGCCCTGGGGCTCGATCCCTCGCTGCAGTGGCGGTTCAAAATCGATCCCGGCGGCCTCGCGGTGCTCGATCTCCACGGGCGTGATGCAGCGCTGAGCGGGTTGTATCCGGGGGGAACGGGGAGCGGTTAGCGATGCGGCAAAGACCTGAACCGCCGGGACCCGAACGGATTCCGGCTCCATTCGGCACAGGTCCCTTCAGGGAAGGGGTCGGGGTTTAGGTTCGATCCCGGTTTTTGCATGGTCAAAAAAAGGTGAAGATCATCTTCACCTTTTTAGCTTATTCTTGATCCTTTGGCACGGGGATGATCCCCTGTTTGATGGCATAAAGAGCGATCTGGGTTCTATTGTTGAGGCCAAGCTTCTTCCTGATACTGGTCACATAATTCTTGGCCGTCTTTTCACTGATAAAAAGCTTTTTACCGATCTCCCGGTTGTCTAGGCCTCGCGCTACCAAAGGCAGGATCTCTCGTTCTCTGGGACTCAAACCCGCCAGAGGGTCGGGCTGGCAGCCAAGACCATTCGGTGACGGTACCAACCTGCCTCACTCCTGCGACCCATCCCGGCGACGGGGCCAGGTCTGGTCTGTCAGCAGGCCAGATCCAATTATCTCCCTCCAAAAAAGCCCGCCGGCGGGCGGTTCTTCGTTGCTCGGTTCATAGTATGCCGCCGCGAGAGTTTGAGTTCTTTACCGGTTCGGCTTCAGAGGCTCCCGGCCCGGACCCGCCCCGGCGTCCGGCGCGGTGATGGTGAACGAGCGCGCCACCGAGGCCAGGTTGCCCGCGGCGTCCCGCGCCGTGATACGCAGGACGTGCCGCCCGGGAGCGGCGATCTCGCCCCCGTCGTGTTCCTGGCCGTCCAGCGTCACGCTGACCGCCACGGGCAGCTCGTCGGCCACGCTGTAGAGCGGCCGCAGGACCTGGTACGAGCCGCCCTCGCGCGGGAGCGAGACCGTCACCTCAGGCGGCGTGGAATCGCGGTAGACCTGCCGTACCGATCCGGCCGTTCCGGCCCAGACGCCGCCGAGCACGGCCCTGGCCGAGAGGCGGTTCATCCCCGGCGCCAGGGGGATCTCCAGGGCGAAATGCCCCTCGCCGTCCGCCGCGGCGCGGGCCGCCACCACGCCGCCCGCCAGTGCCTCGACACCCCAGCCCGGGCCGGTGGTACCTTCCAGCTTTAGCACCCCGCCGCTCCATGCCGCGGGTATGGGCTCCAGGCGCGGCGCGGGCACGAGAGCGGCCACGGCCCCGATGAAGAGTTCATTATTACCTTCGTTTTCCTCTTCGACCATGCCGTCCGGATCCACCGCCACGGTCAGCGCCGCGCGCCCCGTCTCGGCCGTGAGCGGCAGCCGGAGCCGCAGCGGCGCGTTGCCGCCGGGGGGAATGGGGTTCAGCCGCTCCACGGACCACGCCCACTCGCTAGCCGGATCACCCCGCCAGCCCACGTGCAGCATGGCTGGGGCCGAAGCGCCCGCGCCGCGGTTCTCGATGGGGACAATAAGCAGAACCTCATCCGCTGCCGCAGGGGAGAAGACGAGCCTGGGCCGTCCGGGGCAGAGGTCCGGTAGGCCGGCCGAGGACGCGGGGAGGCAGAGGGCGGCGGAGAGGAGCGCCGTGAACGCGGCTATCTTGAGTTTGGCTTGGTGCATCGGCGCTGCCCTCCGTTTGGTTCAAGATAACATAGATAGAGCCCCTCAAGCTCACCATGCAACCGCTTGATATTCGACCCATCCACGGGGTTGATTTTCAGGGCTTCAAAACACTTATCCAAGCGATCCTTGGTCGCCTTGTCCGCTTTCTGATAGATTTTGGCCGCTTATTTGGTTAAAAAGATCTTAAACATGTTTCAAGTCGTCGAGACCGATTATTTCACCCGCTCTTAATTCGTCCAGGCCTTTCTTAATGGATTTATAAAGATTTTGATCATCTAAAATTTCCTCAGTCGCCTCAAGCTCTTCCCTGATCTTCACATACTACAAATAGCTCAGGACTTCCCCGATCTGTCCAAGACTTCAAGAATATTATATCAGTAAACGATCCTATGGGCCATCACGGTTTGACAACCCGTCCTTACGCGTACCCCCTTCTATCCAGGACCCGGTACTGCACCGCCTCGGCCAGGTGGGGGAGGGCGATACGGTCCTCGCCCGCCAGGTCGGCGATGGTGCGGGCCAGCTTGAGCAGGCGGTGGTGGGCGCGGGCGCTAAAGCCGAACTGGGCGGTGGCGCGGGAGAGGAAACTGTGCCCGGCCTCGTCCAGGGCGCAAAACTCCCGCACGTCCCTGGAACCCATGTGGGCGTTGCAGTAGATGCCCTGCCCGGACAGGCGCCTTTCCTGCCTTTCGCGGGCCGCGGCCACCCTGGCGCGGATGGAGGCCGAGCCCTCCCCGGCGGCGCCGTCCATCAGCTCGTCGTGCTTGACCCGGGGCACCTCGATCTGCACGTCGATGCGGTCGAGGAGGGGGCCGGAGATGCGGCCGCGGTAGCGCTGGATCTGCAAGGGCGTGCAGGTACAGGGCTTGGCGGCGTCACCGGCGTAGCCGCAGGGGCAGGGGTTCATGGCCGCGGCGAGCATGAACCGCGACGGGTAGGTCAGAGCCCCGGCTGCCCTCGAGATGGTGACCAGTCCGTCCTCCACGGGCTGCCGCAGGACCTCGAGCACCTCGCGGCTGAACTCCGGCAGTTCGTCCAGGAAGAGGACGCCGTGGTGGGCCAGTGAAACCTCGCCGGGCCGCGGCAGGCGGCCGCCGCCGGCCAGGCCCGCCATGCTCGTCGTGTGGTGGGGGGCGCGAAAGGGCCGCCGCCTGACGAGCGCCACCCCCGGCGGGAGCAGGCCGGCGATGCTGTAGATCTTCGTCACTTCGAGCGCCTCGTCCAGGCCGAGGTCGGGCAGGATGCCCGGCAGGCGCCGGGCCAGCATGGTCTTGCCCGAGCCCGGCGGGCCGATCATGAGGAGGTTGTGGCCGCCCGCGGCCGCGACCTCCAGGGCCCGCTTGGCGTGTTCCTGGCCCTTGACCTCCGCCAGGTCCTCGCAGTTTTCGCCCTCGCCCGCCGCCGCGGCCTGCGCCTCAGCCGTCTCCCTGGGCCGCTGCCGCCCGGTGAGGATGGCCACGGCTTCATTCAGCGATGAGGCGGGGATGCAGCGCAGCCCCTTGACGACGCCGGCCTCGCTCAGGTTGGCCTCGGGCAGCATGGCGGCCTTCAGGCCCTGTTTGCGCACGGCCAGCATCATCGGGAGCACGCCGTGGATGGGCCGTACCGCGCCGTCCAGCGCCAGCTCGCCCAGGAAGACGCAGTCCTCGAGGGCTTCGGCGGGGATCACCCCCTGGGCGGCCAGGATCCCCAAGGCGATGGGGAGGTCGTGGGCCGCGCCCTCCTTCTTGACATCGGCGGGCGCCATGTTGACCGTGATGCGGTGCAGGGGGAACTCCAGCTCGGAGTTTTTGATAGCCGCCCTGACCCGTTCGCGCGCCTCCTTGACCGCCACGTCAGCCAGGCCGACGATGTCAAAGGACGGCAGGCCGTTGGCCAGGTCCACCTCGATCTCCACGAGGTAGCCGTCGATCCCCATGACCGCCGCGGACGAGATCGTCGCCAGCACTAGAAATAGTTGCCCCCCCTGACCTGGAATGCGTCCTTGATCAGGTCGTGCCGCAAAAGCCGCCCGGCCTCGTCGGCAAAGATCGAGAGAACGTCGAACCGGCACTGCTGGTCCTGGACGCGGTGGGTGTAGAGGTAATGCCGGGCCGCGCCGATCAGGCGGCTGCGCTTGTATCTGTCCACGGCCTCGGCGGGCCTGCCGTAGCTCCCCCGCGTCCGTGTCTTGACCTCCACAAAGGCCAGGACGCCGTGGTCCATGCCGACGAGATCGACTTCGCCCCTGGCGTAGCGGTACTTCTTTGCCAGGATCGCGTATCCCTCCCGCGCGAGGATCTCCTCGGCCAGAGATTCACCGGCATTGCCGAGCTCGAGACGCTCCAAGGCGCAAGCCTCCCTCGACGCCATAGCTCTTCGCTCCCCGCCATGGAAAATCCTGCGCACAAGTGGCAAATGGCGGACAAATCATGCGGCGGGAAAAAACACGGTTTTCACACCGCTTTTCAGAGCCTCATTATGAGTTTCACCTCCTTCCGGCATGGTAGGATAAAACCCCCGTCTTGTCGAAACCCCGAACCGGTGATGGCGCTTGCCGGGCAGAATCCTCATCGTGCCCCGGCTCTTTCAGGATGACGGGGCGTATCTCGATCGGTTCGCCGCGGGCGGCGGGCAGGATTGGGCCCTCCTCGCCACGCGCTCCCTCCTCGAACGATGGCGGGAGGAGCTATTGGCCCGCTCGCCCCGGCGCGCGCTGGGCGGCGAGCGGCTCATGCTCTTTGCCGGCCTGGCCCGGACGCTCCTCGGCCCCGGGGGGCCCCGGCCCGCTTCCGAGATCGTCCGGCGGACCGTCATCTCGCTTGTCCTGGCCCGCCTGCAGCGCGAGGGAAAACTGCGGGCGCTCGGCTCCCTCGCTTGTACCCCCACCTTGCCGGGCGAGCTGTTGCTCGCTATCGGCGAGCTAAAGCGGGGCAAGGTCCCCCGCGGCATGTTGGCTGCGGGCGGCAGCCTACTCCTGGACGACGTGGACCTGGTCTGGCGGGAGTACGAGCGGGACCTGGCCGCCGCGGGCTGGGTCGAGGAGGACGACCTGCCGGCCCTGGCGACGGACGCCGTGGCGGCTGGAAACGCCGATGCCTGCCGGAGCCTCCTCGTGCACGGCTTTACGGACTTCAGCCCCCTCCAGGCCGGCCTCCTCGAGGCCCTGGCCGGCTGCGGCGCGGAGGTGACCATCCTCCTCCCGCAACCCGAGTCCCTGCCCCGGGTGGCGGAGGTCAACCGCGCGGCCACGGCCCTTTTTTCGGGCTGGGAGCTGTCGGGTCCTCGTTTTGCCGGGGCCGCAGCGGCCCGCGAGACGCCTCCCACCGGCGCGGGTCATGCCGGGGCGCGGGTCGTGCTCCTGACGGGCGAGGGCACCAGCGCCCTGCACGCGCTCCTGGCCCGGACGATCCACGCGCGCCTGCGGGACGACGCGGGGCTCGCCCCCGAGGCGATCGCCATCGTGCGGCGGGATCCGTCTCCCGCCGATCCCCTGCCGCACGCCCTAAGGCGCTACGGCCTGCCTGTCCGCGGGCAGTCCGGCCCCTGTCTGCTCGGTCTGAACGCGACGGGCCTCGTCCTTGCCGCCCTGGACTGCCTGGCGCACGACTGGCCGCGCCGGAGCGTGCTCAGGCTGGCCAGGGGGATCTTCACCCGCGACGAGAGCCACTTGGCCGACGCCCTGGCTGCCTGTTCCAGCAGGTTCCGCATCGTGAGGACGAGGGCCGCCTGGGAGGATCTGCCCGATCTGGCGTGTGCCGCGGGCGGGGAGGAAAATGGGACGCGGGAAAGGGAGGGCGCGGCCGTCCGGGAGGCCATGAGCCGCCTGGCCGATGTCCTTCGCATTCTCCCGGCCGAGGGCACGACCGCGGCTTATCTCGAGGCCTTGCGGGCCATGCTCGAGGCCCTGCAGCTCCCGCGCCTCTGGCGGCCCGGATCCGGGGACGACGCGGCCCTGGCGGCGTATGCCGCGGAGATGCGGGGCCTCACGCTTTTGATGAACGCGCTCGCCGAGGCGGCCGCGGCCGAGGACAGCCTGAGCGCGGCGCGGCGCTGGACGGCGGAGAGCCTCGGCGCCGAACTGCGGCGCATGGCGGCCGGCCTGTACCTGCCCGCCCGGCCCGGGCAGGAGGGCATTCGCTGCCTGGGGCCGTCCGAGATCCGCGGCCTCCGCTTCCGCCTCGTCTTCCTGGTGGGCCTGGCGGAGGGCGAATTCCCAAAGCCCTACCGCGAAAACTGGCTCCTGCCCGAGGAGAGCCGCCTCAAGCTCCGGGGCGATGGTTTCGGGCTCGATTCGCGCGCCGCCCTGGCCGACCGCGAATGGCGCCTGCTCGCCAATGTCATGGCGGCCGCCACGGACACCCTCTACCTCGCCTGGTCGTCAATGGACGCCGGGGGCGAGGCCGCCGCACCCTCGCTCTTCCTGTCGCACCTGCGTGAAGAGTTCCAGCCGCCCGAGATCAGGCTCCCGGCCGGGGAACTCCTGCCCGGGCGCGTCTCCGAGGCCTGGGACCGGGCGGGCGCCGTGGGGCGGCTCCTGGCCGACCTCCTCTGGCGCGAACCGGACGCGGCGGAGGAACCCGCGCTCCTCGCCGCTTACAACCGCCACCGGACCGAGATCGCGGCCTGCCTGGCGCGGGCGGGGATCGGCGGGGCAAACCAAGGGAATAAGGCGGCTGCCGCCGTGTTGCGCGGCGCCGATATCTTGGCCGAACTGGCGCGGCGTTTCGGCCCCGAGCGCGTGCTGAGCGTCAGCGAGCTCGAGGACTACGCCGGCTGCCCGTATGTTTTCTTTGCCCGGCGCCTGCTCGGACTCGAGGAGTTCACCGAGCCTGAGGAGGAGCCGAGCGGCCTGGACCTCGGCCAGGCTTATCACGCCGCCCTAGAGGAGTTCTTTAGCCGGGCAGGCGCGGAGGGACTCGATGCCGGCCGGCTCGGGGAGTACGAGCGCATGCTCGACGAAGCGGTGCGCAAGGCGTTCGCCGGGCTTTTCGCCAAGGCCCGGACCACCGTTACACGCAGGCTTTTGCAGATGGGGGAGCGGCTCTGCCTAAAGCGCCTCTCGGCCCTCGTGCGCCGGGAGGCGGGAGCAGCCGGCCGCGGGCGCGGGTGGCGCACGGTCCACTGCGAGCTGGGTTTCGGCCTGGCGCGCAGGGGAGGGCTCGATCCGGCGTCGTCGCGGGAGCCGCTCCTGCTTGGCGCGGCGGGCGGGGAGGTGCGCATCGCCGGCAAGCTCGACCGGGTGGATCTGCACGCGGAGGGCTGTTACGCGGTGTACGACTACAAGCTGGGCCGGCCGCCGGAGACCCGCCGGATCCTGGACGGCCAGGCGCTGCAGATCCCCGTCTACCTCCTGGCCGCCGCGCGGATCTTCTTTCCCGGCCAGCCCCCGGCCGGGGGAGGTTATTACTCCCTGCGCGATCTCGAGCGCCAGGCCGGCCTCTGGCGCACGCGATACGCGGCGCTGACCGGGATCTCCAACCGCGCCGGCGGGAGCCTGACAGAGGAGGAATGGGAGGAAGCCATGGCCGCCCTGGAAGCTCGCGTCGTCGAGGCGGCGCGCGGGATCCGCGGCGGCGATTTCCGCCCAACCGTAGCCGAGTGCCCACCCTACTGCCGGTTCAGGCCGATCTGCCGCAAGGAGGGAGGCAGGGCATGAAAATAGTCGCGGATCTCCTCGGCTTGAGCGACGAGCAAAAAGCGGCGGTCATAGACGGCGGGCGCGACCTCCTCGTCTCCGCGGGCGCGGGAACGGGCAAGACGCGGGTACTGACCGCGCGTTACCTGACCCTCGTCCTGGAGCGGGGCTACCGCCCCACCCAGGTGGCGGCGATCACCTTTACCAATAAGGCGGCCGCGGAGATGCGCGAGCGGATCCGCCGCGGCCTGCGCGGCCTGGCCGGGGATTTCCCGGCGGCCGCCGAGGCCCTGGCCGACCTCGACTGGGCGCCCATCCAGACCATCCACAGCTTTTGCGGGGAGATGCTCCGGGCCCTGCCGCTCTCCGCCGGGGTGCCGCCGGGCTTCTGCGTGCTGGAGGAGGCGGAAGCCGGGCTGCTCCTAGCCGAGGCCTGCGACCGTGTCCTGGCCGAGGCCCTTGGCGGGGAGGAGGAACCGCCGGGGCTCGACGGGCTGCTCCTGGCCTTTGGGCGCCGCGGCCTCTTGGATCTCATGGCCGGGACCTTCCAGGCCCTCAGCCGCCATGGGCTCCGCGCGGAGGACGGCAGGGGCGATCCGGGCGTCATCCGGCGCCTTGAGCCGGCCCGCGCGGCGCTCCTCGCATGGTGGGACGAGCTCTTGGCCTGTCCGCCCCCGCCCGCCACCGCCCATGGCACCCTGGCGGCCCTGGCCGGCCTGCGCGAGCTGGGGGAGGGGGTCAGGGCGGCCATCCTTGGCGCCACCCCGGCGGAGGCCGATCCGCTCCTCGGCGAACTCCCGGGGATGCTTGGCGGCCTGCGCGCGGGGCAGGCCGGGGAATTGGCCCGCCGGGGACGCGATCTCCTGCTCGAATTCGCCGAGGTCCGCACCGGTGCAAGAGCCGAATCGCTTCTTCCGGGCTTCCTCGCTCTGGTCGGCGCCGCCGCCGCGCATTACCGGCGGGCCAAGGATGAGCGCGGCGCGCTGGACTTTGCCGACCTGGAGATCGCGGCCCGCGGCCTGCTGGCGAACGGCGAGGCGCGCCTGGCTTTGCAGCGGCGCTACCGCGTGCTGCTGGTCGATGAGTTCCAGGACACCAACCCGCTGCAGTGGGCCATCATCGATGCGCTGCGCCAGGGCCCGGGAGGATGCGGCCTCTTTGCCGTGGGCGACGCCAAGCAGTCGATCTACCGGTTCAGAGGCGCGGATATCCGGGTCATGCAGAACTACCGGCGCGAGCTGGAACAGGGCGGTGGAAGGGTTTACAGCCTGACCGAGAACTACCGGTGCGCGCCCGCCCTGGCGGCCCTGACCAACCATGTCTGCGGGCCGCTCCTCAGCCCGAATGTCATCTACGAGCCGCTGCGCCCCATGCGCATCGATGCCTGCGCACGGCCGCGCATCGAGGTTTTCATCGCGCCGGGCAAGGAACTCCAGCGCGGGATCGAGGCCGCCTTTATCGCCAGGCGGCTCGCCGCCATGCTCGCGGCGGGGGAGGAGATCGCCGATCCGGACGGCGGCGGCGCGCGGGCCGCGCGACCAGGGGATATCGCCCTGCTCTTTCGGGCCGCGACCGACCTCGGGGAGTACGAGAGGGCCCTGCGGGCGGCGGGCCTCCCTTACCGCGTCCTGGCTGGGAGCGGTTTCTACCGGCGGCCCGAGATCGCGGATCTCCTGAGCCTCCTGGCCGCGGTCGAGGACGGCGGCGACGGCGCGGCCCTGGCTGCCGCGTTGCGTTCGCCCCTCTTCGGTGTCAGCGACGCGGGCCTCTTTCGGGCCGCGGGCGGGGAGGGCCTGGCCCGCGGCTTTGAGGCGGCCGACTTTTCCCAGGCGGTTTTCGGCGCGGACGGCCCACGTCTCCAGCGGGCGAGGGAGGTCATCGGGGGGCTGCGGGCCCGCCGCCATCTCCTGGGCCTCGACGCCATCCTTGCCGAAGCCGTCGCCGTCACGGGCTACCGCGCGCTGCAGGCGGCCTTTCCCGATTACCGCCAACGCCTGGCCAACCTGGAAAAATTGCTCGACGCGGCCGGGGTGTATACGGCCGGGGGCCGCGGCGAACCCGGCGAGTTCCTGGGCTATCTGAAAGCCCTGGAGGGCCTGGAGGCGCGCGAGAGCGAGGCGGGTCTGGCGGGCGGCGACGCCGTCCTGCTCATGACGGTGCACCGGGCAAAAGGTCTCGAGTTCCCCGTGGTCGTCCTGCCCGACCTGGGGCGCGGCCTCGCCGCGCGAATGCCCGATGTCCTGGCCGACGAGACGGGCAGGATCGGCTTCAGGTTCGGGCCTCGCAAGGAGGGGCTGGCCACGCCCGCCTGGGGCTCCATCGCTGACGAAGCGGCCGCCGCGGAGGACGCGGAGGCCTGCCGTCTCCTCTACGTGGCCATGACGCGCGCCCGCGACCGGCTCATCCTGGTGGGAAGCGGCCCGGGCGTGGAGAGCACCTGGCTCGGCAGGCTCAGGGCGGGAATACCCCTACCGGCGGAGGGCGGCGAAATCGCTTTTCCCGGGGGGTCCCTGACGTTCTCCACCGGCCCGGTCGCCGGGCCCGAGGCGCCGAAGCGGACGAGTTTGAGTGAGCGTTATCCCGAGATCGGGCGCGGCGAGCCCTTGGGAGTCGCGGTGGAAGCCGCCGCGGGGGGGGAGCGTGAATCCGGGCTGCATCCGATACAGGCGCAGCGCACCCCCGTGCTGACGGTCAGCGCCGCGCTGGTCTTTCGTGCCTGTCCGCGCCGGTACTACCTGCGTCATCGCCTGGGCTGCCCGGAGGAACGGGCGGGCGGAACGGCGCGCGGCACGGTTCACGGCGGGGCGGAACTCGGCACCCTCCTCCATGAACTGGCCGCCGCCATGCTTGCCGGTAAGGATAACCGGGCCGCGATTCGGGAGATCGTGCGCCGGCCGGCGCTTGACGGCCCCGAGGAAGGCGTGCTGGACCGCCTGCTCTTGAACTTCAAGCAAAGCGCGAGCTTTATCAGGGTGCAGGCCGCGGAGGCTGTGCACAGCGAGTATCAGTTCCACCTGGATCTGCCCGGGGGCGGGCTGGTGGGCGCCTGCGACCTGGTGTGGCTGGATCGGAACGGCCACGCTCACATGGCCGACCTCAAGACCAACCGGGTCGAGGCGCCCCCCGCCGCGTTGGCCGCGGAGCACGGTTTCCAGCTGCAGCTTTATGCCCTGGCCCTGCGCCGCGTTTTTGCCGCCGTGGCCTCGGCCAGGCTCGAATACCTCTGGCCCGGGCGCGGCATCGAGGTGCCGGTGGACGACACGACCCTGGCCAGGGCCGAAGCCGAGTTAGCAGCCATGCTGGGCTTCATCGGCACCCACGGGGCCTATGACGATTACCCCGCCGCCGCCGGGCAGGCATGCCGTCACTGCGGTTACAGGGGCGCCGCGTGCGAGGCGGCGTGCGAGCTCTGAGCCTGGGTGGGTGCTACTGGATCTCCAGACGGCGCGCCTTGGGCTTGGCATGTTCAGCTTTTGGCATCACGATTTCGAGGAGCCCGTTCCTGAATGTCGCCTGGGCCTCCTGGGGATTGACCATCTCGCTCAAGGGCACGACCCTGGTGAAAGAGCCGAAGGATCTCTCGCGCCGGTAATAGTTGTCCTTTTCCTCTTCCTGCTCCGCGCGGGCCTCGCCCTTGATGGTCACGCTGTCCTCGTCCACCGTCACTTCCAGGTCTTTTTGATCCACGCCGGGCAGGTCGGCCCGGAGCAGGAGTCTGTCCTGCTTGTCGAGGATGTCGATTAGCGGCTGCCAGGGCTGGTTGCCGAACATGCGGTTGACCGTGTCGCGCAGGGAATATATCTCCCCGAATGGATCCCAACGGATCATGTTGGCCATGGCCACTCCTCCTTTATGGCAGATAGTATGCCTTCACCGGAGCGGCGAAAAACGAACCTTCCGCCTCATTTGCAGCTACGGACTCCCGGGCCGCACCTTGTGCCGGCGCAGGGAGCCAAACATCCTCCGCAGCACCGCTAGATCTTGCAGGGGGAGATACTCATCCCCGATCCTTTCTTCTAGGGCGAGGTTGGCTTCGAGATGCTCGAGCGAGGAGGTGCCCACGAGCACCGTAGACACGGCATCATTGGCCAGCACGAAACGGAGCGCCGCCTCGGTGATGCCGTCGATGCCCGGGCGGAGCAGGAAACCGAGCGGATCCGGGTCCGTAAAGGGCGGCGCCGGCGGCACGAGGCCCTCCGCCAGCATGGCGTCGATGCTCCGGCGGACGCTGGCCCGATCCACCAGGCCGTATCCGTCGCTGGGCTGATCGAGCGGCATCATGACGAGGACGCCCAGGTCGCGCGCGCGCGTCAGGGAAAAAAGCTCTCTTTCGGCGGTTTGGAAGAAAATGTTGTAGCAGCACATCACCGTCTCGAAAAAGCCCGATCTGGCCGCCGCGATCAGGACCTGCTGTTCTCCGTCGAGTTCCGAGGCGTTGCTGAGGCCGAAATGGCCGATCTTGCCCTCATCGCGCAGGCGCATCATGGCGCCGGGCAGATCGGAGGACAGGATGGCGGCGAGATCCGCGGGGCGGTTGACCCAATGGAACTGGAAGAGATCGATGCGGTCGGTGGCGAGCCGCGCCAGGCTTGCTTCCACCGAGGCGACCAGATCCCGCGCGGAGAGGTTCACCTCGGGGTAGCGGTAGGGAAAGTACTTGGTTGCCAGGACGACGCGTTCCCTGCGGCCGCGCAGGAGCCGGCCGAGGATGGCCTCGCTCTCGGCATAACCGGGCGCGGTGTCGATCAGATTGACGCCCAGTTCGAGCGCGCGCGAGACGATCCGGTCGTAGTCCGCCTCCCGGCCTGGATCGCCAAAGAAGAGCCCGCCCAGGGAGATCTCGGAGACCGTAAGGCCGGTGCCGCCAAGTTGACGGTATCTCATGTACCCGCCACCCCTTCCCTCATGCCTGTCACCCCCAGGAGAAAGCGTAGGGATCTCAGTTCGCGATCGAGCCGCGCCTCGATGAAAGCCCGCAGGATCCTTTGCACGGCGGCTCTCGTCCCGGGCGGCAGGACCTGGCAAAAGTC
This sequence comes from Patescibacteria group bacterium, assembly GCA_050260175.1. Lineage (GTDB taxonomy): Bacteria > Bacillota > UBA4882 > JAAYXC01 > JAAYXC01 > JBLNBS01. The sequence continues at coordinate 788 of JBLNBS010000144.1, read as the reverse complement.
ATCGTCCCCGGCCAGGCCGCGCGCGAGGGCGGTGACGGCGGCGCCGGGCACGAGCAATGACGCGGGGTCCTCCCGGGCGCAGCAGCCGCAATAGAAGCCGCCGGAGGCGCAGGAGAACGCCACCTCACCGCCGGGAGGCCCGCCGCAGAGCAGGCAACCGTCCAAGGCGGGCCGGAAGCCGGACAGATCCAGGAGCCGCAGCTCGAAAAGGCGCGTGAGGCCTTCGGGTTCCCGCCCGGCCTCCAGCCTCGTCAGGCTCAGGAGGAGCAGTTCGAATACGCCGGGATTCGGCTCGTGCTCGGGCAGGAATTCCCTGGCCAATTCCACCAGGTAGGAAGCATAGGCCAGCCTGGTCAAGTCGTCGCGCAGACCCTGGAAAGACCTGATACCCTCAGCCTGGCTCAATTGATCGAGGCCACGGCCGGAAAAGAGGGAGACGCGGAGCAGGTTGAAGGGCAGGGTCAGGCCGACCAGGCGGTTCCTGGGACGGCGGGCGCCGCGGGCCACGGCCTCGAGCTTGCCTTGTTCGCGGCAGAGAAGCGTGACGACGCGATCTGCTTCGCCGATCTCCCGGTTGGACAGGACGATGCCTTCGGCGCGATACAGGCCCATCCCATCCTCACTCCCCATAATTTGCGTTCCGGTGACTTTTTCAGACCGCATCTTGTCTAGAAGTAATCACCCCGGCATTCTGCCGGGACAACAAAGGATGAAAATAGGTGCACGTCAAACCTTAACTTGCCGGAAGCAGAAGGTCGGCATCGCTTGGTGCCACAAGCCCGACTAGA
>JBLNBS010000143.1:0-50390 GCA_050260175.1 Patescibacteria group bacterium | reverse complement strand
TCTGAGCAATCCTTCCTCGCCGGCATCGGTCCGCTTCGCACGTTCCAGGCGGCAGGTCACGGGTCCGGCGGCGGAAAAGGCCGATACCGTCACCGCTAGAGCGATTAAGACGCAAAAAGCGATTCTACGGCGCATGCTCATTCCTCCCGATCGTGCGCAACTGCGATCATGATTCCATGCCAATTGGGAATTTCCTGTCATGTCGCCGGCTTGGTTCAGTAAATAGATGCGTGGCGCCGGCTCGGACGGGCGGCCGGGCAGGCGGACCCCGGGTCTATGGCGGCCGCCCTTCGGGCATAATGGATGCATCACGAGATGGGGGGTACGCCTTTGCCGGCCGACGATTATGCCAAGCCCGCGGCGGGCTTTGAAGGCGCGGATTACAGATTCGCCGCGCTCACCCAGGACGACGTGCGCCAGGTCAACCGGATGGAGCAGGACCTGAGCGCGCGGGAGCAAAAGGAGATCATCCTGCTCGCCTACGAAAAGCGGTAAGCCGCAATGAGGCCGGGTTTGGCCCGGCCTTTTCTGTCTTGAAATGAACTGGAATTTCGAAAGCTGAGCTCCGCCCGAAGCTTGCTGCGTCTTTGGCGGCGACGTGGGCGATCAAAGGTCCGAGTGCATTTGACACCGACATTGTGACCAAAGCCGCAGGTAGTAAAGGTGCTTTCCAAATCCGAGATGAAAGCACGCGCATGTCGCGTGTGCCCAAACCTGCGCCGGTGGCGTTTTCCCTTCCCGTCCGGCATATGCATGATGCAGGCCCGGTTAGGGGAGGAGTGCCGTTATGACCAGGACCGTGATCCTCTTGCTCCACCGGCAATGGGTCTTTGGTCTTTTCTTTCTACCCTTTTTCTGCCTGGGGTTTCTTGGCCGGAGCCTCGTCGCCGTTCAGTCGGCCCGCGGCATCGTCATCGATCCCGGGCATGGGGGCATCGACGGCGGCTGCCAGGACGGCCGGGGCAACCTGGAAAAAGACCTCAACCTGGCCGTCGCCCTCAGGCTCGCCGCGGCACTGGAGAAGACGGGGTGTCCCGTAAAGCTGACCCGCCGCGACGATCGCGCCCTCGGCGCCACCTACGCCAGGGATCTCGATTACCGCCTCGCTTTTGCGAGGCAGAACGGCGCCCGCGCCCTGGTCAGCCTCCATGCCAACTGGTATTACGATCCAGGCGCGGAAGGCGCGGTGGCGGTGATCCCCCCGTCCTCGCCCGAGAGCGAGGCGCTGGCCCGGTCCATTCTTGCCAGGCTCAAAGACCTCTGCCACGTCAAGAGCGAACCGATCGTGATGACCGATCACCGCCTGCTGGCGGCCATGCCTTTCCCCGTCGTCCTCCTGGAAATGGGCTTTCTCTCCAATCCAAAGGAGGCGGCGCGCCTGCAGTCGGTGGATTACCGCGAGGCACTGGCGCGGGCCGTGGCCCAGGGGATCCTGGACCACATGGGCACCGCGGCCCGGCCGGAGGCTCCCGCCCCGCCCAAGCCGCGTTAACCGGAATTCCGTGAGGTACATGTCGGCCAAAGCCGCAGGTACAAAAGGAACTTACGAAATCTGGTTTTGAGCCGGGCAAGACGACACGGCCTCGAGGGGGGAGCCTCACCCCTCCCCGGCCTCCCGCATAGGATGAACGGGCCCCGGCGAGCCCCAAATCCCTGATGCGGGAGGATCCTTCGCATGTTGGCGAGACCAGATATCTACACCCTGGTTGCCGGCGCCGGGGAAGGGACGAGCGCGCTCAACTCGTTCGACGCGGCCCTCCTGGCCGCGGGAATCGGCAACCTCAACCTGTTGCGCGTCTCCAGCATCCTGCCGCCCGGCGCCGTATTCCGCCCCGAACTCTCCGTGCCGCCCGGCAGCTTGCTGCCGGTGGCTTACGGCGCCATCACGAGCGTCACGCCCGGCCAGTCGATCGCGGCTGCGGTGGCCGTCGGGCGGAGTGACCCGGCCGAATTCGGCATCATCATGGAGTGCAGCGGACACTGCACGAGCCAGGAGATCGAGGCCCGCATCCGGGCCATGATGCGCGAGGCGTTCGCCATGCGCGGCATGCCTCTACTCGAACTCGCGGTAAAAAGCGTGGCGTGGCGCGTGGCCAAGGTCGCCACGGCCCTCGCCGCGGTGCCCCTCTGGTATGCCCAGGCCTGGAAATGATCCTGAATCCGCGAAGATCAATTTAAGGCCGGGCAAGACGCTGTCTCGATCTCTTGCGATTTTGCCTGGTAGTTCAAGATGTCACGGAATCAGGGTGATGTAAAGCCAGCCACTTTGCCGCCCGCCCCCCGCGAAGACGCAGCAAGCCCCCTGCCCGTTTCGGCGATGGCATCCTCGGCCTGGTTTGAGCTCGAGCTCAGCCATTGCTTCACTTATTGGTAAATAATACCATGGTGTCTTTTTCAAAGGTATAGGCAGGAATTCCGGGCGGCATTGTGGTAGTAAACAAAAAACGCATGCGGAGGCCTGAATGATGAACCTGCACACGGCACCGTCACGCGCATTACAAATCACTGAGCACGTGCTCCCGGATTCCTCCACCCTGCTTTCCATCGCCGCCGGGGACGGCCTCCCCTATCTCCTCTGGGAGACCGGCACGGACGCCTGGCCTCGCGACTGGTCCGGCCATACCGGGTTCGAGTTCCAGGCCGCGAACCTGGCGGAACGTGTCGTCTACCTGATCTGGCGATTCTACGACCATGACCGCTATACCAAGGAGGGTCCGCTGACCCGGGAAGCCTCCTACAACGTCCTGATCGGGCTCCTGCCTGGCGTCACAACAACGGTCACCATTCCCATCGCCTGCTTTGACAGCCGGGGGCGGTTTCCCGCGCGCCCCCCGGGCACCGGCGTGATCTACGCCTGGGGTCAGGGTATGGATCCGAGCCATATCACCGCTTTTCGCCTCTTTTGCCAGGCCCTCGAGGAAACGGTCACCGTGGCCCTCTCCGGCCCGCGGCTCGTCAAGGGCGCCCCGGCGCTCAAGCCCCCCGCCGGCGGCCCGGTGGTCGACCGTTTCGGCCAGTGGAACCGCAAGGAGTGGCCCGGCAAGATCCATACCGAAGACGAACTGGCCGCCGCCATGCGGGCCGAGGACCGGGATCTGGCCGCGGCCAGGGCCCCGGAGGGCCGTGGCGCGTATGGCGGGTATACCGCCAGGCGGTTCCCAAAAAGCGGATTCTTCCGGATCGAGCGCGAGCCCGGCGGACGCTTCTGGCTCGTGGATCCGGAGGGGTGCGCCTTCTTTTCCACGGGCCTCGACTGCACGCGGCCCTGGTCCGAGGGTCCCGTCATGGACGAGCACCTCCCCCTCTTTGAGGAGGCGCCCGCGCGGGAGCAAGCGTCGCGCGCTCCGGACGTCATGCAGTACTCGCCGTACACCGAGAATCTCAAGCGCGTCTACGGCCAGGCCTGGCACGAGGCCTGGGCTGAGCAGGTCTTGCGGCGCCACCGGGCCTGGGGGTTCAATACCATCGGCAACTGGTCGGACGAGTATCTCACGGGCCTCGGCCGCATGCCTTACGTGGTGCCGCTCAGGGAGCCCAAGGCCGCGGGACTCTGGCGCGGTTTCCCAGATGTCTGCGCGCCGGAATTCGCTGATGTCTGCGCCGATTTTGCCGCGCAGGCCGGTGCCAGGCGCGACGATCCGATGCTCGTTGGGCATTTTCTCGGCAACGAACCAGGCTGGTGCGCGGCTGGTTTCATCCTGGCGGAACGCCTCCTGGCGGGCCCTGATTCCCACACCCGGACGGAGATCATCCGCCGCCTGGCGGAAAGCCGGGGGGGTGACCTGCCGGCGCTGAATGCCGCCTGGGGCACCGCCTTTGGCTCATGGTCCGATCTCGGCCGTGCGCCGTGGCCGGACGGCCGCATTCCCGACGCCGCCAAGCCCGTCTTGCGCGAGATCTCGGGCGAGCTTGTCGAGCTTTACTACACCGGTCTTTGCAATGCTCTCCGCCGCGTGGATCCCAACCACCTCATCCTGGGGATCCGCTTCGCCGGGCTCCCCGCCGAGGAGTATTGCCTGCGGGGCATGGAAGCGTGCGATGTGGCCAGCATCAACATCTACGACCACGAACCCCGCCCCGACGCCCTGCGCCGCCTGCATGAGGCCTCGCGGCGCCCGGTCATGGTGGGTGAGTTCCACTTTGCCGCCCTGGGTTACGGGGCGATCGCCAATGGGCTCTGCGCGGTCCGCACCGACCGCGACAAGGGCCTGGGGTACCGTTATTTCGTGGAGCGGTTCGCCGCGATGCCCTTCACCGTGGGGCTGCACTGGTTCCAGTTCGTCGACGAGCCGTGTTTTGGGCGTTTCGACGGCGAGAACTACGCCTGCGGTTTCGTGGATGTCACCAACCGGCCCTATCCGGAACTGGTCGACGCGGCCATCCGGACCCACGCGGGGCTTTACGCCGTCTTGACCGGCGAGCGCCCCCCCACGGACGAGAAACCGGCCCCGGCCAAGACGGGCATATACTTTGGCAACTACGGAGAGGCCTGAGATGCGCGTACTCACCCTGGGCGAGATGCTGGTGGAGATCGTGCGGTCCACGGGATGTCACGAAGTATCTGGCATCCTGGCCGCGCCCTGTCCGGGCGGCGCGCCGGTGATCACCATCTCCGCCCTGGCGCGCCTGGGCGTCAAGGCCGGCATCATCGGCGCGGTCGGCAACGACGCCTTTGGACGTGGTTTGCTGGCCCGCCTGTCGCAGGACGGGGTCGAGACCGCCTGCGTACGCCAGCTGAACGGCCAGGTGACCGGCACCCTTTTTGTCACCTGGCTTGCCGACGGAACCAGGCGTACCACCCTCCACGCGGGCGCCGCCGCCCAGGTCAAAATGGATTGGCTCGGCGAGCACAGCCTCGACGGCTGCGCCTGGTTTCACCTGGCCGGCTCCACCCTGTTCCTGAACGGCGAATTGAGGTCGAGCGCATACCTGGCCGCGATGCATGCCAAGGAGCGCGGCGCCCGCATCAGTTTCACCCCCTGTTTTGGGCCCGACGCGCGCGATCCGGCCGCGGTGCGCTCGATCTGCGCGCCCGTCCTGCGGCTGTGCGACTTCCTCTTTCCGACTCAAACCGAGGCGGCCGTGCTGGCGTGTGAGGAGGATGCGGATCGGGCCTGCCTCTCGCTTTTGGAGCAGGGCCCGGGTGTGGTGGCGCTCAAGTGCGGGACGGGCGGCAGCCGGATTTTTACCCGCCAAGGGATTGAGGCGGTGGATGCTCCCGCGCCGAAAGGTCCACATGCCGGGAAAAACCAGACGCACCAGGCTTTGCGGGCTGGATCCACCGCGTGCGATTCGGACGCGGTGGGGGATAGCTGTTATGACGCGGGCTTTATCTACGGCTCCCTGCAGGGATGGAACGCGAAGCGGAGCGCCGTCTTTGCCGGCGCCATGCGGGCCTTGGCCGCGGCACGTCCCGGGCCCGCCAGACGCCTCGCCGGCCTCGAAGAGGTGCACTCCTTTTTGGCAAATCACGATTACGGCCAGACGGATTGGGGCGCGCGCGCGGCGGACCCCGGCCGCCACGCGGGGACGCCCGCCGAAGCGATCCCGTCCCCCGGGGCGGTCTCCTAGCCGCCGCCTCAGCGGAGCAGCTTTTTCAACCTCGTTTCCACCTCGGCCGCAAAACGCCTGATATGCTCCAGGGCAAAAGCGGCCGCATCCAGCCCCGGGTCGTCGACGAGCGGCGTCAGGTCCATGGCAAAGGTCAGCCCGGCCGTATCGTCCACCGCGTGCGAGGCATGGTAGGTGGCATGGGCGCGCCGCCGCCCCATGGTCGCCAGATCATACCTCTTACCGCCGCAGATCTGCGAGTCAAAGACGCCGAGGAGGGCCGCGGCCAGGTTTTCGCGCCCGTCCACACGCAGCGCGATCTTGTCCCCGTCCGGCAGCCAGTCCAGGTCGCGCCAGACCTCGCAGCCGTAAACCCTCTTCGGCCTGGCCTTCGCCGGCAATTCCCGCAGCGCCTCGATGACGCGCAGCGCCACAGCCACGTGCGTGTCGTGTTTATCGGCCAGGTTGTGGGTGTAGACCGTCTCCGGCCGCGCCTGGTCGAGGACCGCCTCAAGGTCCCCAGACACGCTGCGATCGTTCGCATCCTTCACCGCCGCGCTGGTATGGTCCAGCAGTGCCAGCGCGCAGTACTCGCCCACCACGGCCGCTTTTTTTTGCTCGGCGCGGCGGATCCCCTGCATCTCGGCGTCGGTGTATCGGGCGTAGAGGCCGTCGCGCGGGCTGCCGCTGCCGTTCGTCACGACCACGCCGGCAAAGGCCCTGTCCTCCCGGCCGAAACACTCGAGGATGCCGTGGTAGGCCATGATCTCGAGATCGTCCTGATGGGCGGAGATGCCGAGATGCGTGGCGCGCCCCAGTGCCTCGTCGGCCGGCTTTCCATCGGGCACGAACAATTCGGCCCCCGGGTTTTTGAACTGCATCCTTTCCTCCTCCTATAAGGGCCGTATAATCGGCCTTATGGCAACACCGGCAGGCTGGCGGCGGCGATGGCCTGGCCCACCCGGCGCTCCGCCTCCTCCTCCGGCAGATGCAGCTTGATTCCGGCGGCCAGATCGGGGAACTCCTCCGCCAGGACCCGGGAGGCCTCGGCCAGGATGATGCGGCCCCCCTCGCCCGAGGTGACCCGGCCCAGGATGAGCAGATGCCGCAGGTCGTAGTAGTCTGCATAGTGGGCGACGGCATAGCCGAGATAGCAGCCGATGGTCTCAAAGATCGGCCTTACCCGGCCATCCCCCTCGGCCAGCAACTGCTGCACCTGCTTCAGCTTTTCCGCGGGGGTGGAGGCTCCATCGAGAGCCACGCCGGCTTGTCCGGCCAGGCGGATGACCGCTTCCTGCGAGAAGTACTGCACGCCGCAGCCGTGATCCCCCGACCACTCGTCCACGGGTGCCTCGGGGCGGTAATCCACTGGAGCAAAGGCCAGTTCGTTGAGCCAGGTCGTGATCTTCCCCTCCGGCGTGACATACCCCGCGGCCTCGCTCGAGCCCATGGCCACGCCGAGCACGGCGCGATCCCCGAGGGTCATGGCGCCGGCCAGGGCGGTCACCTCGCCGTCGTTGATCACCTCGAGCGGCACGCCCCATTCCCGGGAGATGCGCAGGAAGAGATCCTTGACTCCCGCGGTGAACCGCTCGGGGGGCACGGCGCGGAAGAGCGAGGCCACCATGACCCGGTTGTTGATGTATACCCCGGCCGAACTCCCCCCGATGGCGTCCACGCGCGGCAAAAAAGAGGCCGCGTGGTGGAGGGCGGACTGGATCTGGTGGTAGTGGTAGGCCGGATCCTCGTGGTTCTTGGGATGCCAGACGACCTCCTCGGCAAAGACGGTCCGGCCGTCAATGAGCGCCGCCACCTTGCGGTCGCTCGCCCCCAGGTCGAAACCGATGCGGCAGCCCTCGAGATGGCCGCCCAGCGCCGTTCCGGACTCGTTCGCCGCCGGGATTTTGCCCGGTTCGGCCTCTTCCACGACAAAGGGTCTTTCGTAGACGCCGGACATGAACTCCCGGTCGAAATCCCGCGCGCCGCCCGGCGAGTACGCCGCCCGTATCGCCGCCGCCAGCGGGGCCGGCCCGTCGATGACCAGCCGCCAGCCGCCCTTCTGCCAGAGCAGGAACTTGACCAGCCGTTCGGCATACGGCAGGTTCAAACCAGCCTCGGGAGCATCGGGGGCAAAAACCTCCGTTTTGTACACCGAGACCTGCCCGTCCCCGCGCTCCAGGGCCAGGACCAGCGGCACGCCCCGGCCCGAGGCGCGCACCGCGGCGCGAAATGCCCTGTTGGCCAAGGATGCGGGACGGTACCCCGGGTCGAGCGGCGGCACGATCCCTGGTTTTCCACCCTGGGCAAGGATAGCGAGGGAAGACTGGTCCACGCGGATCACTCCTTATTCTGTCGCGCCCGGGCAACCAGGGCCGCACCGAGGGATCCCGACCGGCCGCCCAGGGCGGCGGGAACGATGGGCAGGCCCTCGACCAGAGTGGGATAAGCACGCTCGCGGACCAGCGCGCGCACGGGGCCAAAGAGCTGGTCCCCCAGCTTGGCCACACCGCCGCCAATGACGATCGTGTCGGGGTTCAGGAGGTGGATGAGGTTCGTGATGCCGAGCGCCAAAAAGAAGAAGGCCCGTTCCAGCACACTCGCGGCCACAGGATCGCCCTCCCTTGCCGCCTGGGCCACGTGCGCGGCGGTGATCGCGGCCGGATCACCCCCGGCCAGTTCCTGCGCTCTGCTGTGCGCGCCGCCGGCCAGGCGCCGCACCATCTCCGCCGCGATGGCCGTTCCGGAGCAGAGCGTCTCCCAACAGCCGCGGCGGCCGCATCCGCAGGGCGGCCCCTCGGGCAGCACGGTCATGTGCCCGACCTCGCCGGCCGCGTCGTCACGGCCATGGTGGAGCCTGCCGCCCGCGATCAGGCCGCCGCCGATCCCCGTGCTGATCGTGAGGTAGATCATGTCGCGCGCGCCCCTGCCCGCGCCGGCCGCCCATTCGGCGTAAGCCGCAGCGTTGGCGTCGTTTTCCAGGCTGATGGGCATGCCGAGCCTCGCGCCGAGCATGCGCGCGACAGGCACATTGTCCCAGCCCGGCAGGTTGGGCGCCTTGAAGATGAGCCCCTGGCTGATGTTGAGGGGCCCGGGCGCCCCCAGGCCCACGGCCGCCACCTCGGCCAAGCGCCCCCCTGCCGCCGCACGCGCCGAGTCAGCCAGGCGGTCGATCACCGCCTCCACGCCGCGCTCGGCCTCGGTCGGCCTTTGATCCTCCGCCAGCACCTCGCCCTTCGGGCCGACCAGGACCGTGGCGATCTTCGTGCCGCCGAGATCCACGCCAATGGCCAGATCTTTCACGCGAATCACCCTCCAGCGCCCGGGGCGGCCTCGATCGTTTCCAACTCGCGCTTGAGCCAGTCGATGGCCTGGACGGGCGTGGGATCGGCGCGGTTCAGCATGGCCAGATAGAGGCTGACGAAGTCGCCGTGCTGGATCAGACTGAACATGCGCGCCAGCGCGGATTTACCCGCGGCCGCAACCTCGCGGGACTCCGCCCCGGCCCGCGTGACGATGGCCCTTGTCGCCTCGATCCTCTTTTTCAGCTTGGCGCTCTCGTCCCCGCTGTGCAGGAAGACAACGCCAAGCCGCTTGACGAGCTCGGCGGGGTGCTCGAATCCCACGGTCTCGTTGTGGTTCAGCTCGGGCAGCACGTTGTAGGAGGCGAGATGCTTGGCATTCTCGTTCAACTGGCCCTTCCAGCGCATGGCCACGATGCCGGGCCAAGATCCGGCGGCATAGATGAGGGGATAGCGATCGCGCAATAGCAAGGCCAGTTGCTTGGGGGGGTTCCGCTTGGCCGGCACGCTATGCGCGTAGCGCTCCGCGCCCTCGCCGAGGACAGCCAGGGCCTCGTGGAAATCGCGCTCGGGATCCGGCACCAGGCCGAGCGCGCCCAGGGCGGCCAGGAGGGGAAAGAAGGAGTAGCCAAGCGCCGCGCGGGGGGAAAGGCCCCCCGGGATCGTGATCAGGGGGAAGCCGTCCGCCCCGGCCCGCGCCGCCAACAAGCCGCCGCTAGCCATGGCCAGGATCTTGCAGCCGCGGCGTTTGGCCTCTTCGTACCCGGCCAGGGTCTCCTCGGTGTTCCCGGAATAACTCGAGGCGACAAAGAGCGTCCCCGGCCCGGCAAAGGCGGGCAGGTCGTACTGGCGCACGATCACCGCCGGGAATCTCATGGTGTCGCGGTAGAGCGCGCAAAGGAGATCCCCCCCGATGGCGGACCCCCCCATGCCCTGGATGACGAGGTTCTCCGCGCGGGCGTAGTCACCGGGCAGCTTCACGCCCCGCCCGATACGCCAGGCATCCTCCGCCTGCCGCGGGAATCCCTCGATCAAGCCGCGCATGCCCCGCGGATCGTGCTCCGTGTAAATCCCTTCGTCGTCGAGGCCGTACAATCCCCTACACCTCTCTCCGTTGAATGCGCCACAGGGAGATTATAACACTTGCAGCCGCGCGATGACAGCCCCCGCCATCTCCTCCGTGCCGACCGCGCGCGTGCCGGGCTCGGCCAGGTCGGCCGTGCGCAGGCCGTCGGCGAGAACCGCCTCCACCGCCCGTTCGACGGCATCCGCCTCCTCCTCGAGCGCAAAGGAATAGCGCAGCATCATGGTTGCCGACAATATGGCGGCCAGGGGATTCGCCACGCCCCGCCCGGCGATGTCCGGCGCGCTGCCCCCGGCGGGCTCGTAGAGCGCCACGGCCCCGCCGAGCGAGGCGGAGGGTAGCATGCCTAGGGAGCCGGCTATCATGGACGCCTCGTCCGTGAGGATGTCCCCGAACATGTTCTCCGTCACGATGACGTCGAACCGGGCGGGATTGCGGATGAGCTGCATGGCGCAGTTGTCCACGTACATGTGGTCCAGCTCCACCCCGGGATACTCGACGGCCAAGCGCTCGACCGTCTCCCGCCAGACGCGGGAGCTCTCGAGCACGTTGGCCTTGTCCACCGAGGTGAGCCTGCGGCGGCGCCCCAGGGCGGCCTTGAAGGCAAAGCGGGCGATGCGCTCGATCTCGGCCGTGGTGTAGACGAGCGTATCCACCGCGCGCTCGCCGCCGCCGGCCAGGGCCGTGCGTTCCTTTGGGCCGAAATAGAGCCCGCCCGTGAGTTCCCTCACCACCAGGAGATCCACGCCGGCCACCGCCTCCGCCTTGAGGGTGGTGGCGTGGCCGAGGGACGGATAGGCCTTGACCGGCCGCAGATTGGCAAAAAGGCCCAGTTTCTTGCGGAGCGGCAGGAGGGCCGCCCGCTCGGGCCGCAGGTCCGGCGGGAGCCGGTCCTGGCGCGGGCTGCCCACGGCCCCCAGGAGCACTGCGTCCGCGCGCAGGCATAGGTCGAGCGTCTCCTCTGGCAGCGGGTGGCCATACCGGTCGTAGGCGTCCTCGCCGATCAGGCCGTTCTTGAACTCGAAGACGTGCCCGCGGCGCGCCGCCACGGCCTGAAGCACGGCCACGGCCTGCGGGATCACCTCGCGGCCGATGCCGTCGCCGGGAAGCACGGCGATGGTGCGCTGCATTTTATGTTTACCCTCCATTCAATTTGGCCGGATATCGAATCCCGATAGGGACGAAATCGGGTCATGACGAAGTGAATTCGCAATCACGCGATCCCTTTCTTCATTCTGATGTAATTGACCAGTCCCCCCGCGGCGATCAGCTCCTGCATGAAGGGCGGGAATGGGGCGGCTTCGTATTCGTCGCCGGTGGACAGGTTCCGCACCTTGCCGGCGCCCAGGTCCACCTCCAGTAACTGCCCTTCCCCGATCTCGCCCGCCTGCGCGCATTCCAGGATGGGGAGGCCGATATTGACGGCATTGCGGTAAAAAATGCGGGCAAAGCTCTCCGCGATCACGCAGGACACGCCCGCCGCCTTGATGGCGATGGGCGCGTGCTCCCGCGAACTGCCGCAGCCAAAGTTGGCGCCCGCGACGATGAGATCGCCCGGCTGGACCTTGCCGCTGAAAGATGCATCCGCGTCCTCCATGCAGTGGGCGGCCAGCTCCTTCGCCTCCGATGTGTTGAGGTAACGAGCGGGGATGATCAGGTCCGTATCGATGTTATCCCCGAATCTCCAGGCACGGCCCTTGCATTTCACGCCTTGCACACCTCCTCCGGGTGGGCGATGCTGCCCTTGACCGCCGACGCGGCGGCTACGCCCGGGCCGGCCAGGTAGACCTCGCTCTCGGGATGCCCCATGCGGCCCACAAAGTTGCGGTTGGTGGTGGCTACCGCCCGCTCGCCCTTGGCCAGAATACCCATGTGCCCGCCGAGGCAGGGGCCGCAGGTCGGCGTGGAGATGGCCGCGCCCGCGTCGAGAAAGATCTCGAAGAGCCCTTCCCGCATGGCCTGGCGATAGATCTCCTGCGTGCCGGGGATGACGATCAGCCGCACGTTGCGGTTGACGCGGTTCCCCTTCAAGACCATCGCCGCCTCGCGCAGGTCCTCCAGTCTCCCGTTGGTGCAGGAGCCGATGACCACCTGGTCGATGGCGATACCGGCCGCGGCCGAGACCGGCCGGGCCTTTTCCGGCAGGTGGGGGAGGGCGACCTGCGGCTCGAGTTCGCCGACATCCCACTCGTACACCGCCGCATAGGCCGCATCAGCGTCGCTTTCATACACCTGGTACGCGCGCCGCACCCGCCCCTCGAGGTAGGCGCGGGTCTTGCCGTCCACGGCAAAGATGCCGTTCTTTGCGCCGGCCTCCACGGCCATATTGGCCATGGTGAGACGCCCGTCCATGGAGAGGGCGGTGATCGCCTCCCCCGTGAATTCCATGGCCGCGTACCGGGCGCCGTCCACGCCGATCCGGCCGATGGTGTAAAGGATCAGGTCCTTGCCGCCGATCCAGCGCGGCAACCGCCCCCGGTAGATGAAACGGAGACTCTCCGGCACCTTGAGCCAGATCTCGCCCATGGCCATGGCCGCCGCCATGTCCGTGCTGCCCACGCCGGTGGAAAAAGCCCCCAGCGCGCCGTAGGTGCAGGTGTGCGAATCGGCACCCACGATCAGTTCACCGGGGGCAACGAGACCCTTTTCCGGCAGGAGGCAATGCTCCACACCCATCTCGCCTATCTCGAAGTAGTTGACGATGCCCTGCTCCCTGGCAAAATCCCGCATCAGCTTGGCCTGTTCCGCGGACTTGATGTCCTTGTTGGGGGTGAAATGGTCGGGTACCAGCGCCACCCGCGCCGGGTCAAAGACCTTGCCCCCGCCCATGCGGGCGAACTCCCTGATGGCCACCGGGGCCGTGATATCGTTGCCCAGGACGAGATCGACCCGGGCCACGATCAGCTGCCCCGGCGCGACCGCCGGCAGGCCCGCGTGCGCCGCCAGGATCTTTTCCGTCATGGTCATGCCCATGCTCTTACCTCCTCAAGATCGGTCTGCCTGATGGGCAAGGGCATGAGGCATAACGCTTGGTCCGGCCGGAGGAGGACCAGCGGGCCAGGCGCCGCCAGACAAGAGTGCCAAAACTCCTTTTGTCGAAAACAACCATCGTTTTACTGAACCTCTTATCATTTCACGGTCTCAAGTGCCACGCGGCACAACTGTATCTAGTAGTCCATGGCATTACACGCACAAGCTCCCAATCGAAACAGTGGATGCCTTCCACCAGTATAATATAACTGTTCCGCTATTCCCGGGCAACAGGCCCGTGCCCGATTCAGGCCCCGGCTTGGTTCTCCAACTCCCGGCCGATCTTGTTCAGCGCGTGCACGTACGCCCTGGCGCTGGCCTCGATGATGTCGGTGGACAGGCCGCGGCCGGAGACGGTCCTGCCCTCGGGCGTCTCAATCCTGATGCCCACCTCGCCCAGGGCGTCCTGCCCGCCGGTCACGGCCTTGATGCCGTACTCCTTGAGCTTGACCGGCAGGCCGACGAGGCGGTCGATGGCCTTGTAGACCGCGTCCACCGGGCCGTCGCCGCAGGCGGCCTCCTCGCACAGCTCGCCCTGCTTGCGAATGCGCACCGTCGCCGTGGGTATGGTCGTGATGCCGCTGATGACATGGAGATAGTCCAGTTCGTAGAGATCCTCCACCGCCGTGCGCCCGCCCCGGACCAGGGCCTCCAGATCCTCGTCCGTGACGTCCTTCTTCTTATCCGCCAGTTCCAAAAAGAGCTCGTATCCCTTTTGCAGTTCAGCGTCGGAAAGGCTGTAGCCCAGTTCCTCCAGGCGCACGCGGAACGCGTGCCGCCCGGAATGCTTGCCCAGCACCAGGCGGCTCGTGGGAATGCCGATGGATTGGGGCGTCATGATCTCGTAGGTCAGGCGGTTCTTCAGGATCCCGTCCTGATGGATGCCGGCCTCGTGGGCAAAGGCGTTGCTGCCAACGATGGCCTTGTTGTGTTGCACTGGGCGGCCGGTCAGGGCGATCACGAGCTGGCTCGTGCGGTAGATCTGCTCCGTGACCACGCGGGTGTCGGCCTGGAAATGGGCGTTCCTGGTCTTGAGAGCCATGACCGCCTCCTCCAGGGCCGCGTTGCCCGCGCGCTCGCCCAGGCCGTTGATGGTGCACTCCACCTGCTCCACGCCGGCCTCGACCGCGGCCAGGGAATTGGCCACGGCCAAGCCCAGGTCGTTGTGGCAGTGGACCGAGAGAACGACCTTTTCAATACCGGGGGTGTGCTCCTTGAGGTACCCGATCAGCCGCCCAAACTCGCTCGGCGTCGTATAACCCACGGTGTCCGGCACATTGATCACCGTGGCTCCCGCCTTGATGGCCTCGCCAAAAATACGGCAGAGAAAGTCCCAGTCGCTCCTGGTGGCGTCCTCGGCCGAGAATTCCACCTCGGGGCAGAGATTCCGCGCGTGGCGCACGGCCTGCACGGCCATCTCGATCACGCTGTCCGGCTCCATGCGCAGTTTGTGGCGCATATGTATGTCCGAGGTGGCGATGAAGGTGTGGATCAGGGGCCTCTCGGCGGCCTTGACCGCCTCCCAGGAGCGGTCGATGTCCTCCTTCTTGGCTCGGGAAAGGGAGCAGATCGTTACCCCCCTGACGTTCTCCGCGATGGCCTTGATGCCGGCGAAATCGCCCGGAGAGGCGATGGCGAAGCCCGCTTCGATGACGTCCACGTTCAGCTTGGCCAACTGCTGGGCGATCTCCAATTTCTCCTGGACATTGAGGTTGATGCCGGCGGACTGCTCGCCGTCCCGCAGGGTCGTGTCGAAGATGCGGATGTTGCGCATGGGAACGCCTCCTCGTTTTTAATTTGGGTCGTGGCTCGTTGCTCGACGCGAGTCCCGGGGCAAATTTGGTTTTGCCGGATCGGAAACAAGTTGATACCGGCCCACGAGCGACGAGTTACCGGCGTCGAGCTGCGTGTAAAACAAAAACCCCCGTCTCGCATGAGACGGAGGTTATCCGCGGTACCACTCAGTTTGCGTCAAAAAGACGCCTCTTTGCCGGGCTCGGGGCCGATGCGCATCACGCGGCCCGAAGCCCGCTCCCCGCTAACGGTGGGATCCCGTTCCGGCTACTCCCCTTACGAACGTGAACCCTCTGGTTTCGCCCGGCGGCTCGGGGGGAGTTCGGCCCGCCGCCGCCGCCGCCTCGCACCGTCCGGCGGTTCTCTTTGGCGCGCGCCTCGAGCCTACTGGTCCCCTTCATTGCCCTTTTTTGGTATGAAGTTAGAAATATATTACACCGCGGCTTGCGCGGGTGTCAAGGTCTTTTTCCGAGCCCGGACGTCTTAAAGGTGAGGCGGCCACGGATGACCATAAGCCGAACTCCCCCCCGATCCAGCGCAAACGGAAGGGCGGCCGCGTGCCGCCCTTCCCAAACCCATCGGTGTATTGCCTCTCTACTGTTCCATTTGTTTGGCCAAAAAACCCGCGGCCGTCTCCGCCACCTTGGTCTCCAATTCGCCCATGGTCACGTTGGGCTCCTTTGAGGAAAGGATGACCGCTCCGATCGGGTCTCCCTCGGAGATGATGGGGGCGATTACCTGGGCCGTGAACTTGCAGGCCTGCCCCTCGTCCTTGACCGGGCATGCCTCGCAGTACTTGTGATCCCCGGGTTTGGACATGAGGACCAGTTTGCGATCCTCGATCGCACGTTCCACGGCCTTGGAGATCGGCTTGTCCAGGAACTCCTTCTTTGGCGCCCCGGCCACCGCCACGACGGTGTCGCGGTCGGCAATCAGCGCGATGTGCCCGGTGGATTCGTAGAGCGAGTCGGCGTATTCCTTGGCAAAATCGCCAAGCTCGCCGATGGGCGAGTACTTCTTGAGAATGACCTCGCCCTCGCGGTCCACGAAGATCTCCAGGGGATCACCCTCGCGGATGCGCAAGGTGCGCCGGATTTCCTTGGGTATGACCACGCGCCCCAGGTCATCGATACGGCGAACAATGCCCGTTGCCTTCATCCCTTGTCTCCCTCCCTCTCACGCGCGGTTTCGGTCTGCGTTGGATACCCGCTGCGCCTGTGGGCGACTTCTGCCATGATGCCCAACCCTGCCCTTGCTTGCGTATTATATGACTCCCCTAGCAGTTTTATTCAATTCTTCCACCCGGCTAAGGAAGCCCTCCCCCGTCACGACCCTATCTTGCCCACCTTGCGCCAAACATACACCACTCTGCGCTTTACGCCAAAAGCATTCGCATCATGCTTTTTTTACGTGACGGGCGCTGATGTGCGATAGAAAACCCCCGCGGCCGCGGAGGCAAAGACGAACCCGGCCGCTGGGCGTCGATCCCGTCGATTACAAAAGGAGTAAAACCTCCTGGAGGAACCGGAGCGCGGCCTCGTCCGGCAAGCCGGCGATCCTCCCCCTGATGGCGGGAAGCTTGCCGGTGGCCACCCGCACCTGCCCGCGGAACCTCCGCGCGATCTCCATGGCCTTGGACTCCGGCAGGGTCAACCCGGAAAGGAAGCGCACCACCACTTCCCCCCGTTCGGCGCCGATCTGGCTGACACCCGCCTGCTTGGCCAGGGTTTTGACCTTGGCCACAGCCAAAAGGTTCCGCACGGGGAGGGGCGGATCGCCGAACCGGTCCTCGATCTCCTCGTGGATCTCGTCCACGTCCTTCATGGTTTTAACAGCCGCGATCTTCTTGTAGATCTCCACCTTCTGCCTTGGATCGGAGATGTAGGCGCCCGGCAGGAAGGCATCCACCTTGAGGTCGATGACGGGATCCGGGGTTTCCGGCAGCACCTGCCCCTTGGCCTCGTGGATCGCCTCCTCCAGGAGACGGCAGTACAGCTCGAATCCCACCGAGGCGATGAAGCCGTGCTGCTCCGGGCCGAGCAGATTACCCGCCCCCCTGATCTCCAGGTCGCGCAGGGCGATCTTGAATCCCGAGCCCAGGTCCGTAAACTCCCTGATGGCCGCGAGGCGTTTTTCCGCCGCCTCGCCGACAACCTTGTCGCGGCGGTACGTGAAATAGGCGTGAGCGAGACGGTTGCTCCGGCCGACCCTCCCGCGGAGCTGGTAGAGCTGGGCCAGGCCCAGGTGGTCGGCGTCGTAGACCACGAGCGTGTTCACGTTGGCGATATCGAGCCCGGACTCGATGATAGTCGTGCAGAGCAGGATGTCGGCCTCCCCGTCCAGGAACTCCAGCATGACGCGCTCGAGCTGCTCCTCGGGCATCTGGCCGTGGGCAACGAAGATGCGCGCCTCGGGCACAAGAGCCTGGATCGAGGCGGCCATGCGGTCGATGGTCTCCACGCGGTTATAAACGAAGAAGACCTGGCCGCGGCGGTCGATCTCCCTGCGGATCGCCTCGCGGATCACCTCTTCGTCGTATTCCATGACGTAGGTCCTGATGGGAAAGCGATCCTCCGGCGGGGTCTCGATGATGCTCATGTCTCTGATGCCGACCATGGCCATGTGCAGTGTGCGCGGGATGGGCGTGGCGGTCAGGGTGAGGACGTCTACCTCCTTGCGCAGCTCCTTGAGGCGTTCCTTGTGCGCCACCCCGAACCGCTGCTCCTCGTCGATGATGAGGAGGCCGAGGTTTTTGAAGGTCACGTCCTGGGAGAGGAGCCGGTGGGTACCGATGACCGCCTCCACGGTGCCCTGTTGCAGACCCTTGATGACCTCGGCCTGCTCGCGGGGTGATTGAAAGCGGCTCAGCGCCCTGATGGTCACGGGATAGCCCGAGAAACGCTCCGAGAAGGTCTGGTAATGCTGCTGGGCGAGGATGGTCGTGGGCACGAGGACCGCGACCTGCTTGCCGTCCATGACCGCCTTGAAGGCGGCCCGCACGGCCACCTCGGTCTTGCCGTAGCCCACATCGCCGCAGAGCAGGCGGTCCATGGGTTTGGGCCGCTCCATGTCCCGCTTGATCTCTTCGCTGGCCCGCAGCTGGTCGGGCGTCTCCTCGTAGATGAAGGACTCCTCGAACTCCCGCTGCCAGACGGTATCCGGGCCGAAAGCGTGGCCCCCGATCGTCTCCCGGTCCGCGTAGAGGCGAAGGAGGCCGTCGGCCATCTCCCTGACCGACTCCTTGACGCGGGCCTTGGTCCGCTGCCACTCGGCGCCGCCCAGCCGGTTGAGCTTGGGCGGCGCGTCCTCCCCGCCGACATAACGCTGGAGGAGATTGACCTGGTCCGTGGGGACAAAGAGCTTGTCGTCCCCCGCGTACTTGACCTGCAGGTAATCCCGGTGCACGCCGCCGATCTCCAGGGTCTGGAGGCCCATGTACTGCCCGATGCCGTGGTTGAGATGGACCACGTAGTCGCCGACGGTGAGATCGGAAAAGGTGGTGATCTTCACGCCTTCCTGCGTGAAACGCGCCTGGCGGCGGCGTTTTTGCTTGCCGTAGATCTCGGCTTCGGAGAGGATGACGAGTTTCAGCTGGGGAAACTCGACGCCCTCAGCTAGATCACCCTGCAAAAGGAGGAGGTTTCCCGGCGACAGGCCCGCCTGGGCCCGTTCGGCCCAGGTCGCCTCCAGGCCCTGGTCGCTCAGGAACTCGCGCAGCCGTTCCCCCCGTTCGGCCGTGCCGACGACCAGGATCACGGCCAGGCCCCCATGGCGCCAACGCCGGAGATCCCCCACCAGGTCGTCCAGGTTGCCGTGATAGGGCGGCGGACTGGCCGCGGGAAACGTGTGAAGATGGCGGGGGCTGTGGCCCTTGATCGACTTGGCCAGGATCGAGAGGACGAAAGGGTTGGCGGCCATGGTCAGGGCCACCGTTTCCTCGGCGCCGAGGTAGAGCAGCTGCTCCTCCGGGAGGATGACGCCCCTCTCCAGGAGATCCGAGAGGATCTTGGCCTCCTCCATCTCTGCGGTGGCGAGGTACTCCTGCCCCCGGACCGGCTCGTCGAGGATCAGCTTGGCGCGGGCGAAGTAGTCAAAAGCCGTGCCCAGCTCGGCCAGGAAAGGCAGGAACTGGTCGGCGCCGGGGAAATAACCGTGTTCCGCCAGGCGTTCGCAATACTCGTCTAGACGCGCGACGAGTTTCTCTCCTTCCCTGGCACGGCCGATGGCCGCCAGTTTCCTTGCCTGCCTGGCGCCAGCCTCACGGATGCGCTCCTGCCCGGTGGGAATCGCCTCGGGCGCCCACAATCCTTCCCGGGCCGGCCAGAACGTGGCTTCCTCCAGCTTGGCCAGGGATCGCTGGCTGGCCAGGCCGAAGGTGCGTATGGAATCCACCTCGTCGTCAAAGAACTCCAGGCGCAGCGGATTCTGTTCGTAAAAGGGAAACACGTCGAGAATGCCGCCTCTGACGCTGAACTGCCCCTGGCCCTCGATCATCTCCACGCGGCCGTAACCCATGGCCGCCAAGGACGCGGCCAAGAGTCCGGGCTCCAGCCTTTGCCCCACGCGGCAGACCACGCCGTAACGGGCAAAGACCTCCGGCGGCAGGACGCGCCGTCGCAGGGCCGGCCAGGAGGTGACCACCAGCAGCCTTTGCCCGCGCGCCAGGCGGCCGAAGGCCGAGGCACGGGCGCCGATGATCTCGGGGTCGAGCGTCTCCTCGTGCGGCAGGAGTTCCTTTTCCGGCAGGAGGACGGCCTCGCCCGGGCCGAGGAAAGTGGCCAGATCCCGATGGAAAATGGAGGCCTGGTGGGGGCTGTGCGTGATGAGGACGATGGTCCGCGGGCTCTCCAGGTAGAGCGCGGCCGTGAAGAGGCTCTTTTGGGCATGGTTCAGCCCCGTGAGGAGTTCGAGCCCGTCCGGCTCAAAGACCGCCTTCTCGAGGTTCCTCCAGGAATCGGCCTGCTTGAGCCTGGTCAAGACTTCCCTGGCCTGCACGGATCGCCCTCCCCCTTGGCCGCAATCAATCAACCCGATATCTTGGCCTGAGGTGTATGCTGCACCAGTCGTGCTCGTAATCGACACATCGTGAGCCACGAAGGGTTTGTGCGACTAACCCGATTCGTGGCTTTCGGAGCACAAACTCTGGTATCAAGTGCCACACGGTTACACTGTATCTAGTGGGCCGTGGCATTACGTGCACAGGCTCCGAAGGCATAACCGGGTTCTCAATTTCTAAAAGCGCTGTAAAAAACCGTTCTTGGACCGATAAACACGTAAAACCGGAAACGATATCACATGATTTACATGATTAATGGGATTAACAAGATTTAAGATTAAGATCATCAAACAAATAATCTGTGTAAATCCTGAAAATCATGTTAATCCTGTTAAATCGTTTCTAATCACACGCAAATTTCGCAGAATCGCTAAGTCCGTCGTTCTGTCCGATCTGCGAAGCGCAACACCAACATGTTCCAGCTCAAGTGGGCGAGAGCGGCGGTCAGCCAGCCGGCCAAGGGGGAGGCACACAACCGCCATCCCGCCACCGCCAGCGCGCCAAAGAGGCCGTGGCTCACGAGCGCCAGGCAGGCGGCGGCCAACTCGGCGCGGGCCAGTTCCACGAGAGCCTCGCCCAGGCCGAAAAGAGCGTGGGTGATAAAGAGTGAACCCGTCCAGACACCGATGCCGCTCTTGACCGTTTCTTCCCAGAGCGGGACGAGCACCGCCGTGCCGCGGCCACGCCAGAGCCGCCAAACCAGGCGGTTGCCGGCCCAACCCAGGGCCGCAGCTAATAAAGCCCCGCCAAGGATCCGCGCCGGGCTCAAGGCTCCCCGGCCGTCCGGTTGTATGTGTTCATGGCGGCCTCGAGGCCGTCGCGGAGAAAGAGGAGCACCGCTTCAGTGGCCCTGGCCACCGCCTGCTGGAACCGCTCCCTCTCGTCCGGGGAAAACCTGCCCAGGACGTGATCGACCGCACCGCCCGCCGGGCGGCCCACGCCCAGCCTGAGGCGGGCAAAATCCTTGGTGCCCAGGGCGGCGATGATCGAGTCCAGGCCGTGATGCCCGCCCGACCCGCCTCCCCGTCTCAGCCGCAGGGCGCCGAGGGGCAGATCCATGTCGTCGCTCACGATGAGGAGCCGTTCGAGCGGGATCGCGTGTCTCCTCACGAGGCCGGCGACGGCAGTACCGCTTGCATTCATATAGGTCTGGGGTTTGGCCAGGACGACATGGCGGCCCTCCAGCCGTACCGTGGCCGAACGGGCATCGGCCGCGCGGCGGCTGAAACGCACCCCCGCCCTGCGGGCCAGGGCATCCAAGACCAAAAACCCGGCATTATGCCGGGTTTGACTGTACCGTTCTCCCGGATTCCCCAGGCCCACCAGGAGAAAGTCCATCCCGTTACTCGGCTTCCTTGTTCTCCACCGGCACCGCTTCGGCCTCCGTGGCTTCGGCCGGCGTCTCCTCCTTGACCGAAGCCGGCGCGGCGGCGGCCACCAGGAGTTCCTCGGGCGGCGTGAGGATCTTGACGCCGTCGGGCACCGCGAGATCCCTCACGTGCACGCTGTCCCCCATGACCATGCGGCTGGCGTCGACATTGAACACCTCCGGGATCAGGGTCGGCAGGCAGGAAACCTCCACCTCGCGCAGGTAGATCTCGATGACGGCGCCGTCGTGGACCCTCTTTTCCTCTCCCGTGACGCGCACCGGCACATGGGTGGAGATCGCCTCGTCCAGGGCCACGGCGTGAAAATCGACGTGAATGATCTCGCCCCTCAGGGGGTGGCGCTGTACTTCCTTGATCAGGACCGGGGTTTTCTCCGCCTTCTTGCCGCGTTTGACCGCGAGGCTGACGAGCCTGCCCGTGCCGGCGTGGGCCACCAAGCGTTCCAGATCGCGGCGCGGGAGCTTGAGGTTTTCCGCCTCTGCCTTGGCATAGACGACGGCCGGGACCAATCCTTCACGGCGCAGCTTGTGAGCCGCTCCGGTTCCCTTCTCCGTGCGGATCTCCGCCTGGAGCGTAAGTTCCATGCAACGATCCCTCCTAGATTCTCTGCGCGATGCGAGACTTATTATAGCATGTTCACCGGAGGGGCGCAAACGCCTTGCGGTTGACCGCAAACCGTGTTCCGGTTGAGATGGATGAAAGGCCCCACACGTTCGCCCGGGCCGAGGACGCTCTCGACGACCAGGGAGTGAAAGACGCGCACACCCGGCCCCAGGCGGGAGTCGCGAATCTCGGCCGCGGGCCCCAATATGCATCCTTCCCCGATCTCGGTCCTGCCGGCCAGGGTGGTGCCGGGCAGGATGATCGTGTCCCGGCCGATGGTCACGCCGGGCTCGATGTAGGTGGCGGACGGATCGGCCATGGTCACGCCGCGCAGCATCCAACCCTCGTTGATTCGCCGGCGCAGGAGCGCCTCGGCCGCGGCCAGTTCCACGCGGTCGTTGGGTCCGCAGAGTTCGTCCGGGGATTCCGCGGGCACGGTCTCGATGCCGCAACCCGCGGCCGACAACAGCGGAAAGAGATCCGTGAGGTAGTACTCGCCCTGGGCGTTGGCGCAGCCGAGCCCCGGCAGGGCGGCGCGCAGCGCCGCGAGCCGGAAGCAATATACGCCCGCGTTGACCTCGGGGATGGCCTGCTCGTTCCCGTTGGCGTCCCTGTACTCCACGATGCGGAGGAATCTGCCCGCGCCGTCCCTGACGATGCGCCCAAAACGCGAACCCGGGCCGAGCATGGCGGTGAGCAGCGTGGCGCCGGCCGCCGCGGCGCGATGGCGGCCGAGGAGACGGCGAAGCGTCTCCACGCCGAGGAGAGGCATGTCGCCATACGTGACGACCAGATCGCCTTCCGCTCCGGGCAGGGCTTCCACGGCCACCCGCAGGGCATGTCCCGTGCCGAGCTGTTCCCGCTGCTCGGCGTAGTCATATCCCTCGCCCAACACCTTGCGCACCTGCTCCGCGCCATGGCCCACGACCACCACGATCCGCGCGGGAGACAGGGCCTCCACGGCCGCCACGGCGTAGGAGAGCATCGGCCTGCCCCCGAGCCCGTGCAGAACCTTGGGCCACTGCGAACGCATGCGCGTACCCAAGCCGGCCGCCAACACGGCGGCATAGAGCGGCTCCATCGTTACCTCCTGGTAAACAAGAAGTGTGATAAACCGAATTTTAAAAATCTACACCGATTTAATTACAGATTGCACAGATTACGCAGATAAAACTATTAATACTTGCCTAATAAATATTCCGACTCAAACACCCAAGGGGTAAATACGTTTTTAATCTGTGGCCATCTGTGTAATCTGTGGTTGATTGTTTCTTATTTACTTTCGAAATTCGGAATAAACTCATCTTTTGCCCTTTCTTATGCGAAATAGAGGGCAATCCTAATCTTTTTCGCGTCTTCACGCCATCGTATGGGAAATAAGTTTAATTTTCCGCGTTCATAGAGTGGGGATTGGTTTCACACGCTTACATCTCGTTTGTGCATACGAAAAGCCGGCCCCGCTGAGGTCGGCGGATGAACGACCCGGACTGTGAGATACGGCGCGGGCGATCCGTATACCCCGCGCGGCGCTCAGACCGATCTGCTGCCCACGATCAGGTGGCTGCGGATGCCCTCCTCGCTCTCGAGCACCTTGCCTGTGCCCAGCGCCACGCAGGACATGGGGTCCTCCGCGAGATGGATCGGGATCTCCGTCTCCTCGCTCAAAAGGCGCGTGAAACCGTGCAATAGCGCGCCGCCGCCCGTAAGGACGATGCCCTTGTCGACGATGTCCGAGGCCAGCTCGGGCGGGGTGCGTTCGAGCACCGACTTGATGCCGTCGATGACGGCCGTGATCGGCTCGGAGAGCGCCTGAAAGGTGTCGGCCGAGGTGAACTTGATCGTGCGGGGCAGGCCTGTCACCAGGTCCCGGCCCCGGATCTCCATGGATTTCCCCTCGCCCTCGGGATAGGCCGACCCGATCTCGATCTTGATATCCTCCGCCGTGCGCTCGCCGATCATGAGGTTGTACATCTTTTTGATATACCTGATGATGGCCTCGTCGAACTTGTCCCCGCCGACCCTGAGCGACTCGCTCACGACGATGCCGCTCAGGGAGATGATGGCCACATCCGTGGTACCGCCGCCGATAGAGACGATCATGTTGCCGCTGGCCTCCGTGATGTCCAGGCCCGCGCCGATGGCGGCGGCCATCGGCTCCTCGATGAGATAGGTCCGTTTGGCCCCAGCCTGCATGGCCGCCTCGAGCACCGCGCGCTTTTCAACACTGGTCACGCCGGAGGGAACACAGACCACAACCTGCGGCCGGAAAAGCCGCGGACGCGGGCAGACCTTTTCGATGAAGTACTTGAGCATGGTCTCGGTCACGTCGTAGTCGGCGATCACGCCGTCCTTGAGGGGGCGGATGGCGACGATGTTGCCGGGCGTACGGCCGATCATCTGGCGGGCTTCCTCGCCCACGGCCAGGATCTTGTTGTTCTCCTTTTCCAGCGCGACCACGGACGGCTCCCTGATGACGATGCCCTTGCCGCGCACGTACACGAGTATGTTGGCCGTACCCAGATCGATGCCGATGTCGGTGCCCAACCCGAACAAAAAGTACTCCTCCTCTGTGCTACAGACCCGTGCGATGAATGATCCGCAAAGGAGCGGCCAGGCTCATACTTCTACGTTCCCTTGACAGTTCCTCCTTTCCTGGCCCCTCTCTCGGTCCTTGTCTGGTATTTCTTGCGCGTCGCCTCACCGCCGCGCAGATGGCGCTCGGCCTTGTTGGTATCGAGAATCCGCTTGACCTCGCGCGAAAGACCGCGGTTGATGCTGTATAACCGCTCTGTGACATCTTTATGGACGGTGCTCTTGCTGACCCCGAACTTCCTGGCGGCCTGCCGCACCGTGGCCCGGCGGTCGATGATGTATGTGCTCAAGTCCATGACCCGCTTCTGGATGTAGTCCTTCAACGCCCCCACCTCTCCCCCTGGTTCTTGGTACATGTATATTGGGGGCGTGGGGGACTTATGTTGTCGGGCCGCCGGGGCGCGAAACGGGCCGCCCGATATACGGCCTACTACAGCTCAGCCCGAGCCGAATCCCCTGATGATCTGCAGGGGATCGAGCGACGCCTTGTCCTGCCAGAGCTCGAAATGGACGATCCCGGCCGCGGGCCGGCCGATAACCGCGCCGCCGGCGAGTTCCGCGCCCTGCCCCACGGAGATCTGGGACAGGCAGGCGTAAACCGAGCGCCAGCCCTGGCCGTGATCCAGTTCCACCAGCATGCCGCCCTCGTCCGCCTCCGCCACGCGGATCACCTTGCCAGGGGCGGCGGCGCGCACCGGCTCATCCGCGGCCGCCTTGAGATCCAGACCGCGGTGATAGTACCAGACGCCGCTTTTTTCATCACGACGCCATCCCCTGCCCGTCACGACCGTCCCCCGGCACGGGGGTAGAAAAGCGGACGGATCGAGAACCGGGGCCTGCGTCCCGGGAGCGGCGACCGACCGGTCCAAATCCGCGCGCCAGGCCGCGATCACTTCATCAAGGCCCTGGCCGAGGCGGATCGGGTTTTCCTCCCCGGTTTGCACGACAGGCGCGGCCAAGAGCCGCGGCTTGACCCGGCGTTGCTCCCGGCGCGCCAGGGAGCCGCCCGCCAGGAACGCGAGGAGCGCCAGGAGGACGAAATACGGCACGTTGCGCCGGCAGAGCCAGGGGCGGCATGAGGTCCTCCAGAACCGTCCCATCTCTTTTTTCCAGCGCTGCCAATGACCCGAAGTGCGTGCCATCATCCTCACCTCGGGTCTATCTTTTCCAGGCATGGGTTTTCTTAGTCCCGGACCGTTCACGAAAATGATCGGAAAGGCCGGCGGCGGGCTGATCGCCTGCGGCTAGATAAACCCGGCAAGGGTTTACAAGGCCCAAGCAGCTTTACATAGCCCGGCATGGCGGTAATGAATCTTGCCGCCGATCCCGCGCTTCACCCCTTGAGCCCGAACGAGGCGATGCCGCCGATGATGTAATCCTGGGCGAAATAGTAGATGACGAGGGGCGGCAGGGTGGCAACCAGCGAGGCGGCCATCAGGAGATTGTACTGCGTGCCGAACCTGCTGCGAAAGACCGAGAGACCCAGGGCCACCGTGTACCTGGCCTCCGTGTTGAGGTAGATCAGGGGCCACAAAAAATCGCTCCAGGTCCAGATGAAGGAGAAGACGACGATCATGGTCATGGCCGGCTTGCAGATGGGGCCGAGGACGCGCAGGAGGATCTGCCAGGTGTTGCAGCCGTCGATCCTGGCCGCCTCGTCCAGCTCGTAAGGGATGGTGAGGATATACTGCCGCGCCAAGAAGGTGAAGAACGGGGTGGCGAACATGTTGGGCACGATCAGCGGGAGGGCGGTGTCCCACCACCCGATCTTGGTAAAAGCGATGTACATGGGGATCATGGTCACCTGGTAGGGGATCATCATCGTGGCAAGCATGACCGTGAACATGAGGCCCTTGCCGCGAAAGCGCAGCCTGGCAAAGGAGTAGCCCACGACCATGTTGGAGAAGACCGCCCCCAGGGTGACAAGGGCGATGATGAGCATGGTGTTGCGAAAGAAGAGATGGAACGGGACCAGCGTCAGGGCGTCCACGAAGTTACGCCAGACGAACCGGGCCGGGATCCACTGGGGCGGGAACTTGAAGGTCTCGGCCGGTGTCTTGAGCGCGGTCGAGAACATCCAGAGCAGGGGCAGGATCATGATGATGCCGATCAGGATCAAAAGGAGGTTGGTGAAGTACAGGTGCAGGCGGCGGCGGTTCGACCGCTTGTGGTGCCATTTGATCTCGGTCGGCCGCGCGACCAGGTGGCGATCGATCTGACTGCTCATTGCTCACGCCCCCCCTCGTAATGCACCCAGCGGTTGCTGGTCTTGAAGATAAGCACCGAACAGATCAGGACCACCAGCGCCAAAAACCAGGCCAATGCCGCCCCGTAGCCCATGCGCAGGCCGCGGAAGGCCTCGTTGTAGAGGTAGAGGAGATAGAAAAGGGTGGCGTTGTTGGGCCCGCCCAGACCGCCCGTGGCCACGTAGGCCTGGGTAAAGACCTGAAACGACCAGATGACACCCATGATCAGAAGGAAGAGAATGGTCGGCGAGAGCAGAGGCAGGGTGATGCGGAAAAAGCGGCCCAGCGCGCCGCAGCCGTCGATCTCGGCAGCCTCGTATAGCTGGGGCGGTATGTTCTGCAGCCCCGCCAGGTAAATGACGACGTTGTTCCCCACCCCCCAGAGGCCGAGGAGGACGAGGGAAGGCAGGGCCCATCTCTGGCTGAAGAACCACTGCGGGCCTGGCAGCCCGAGCGCCCGCAGCACGTAGTTGACGAGGCCAAAGTCCGGATTGAGGAGCCACATCCAGACCAGCACCACCGCGACCCCGCTGATCACCGAGGGTAGGTAATACAACGTACGGAAGAAGTGCGACCACCTGGTCCTGACATTCAGGAGTAGGCTCAGGAGGAGCCCCACCGTCAGGTTGAGGGGCAGGTACATCAGTGTATAGACTGTCGTGACCCTAAGCGAGATCCAGAAATAGCGATCGTGGATCATACGGTCGTAGTTGCCCAACCCAATCCAGCGGGCCTTGGTCAGGATGTCCCAGTCCGTAAAGCTGAGGTAGAGCGAGGAAATGATGGGAATCAGGTTAAAGAGAATGAAACCGATCAGCCAGGGCATGATGCCGATCCAGCCCTCGATCGCCTCCCGTCTCGTAAGCCTGCCGCGCCTAGCCGCGGCGGCACCCCGCAGCGTCATGGCCTTAGCTCCTTTCACATGGGTTACCTGTTCTTACAAGCACATTACCTTTTAAAAGCGGTGTGAAAAACCCGTTCTTCAACTACGAGATACACGAAATCCACGAAAAAGTCATTGAGCTTAAGATACAACCCGTCGATCGCTTATACCTTTAAGTATCTATGTTTTTAGGGTTAATTTATAAATCATGTTCTCTTTCGTGTCTTTCGTGTGTTTCGTAGTTACCTTTCCGGGTTCATTCTTTCATTGGGCGTCGCATGGGGCGGGGGGGCGGGGCGGAGCCCCGTCCCCCGATCCGATGCGTGCGGGTTACTTGCTGACCTTGTCCACCTGCTCCCAGGCCAAATCCAGTTTTTCCTGCATCTGCTTGGCGACGTCCGCCACCACCTGCTCGATGGGCTTGTTGCCTTCGCGCAGGATGTTGGGCATATCCCAGTATGGGCCCATGATGTTCCAGACGTCGGGCACATCGTTGAACCACGACTCGAACGGCCGCCCGTTCCTGACGATGTCCGCGAACGCCTTGTTGTGGGGATCCTGATCCCACTTGATCTTCTTCATGACCGAGAGCACCGGCGGCATGGCCCAGGCCTTGGCCATGATCTCGCAGCCCTTGGGGCCGGTCATGAACTTCAGGAGCTTCCAGGCCTCTTTCTTGTGCTTCGAATTCGCCGACATGCTCCAGGTGCCGACCCAGCCCTCGTAGACCTTGTCGCCCTTCTTGTGCGGCTTGCAGACGATGCCGAAGTTCATCTTGGCCTCTTTGAACTGGGACACGCTCCAATTATCGGCGCCGATCATGGCCAGCTTGCCCGTTTTGAAGGCGTCGGCCGGGCCGCCGCCGCTGGCCTGTCCGCCCAGGGTGGCCATCATGGACGGGGTCGGGCAGACCTTGTGCTTGAGCTCCAGGTCCATCCGCCACTGCATGAACTTGACGAAGGCGGGCGTGTTGATCGTGACCTTGCGGCGCGTCTTGTCCCAGAAATGCACGCCGAAGGCCTCCTGGATCTCGGCCCCGTCCACCATGTCGCAGCCGTACTGCTGCTTTTCCGGTATGGTCAGCTTTTTGGCGATGGCGACGAAGTCGTCCAGGGTCCAGTCGGACTTGGGGTACGGCACGCCGGCCGCGTCGAAGAGATCCTTGTTGTAATAGATCGCCTGCAATCCGACATCGCGCGGCATGGCGTAGATCTTGCCGTTGAGATAGAGAAAGTTCTCCAGCATCTTGGTGTCGTAGATCCTCATGTTGACGCCGTCTTTGCCCTTGATGTAGGGGGTCAGTTCCTGGGCCACGCCCCGCTTGCCGAAGCCGAGGAGATCGAAGTTGTAGAAGATGTCCGGCGCCTTGCCAGCGGCATAGCTCGTCAGGAACTTGTCCGTGTAGCCGTCGTACGGGATCGACTGCAGGTTGACCTTGATCCCCTTGTTCTGCTTCTCAAAGGCCTTGACTATCTCCACGTAGGGCTTGGCCATGGTCGGGTCCTCAGTATGCCACCAGGTCAGGGTGACGGCGGCGCCCGCCAGGTTGACGCAGGGCAGGCAGAACAACACGACTAAAACGGCGATGAGTAAGAACCTGCTTGTTTTGCCCATCTCATTCGCTCCTTTGCTTTACGAATGACTATGGCGGTCCCCGAACGATTCGCTTGCCCGGCCTCACCCCTCTCTCCTCCCGGATTGAATCAGCCCGCGCAGGGACGGCGCTAGACGACCTCAGGCCGGCGCACGATCGCCGGGTCGGTGAAGATATCCGACTCGTCCCTGCTCCTGGTGGAAAACTCCGAGACCAGCGCCCCTTCGGGCCCGCCCTGGAACCAGTGGAGCGTGTCGGGCCGCAGGGTGTACTGCTCGCCCGGCAACAGGACGATCTCGTGCCAGGCCGTGAAATACGAAAGGCGATCCCCCGGCACCCGCGCCCGCGGTTCCAGGCAGGCCGGGCCTTCCACGTAGAGGTAGACCTGGCCCAGGCGGCAGCGGAAGGTCTCCTCCTTGCCCGGCTCGCCCATGACGGGGGGATGCCTGTGCTCGGGGCAGATCTGCCAGGGGAAAAGCACCAGTTCCTTGGCGCAGCAGCGTTCCGTGTTGACGTAGGTCACGATCTCGAGGCCGATCTCCTCGAGCCGCCCGAGGCCGAAGTCGGCCACCTCGATCGCGTTTCTTTCCCCGGGTGTCAGGGCGACGCATGCGCGCTCAAAGTAGAGCAAGGCGCGCTGCCTGGCTTCCTCGTACCGTTCCCGCGTCAACGCCACACCGAATCCCCCCGTTTCTCTGGACCGTCCGTGAACCGACCCAACCCGGCATCCATGCCGCCCTCTCAATCATTTCTGGCACGCGGCTCGCACGCGGCTTACCTGTCCGCCAGGATCAACTCGAAGAGCCTGGGCTCATCCTGCTTGAGTTCGATGCCTTTCAGCCTGCGCCCGGCAAAGCCGGATACCTCCGTCCGCGCGCCGTCCAGGGCGTATTCCGAGGCCGAGACGATCGCGGCCGGGAGGTTCAGCGTCACCCGCGTGCCCGCGATGGGGCCGTAGAGCCAGACAAAGAGCAGCACGCGCCCGTCCGATTCGCGCCGGAAGGCGTGGAGATAGATGCGCGGCTCGTGGGCGCTCTTTTTCTCCTCCGACCAGCTCACGGCCGGACCCAGGTAGGTCAAGTCCTCTTCGTTGAAGAGCGAGACCATGGTCTTGTAAGCGGCAAAACCAAGTTTCTTGCGGCGGTCCGCATAGGTCAGCCCGAGGTGGTAGTTGTTGGCGTCGCCGATCACCCCGAGCGACGTGTCCTGGCGAAAGTCCTTGATCTCGTACCAGCTGATCAGGCTGATGTGCCTGGTGGCGAGTAGGGTGGCGACGGCGCGCCAGATGAAACGCGCCTGATCGATCTCGGTCTTGCGCCCGATCGTGGGATAGCCGATCTCGTTCAACCAGATCGGCTGGCCCCTGCCCCGGGTGTGCAGCAGGTCGGCGATGAGGTCGAAATCCGTGCCGCCCTCGTAGAGGTAGTCCTCCACGGCCCGGCCGCTCCAGCTCTCGGCATAGCAATGGATGGGCACCACGTCGAAGAGATCCCCGCAGCCCTTGTCGAGCAGGGCCGCCACCCACGTGTCGAGCGGCTGGGTGAGGCCGCCCACGAGGATCTTGGCCGTGGGATCCGCGTCGCGCACCGCGCTTGCCCCCGCCTTGAAAAACTCGATGTAGTCATCCATGGTGCCAAAGAACCACTGCTGCAGATCCTCCTCGTTCCAGATCTCCCAGTAGTGGATCTGGCTCTTGAACTCGCTCACCATGCGATGGACGAAGTTATACCAGTCCCGGTTGTCCTTGGGTTTGTCGTTCCACTCGCCGAACTCGCCCACCCAGTCCGGGGCGTAGCAGAGATAGGGCATGAGCGTGATCGCGTATTTATCGGCCAGATCGACGAATTGGTGCAGCCACTCGAGGTTCTGGAAATTGCCCTTGAGCCGTTCGTAATTGCTCCAGCTAAAGCTGACACGCAAGTGTGAGAGGCCAAGCTCCTTGACGAGCTGAAAGTCCTTTTCCACTTCGGCCAGGCCCTCGTCGCTGGCGTAAAGGGACGTATCGTAGTCCTCGTTGGTCGAGAAGGTGACCCGAAAAGGCTCGGTGGGGGGGAGATCCCCGGATCCCCACGCGCTGAACGCCAGCGCGGCCAGGAAGAGAACGATCGCCGGGGCCCTAAGAAACATCCGCATGTCTTCACCCTCCTTGATCGTACTTATCGATCGCGCCCATTGGGATTAATTCACTGACGCCCCTTTTTTACGCAGCGCCCTGCGTCACGGCTCGATCACTGCCTTGACGAATCCGGCGGGTTTCCGCACCAGGTCGCCAAAGGCCAGGTCCGCCTGGTCGAGGGAGTAAGCGTTGGTGACGAGGGGTTGCATGGAAAACCGCCGTTTGGTCAAGAGCGCCAGGGCCGCGCGCATGGCTTCCATCATCCGCTCCTCGCGGCGCTCGTGGGCGTTGATGACCGTCAGGGCCTTGATGTTCCAGAGATCCATGTCGACCCGCCGCGCGCCCCCGGTATGCCAGCCCGCGATGGAGAGGATCCCGTGCAGCCCCGGGATCTCGCCGGCCAAATCCAGCCCGGCCTGGGTGCCCGAGGCTTCGACAGCCGCGTCCAGCCCGCGGCCGAACTCGTCCCAGCCCCTGACCCTGTAGGCCGCCGGGACCAGCTCCGGCGGGTAGACCTCATCCGCGCCGAGGGCAAGCGCCAACTCGCGCATGTCCGGCCGCGGATCGATCCCCACGAGGAGCGCGGGGCCTTTGAGCCTGGCCACAACCAGGGAGAGCAGGCCCATGAATCCCAGGCCCACCACGGCCGCGCGGTCGCCCAGTCCGATCCCTGTCCGCCACATGCCCGACATCACGCAGGCCAAAGGTTCACCCAGCCCCTCGCGGAAAGGCAGCTCATCCGGCAGGCGTGCCAGGCGGTCGGCCCGGACCACGGCGTACTCGGCCATGGCGCCCTGGCAAAGCCCGGCGACACGGTCGCCGGCGCGCCAGCCCGCGACTCCTTCCCCCAGGCCCGCCACCTCGCCCGCGGGCTCGTGACCCAGGAGATCGGGGAAGCGGCCGTAAGCGCCACGCCACTTGTGCACCTCCGAGGCGCACACCCCGCAGGCCCTCACGCGGACCAGGACCTCTCCCGGGCCGGGCTCGGGCAGGGGGACCTCCCGCACCTCGATCTTTTCCGGACCCGCCAGCAACGCCTGGCGCATCAGCCTCACCGCCGCACCTCCCACGATGCGTGAGTTTGAAAAAGATCCGTACCCGTTGCAAACTACGAAAAACACGAAAACGGTGACAATTATATCTCGCAAAATCGCGATAATAATAGCGATTTTGACTAACTACCGTTCATTACGACCGGCAATTACTCGATCAAACATATCTCCCCGCCTGACACGTCCAACTCGAGCCTGACGGCGGCCGCGGGCAGCCCCGGCCCACGCACCGCAACCCAGACGGGCACCCGGCCCTTGGTCCTCCTATCCGGGACGAGCGCCATCTCAATGCCGGCGCTCCCGCCCGCCGCGAGCCGGTCCAGCACGGCGGAGGCCGGTTTGATCTTGTCCACGCCGTATTTGCCCTTGGGGCCGTATAATTCGACCGTGAGGCCCCGGGCCTCGGTGCCGCCCGCGTTCGTGACCGTGCAGGCGAGTTTGCCTCCCTCCAGGCGCACCCGGGACAGGGCCAGCCGGGCGGGGACCGCGGCCGGGAACAGCTCGACGAGGAGCGTCTCGTCCGGCCGGAGGGGCAGAGCGACGGCGGTTCTCTCCCCTTCGGTCTCGAGGCCCGTATACGGCTCGGCCTGGCCCGTGGTGGACAAGCGCAGGCCGGTATAGCTTGTGCCCGGCACCAGGAGCCGCGCCTGTCCAGCCTTGTCGCCGCGCGTCCATGCCGCGACCAAAAGCGAGCCGTCCCAGCGCTTGAAGACCCGGACATGCGGCTCCACGGCGCCGTCGCCCGCCACCTCGACCTGGCCGTCATAGGGCAGGTAGGCGCCGGCAAAGAGATGCCGCATGGCAACCAGGCTGAACCAGGCCGGCTTGGGCAGGTAGTTTTCGTCGAGCATGCCCAGGTGCTTGTTGTTGACGTCGCCGATGACGATCCCCCGCGGATCGCGGTTCTTGATCTCGTACCACGCGACGGCGCTGACCCGCCCGGTGGCGAGGATGGTCGCCAGGGCCCGCACCAGGTACGCGGCCTGGTAATCCTGGGTATGCTCGTAGTCATATGTCGCGGTATAACTCTCGGAGACGCGTCCGTCGGGCTCGCGGTAGTCGCTGTAGCCGATCTCGGCCACCCAGAGCTGCTGCTTGTTGCCGCGCGCCGCGATCTGCCCGCTCACGCGCATGATGTCCCCAAAGACGGATTCCACGGGCCGCTCGCTCCAGGTCTCGTAGTAGCCGTGGATATTGATGACGTCGCACCATTCGCCGATGCCGAGTTCGTAGAGGCGGTCGATGAAACCGGGGCTGAAGTGCGCCAGGCCGCCCATGATCACCACGTTGGCCGGGTCTACCTCCTTGACCGCCTTTGCGCCGGCGATGACCGTCGCCGCCAGTTGCTCCACGGTGCCGTCAAAGTACATGGAGAGATCCGGTTCGTTGGTCATCTCCCAGTAGCGGATCTTGCCCTTGTACCGCCGCGCCATGGCCCGCAGGAAATCGCCGAAATCCTCCGGATGCTCCGGGGCCCCGTTCCAGCCGGCCCGCGTGGCCCAGGTGGGAAAATAGGCGACGTAAGCCATGAGGGTGATGCCGCGCGCCACGGCTGCATCGACGTAAGCGTCGAGGTAGTCGCAGAGGATGAGCCCCTTTTCGGTCTCGTAGTCGCCCCAGGCGATGCTGATCCGCATGGTGTCGAGGCCGAACCGCTGCATGAGCTCGAAGTCCCTGAGCGGCTCCGCGAGGCCCGTGCCGTGCGGGTAGTCCTCGCAGATGCCGATGGCGGTGCGCAGCGGCTCGCCCGCGCGGGGGATGCCCGCGGGAAATCCGGTTTCCCCGGCGCCGGCCAGCGCGGCGGGCAGGCCGGCGGCCAGCGCGGCCAGGCAGAGCGCGGCCAGCGCGCCCATGCGCCTTCGTTTCTTCCCAGTCATGCCTTTGCCCCCCCCGAGTTTGGCGGCCCGATCCTGCCAGGCGCCCGCTTGTCTCTTTTTGGCAACGTTTCCATACCCATTCCCGCCCTGCCCCGACGCCCGCTCTGTGACGGCCGGGGCATCGGGCGGGGGCGGCCATCGCCCCCGCCCGGGCCGCGTCCTACTGGGCGACGTACTTGATGAACTGGAACCAGAGCGGCTTGTATCCGGACCAGTTCATGATCTCCTTGTCCCAGCCGCCATAGGTCGAGGTGTAGATCAGGATCTTGGAGTTACCGTACTTGCCCTCCACGATGAGGGGGTAGTTGTCCTCCTTGATGTGGGCGATGAGCACCGCGCCCGGCTTGAGCGTGACCTTGTTATGTCCGCCGATCGGCGGGCAGGAGGCCCAGTTCAGGCCCGCCACG
The DNA here is from genome assembly GCA_050260175.1 of Patescibacteria group bacterium. Lineage (GTDB taxonomy): Bacteria > Bacillota > UBA4882 > JAAYXC01 > JAAYXC01 > JBLNBS01. The sequence continues at coordinate 15,819 of JBLNBS010000143.1, read as the reverse complement.
GTCGGGTGATCCGGCATGTCGACCACGATCTTGCCGGGATTGTCGCAGTTGTCCCAGGTCTCCATCATCGTGACCGGGAGCAGATCCGCGATGGGGGTGCCGAACCACTCGCCGCACCAGGAGTCGCTGCCGCCCTGGAAAGAACTCCAGCCGCCGAACATGAAGAAGTTGGCCCCGGCCTCGACCCGCTTTTTGATCGCCGCCTGCTGGGCCGCGGTCACGCAGGAGGAGCCGGTGTTGCCGGCCGTGGGCGCGATCTCGCCCAGGATGATGGCGCCGAACTTGGCAAGGCCCTCGTCGGTCAGGTTGGGCTCGGTCTCGCTGGGCACGGCGGCCTGGGTCAGCACGATCGAGGGATCGTACTTCTTGGCCAGCTTGGTAAAGTAGATGTACTGGTCGCCCTTGCAGATGGCGAGGACTTTCTTGGCATCCGCGCCGCGCGCCGCGAACGCCGTTACGATCATCACGATCACGAGCAACAAAGCCAAACGTGCTCTCATACCACCAATCGCTCCTTTCAGGTTGCATCCTCCGGGTCCGATCGGCAGGAAGCCGGCTTCTTTCACCCCCCGCGCCCGCCGCGACGGCAAGCTCCGCAAGGCTCAGCCCTTGATCCCCGTCGTGACGATGCCTCTGATGTAGAACTTTTGTACGCAGACGTAGAAGACGATGATGGGCAGCGTGGCCACGACCGACGTGGCCATGAGGTAATTCCACTGGGTGATGTACTGGTCGCGGAACATCTGCACCGCGAGTTGCACGGTCCGCATGTGCAGGCTGCTCGTCACGACCAGGGGCCAGAGAAAGGAATTCCAGGTCCCCATGAAGGTGAACATGCCGAGCGTCGCCAGGGCCGGTCCGGACAGGGGATAGTAGATGCGCCAGAGGGCGCCGAAACGCCCGCAGCCGTCGATGATGGCCGCGTCATCCAGTTCCCTGGGGATGGTGGCGAAAAACTGCCTGAGGAGAAAGGTGCCGAAGGCGCTGCCGACGCCCGGCACGATCAGCGCCCAATAAGTATCGATCCAGCCGAAGTAGTGGATGAGGAGATAGGCCGGGACCAGGGTCACGGAGCCCGGGATCATCATCGTCCCCAGGAGGGCCATGAAGATGGCGTCGCGCCCGGGGAACCGGAGCCTGGCGAACCCGTACCCCGCCATGCCGCAGGTCAAGAGCTGCAGGCAAGTCACGGAAACGGCGTGAATGGCGGAGTTCAGGTAGAACCGGGCATAGGGCACGGCCTTCCAGATATAAATGTAGTTCTCCCAGAGCGGCCTCTTGGGCAGCCGGAAGGGGCCGATGAAGACCTCGCCGATATCCTTGAGCGAGGTGGAGACCATCCAGTAGAACGGGATGAGCATGAAGGCGGATCCAGTGAGCAAAACCGCGTGGATCAGGAGCCTCTTGCCCGGCGAGAGCGTAAAAATCCACCGTTTGCGCCTGCGTTTCGCCGGTCTGATATCCGTTGCCCGTTGAGCCGCTGCAGCGCCGTTCATGCCCGTCCCTCCGTTCTAGAGATCGTAATTAACCCTGGGGCTCAGCATCTTGAAATTGATGAAGGTGAAGGCGAAAATCACGATAAAGAGCAGGTAGGCCACGGCCGAGGCGTAACCCATCTGGCCGTAACGGAAAGCCGCGCTGTAGAGATAGGTCCCGATCACCTTGGACGTGTCGAGGGCCGTCGGCAGGAGCCAATACTGCTCGAAACCCTGCAGCCAGCCGATGATGCCCGTGATGGCCATAAAGAAGGTCACGGGGGTGAGCAATGGGAACGTGATCAGCCGGAACCTGGCCCAGGCGCCCGCCCCGTCGATCTTGGCCGCCTCGTAGAGCGTCTCCGGGATGCCCTGCAGGCCCGCGAGGTAATAGATCATGCCCCCGCCAATCCCCTGCCAGGTGCTGAAGATAGTACGGGTAAAGATGGCGGCGCGCTCGCTCGTGAGCCATTGCACGCTGGGGATGCCTACCAGGTTGAGGATGTAGTTGATTACACCGTAATCCGTGCTGAACAGGGTTTGCCAGACCAAAGCGATGGCCGCGGTGGAGGCGATCATCGGCGCGAAAAAGGCTGTCCGATAGACCACGATGCCCCTGATCTTCTGGTTCATGAGGAGCGCCACCCCCAGCCCGGCAGCGATGCCGATGGGGAGGCCGACGATGGTGTAGATAAAAACCCGCCCCAGAGATTGCCAGGCTTCCGGGTCCTGGAGGGCCTTTTGATAATTGGCCCACCCCACAAAGGGATGGGAGGCGTCGAGGGCCGTGAACATGCCCCACTTGTGAAAGCTCAGATAGAGGGCGAAAAAGACGGGAAAGACCATGAAAACGAGGTAATAGACGATGGTGGGCGCGACGCAGACATAGCCCGTGATGGCCTCCCGCCGCTTGAGGGTCAAACCCTTTGCCATCGTATGGCCGCCTCCCCGGTACCGGATATCTCCCCCGGAGCTTTGGCAGCCGGCCGCCCCGCGGGCGGCCGGCCCGCCCATGCTAGAACTCTTCCTCTTCCTCCAGGAGGTACTGGTTGCACTTGGCCGCCGCCGCGTCGACCAGATCCTTCAGGACGCCTTTCTGCTTCAGGATCCTGTCCATGGTCTCGGCGATCTCATCCACGCACTTGCTCCAGTTGACCGGGATTCCCTCGCTCGGGTAGGCGTATTTCAGCTCCTCCACGAACGTGAGCAAGCCCGGCACCTTCTTGCAGTACTCGACGTAGGCCGGATCCTTCATGACCGAGGTGCGCATGGGCAGGTAGCCCGAGTCGATGGCCCACTGCGCCTGCCGCTTGGTGCTGGTCCAGAACTTGATGAGCTTCCAGGCCGCCTCGGGGTGGGCGCTCTTCTTGAAGATGACGAGGTATTCGCCCCCGAGCGGCGCCCGGCGGTACTTGGGCCCTTTTGGCAGCAGGGCCGCGCCCCATTTGAAGGGGAGCTTTTGAAACACAGGTATGCTCCAGGGGCCCTCGATCTGCATGGCAACCTTGCCGCCGTTGAAGCCGGCGTCGCCCGGGGTCTCCGTGCCGCCCTTGTACTTGTACTTGAGATCGTACCAGAACTGGAAGGCTTTCAGACCCTCGGGGGAATTGAAGAGGAACTTCGTTCCCTCGTCGTTGATGAGCTTGCCGCCGGCCGCCCAGATGAACGGGCGGAACTGCCAGTCGAACCAGCCCGACAGGCTTCCCGAGCCCCAGCAGGGGATGAAGAACCCCCACTGCTTCTTGGCGGGATCGGTCAGCTTCTTCGCCGCCTTGCCGAATTGATCCCAGGTGTCGATGGGCGGCTTCTCCGGGTTCATGCCGGCCGCCTTGAACAGGTCTTTGTTGTAGATGATGCACAGGGTGGTCGTCTCGAGGGGCATGGAATAAAGAACGTACTTCTTGGTCTTTTTGTCCATGTCCGACGCCATCTGGATCAAGCCCGGGGGAATATCCTTGAGGTCGGCGTCGGTGAGGCCGTCCTTGCCCTTGATGAAGGTATCCAGGGGGTAGATGACGTCGTTCTTGGCCAGCTCGCTGATGTAGTCCGCGTGCACCCAAGCCACATCGGGCGGTTCACCCGCGGCCACGGTCGTCATGAGCTTTTCCTTGAGCGCGTCGCCGACGAACTCCGGCACCACGTGAATGCCGGGGTTTTCGGCCTCAAAGTCCTTGAGCATCTTGTTCAGCGCCGGCGTGGTGGCATTCACCAGGCTGTGCATGAACCTGATGGTCACCCTGTCTTCCGCCGGCACCGGCAGGCAGAGACCGATGAGCAGCACCGCCGCGACAAAGGCCGCGATCGGCAATGACGTCCTTTTCACACGCATCCCTCCCCTTCAATTCTGGAAAACCCAAACCATACGATCTCCATTCCCACCCCCCGGATGTTTGCTGGAAATCGTGAACCAGCCTCACGTCCCGGCGATCCCCTTTGCCGGACCGGCCACGGAGTCGCGCGGCACGAGGCGGGGGGAGTAGACCACCCTGCGATCGCCGGGCTCCTGCCCGTGCAGCCGGGCCAGGATGAACCGCATGGCCGCCCGGCTCATCTCGCCGATGGGCTGCGCCACGGTGGTCAGGCGCGGCCGGAGCAGCGAAGCCAGGTAAATATCGTCGTACCCCACGACCGACAGGCGTTCCGGCACGCCAAAACCCATCTCCCGGCAGGCCTCGACGACCCCCAGGGCGCACAGGTCGTTGCTGGCCACCACGGCCGTCACGCCGTTGTCGCGCGCCAAAAGATCCCGCGCGAGTTCGGCGCCGCTCTCCTCGGTCCAGCGCCCCTCTCTGATGAGATCGCGATCCACCTCCAGGCTGTGGGCGCTGAGCGCCATCTGGTAGCCGCGCAGCCGGTCCAGGCTGGCGGCGATGGTGAGCGGTCCAGTGAAACAGGCGATGCGCCGGTGGCCGTTGGCGATCAGGTGCTCGGTCGCCAGGAAAGTGCCCTTGACGTTATCCTGGGCCACGACGCAGACGTTCTGATGATCGATCTCGCGGTCCAGAGCGGCCACGGGAATCTTGCCCGCGAGATGGATGATGTGCTTGCTGTTGAAACCGGACGAGGCAAAGACAAGGCCGTCGACCCGCCTTTCCTCGAGTACGGCCGCGTAGAACTCCTCCTTGTCCACGCGGTGATCCGTGTTGCACATCACCACGGCGTACCCGGCCTCGCTGGCCAGATCCTCGACGTGCTTGGCCAGGGTGGAAAAGTAAGGGTTGGTGATATCGGAGACGATCAGCCCGATGGAGTGCGTGCGCTTCTTGACCAGGCTCCTGGCGATGGAATTCGGCCTGTAGTTCAGCTCCTTGACGGCGTGCAGCACCGTTTCCCTGGTCTCCGGGCTCACCCCGGGGCGTTCGTTCAAGACGCGGGAGACCGTGGCGATGCCGAGATTGGTGTGCCTGGCGATGTCGCGAATGGTTGCCACTTTTCAGCCCTCCGGACGAGGCGATAGCCTTTCTCGAAAGCGGTGTGATGGAACAGCGGCTTAATCGTGCTCGCGCGCGCATTCGTAAGCGGAATCGCCGGATCTTTTACTCCAATAAAACCACCGTATAAAGCGGCAGATCCGCCAGGTGCAGGGCTGTCACCCCATCCGCCCGCTCCCAGGCTACCCGTACCTCGCCGCCCAGGTGGGAAACGGCCCGCACGGTCCGCGGGGCAAAACCCGGCCGGATCTTGAGCCCCAGGGCGTCCGCTGGCAGGACGGCGTCCTCCTCCTCGTCGTACCGGTAATTGACGATGTGCAGGGCGAGCCGGTTCTTGCCCAGTTTGTGCAGGCCCAGACCAAAGCGGCCTGCCTCGCCCTGCGTCACCGCCACCTGAAATCCTCCCTGGTGGAGCGCGAGCGCGTCGAGGAAAGCGCCGTCCCCGGCCCTGCCCGAACCGCCGGCCCGGTAATGCAGGACATTGGGGCTGGTCAAAAAGGACGCGGCCTCGTCCGCGGGCAGGTTCTCCGCCAGGCGGCCGTAGACGGCCACCCGGCCGCCGCCCCGCGCGTAGTCCGCGAGGAGTTGCAACTGCGAGCCGCCCAGGCTGAAAAGATCCGGCAGCACGACCAGGCTGTAGCGGCCGAGCAGGTCCATGTCCAGAGTATCCCGGACGAGCGCGCCGTTTCCCAGGATGTGCACGTCGTATGGCACGAGGAGATCGCTGAGCGCCGCCGTGAGATCCCAGAAGGGGAGCGGCTCCTCGTCCGGATCGTCTCCGCAGGCGGGGTTGTAGGCAAGAATGCCGCCGGCCTCCTCGATCCGGACATCCGCGCGGCCGCGCACGGTCTCGCGCCAGTAGTAACTGTCGTAACCGTAGAGCACCAGCATCTCGGCGCCTGACTCCCGGCTGAATAGATCCTCGCGGCCGGCCAGGAAGGCCTGCACTTCCCGCGTCACCTCGCGGGGAGGATGGAAGGAGTCGCGGATGGCGTTGCCCATCCAGGCGCCGTACGGCACGGCCATGTTGCAGCCGAAGGCTGCCGCCTCGAGGAGGAAGAGGCGGTAGAGATCGTAACCGCGGCCCTGTCTTAGCCGGGCCGCGAGGTGCGGCACGATGCCGCCGTACGGGTTTTCCACGACGACCAGCGGGCGGCCGGCGGCGAAGCCAGCGGCGTAACGGTACCAGTTGGCTTGGCGGTATAGGTTCTGCCGCATCTCGGTGATGACCATGTCCACCTTGCTCTCCATGGGCATGTTCTGCGGCATGAGGTTGAAGAAGTTGCCGGACACGAGCACCTCGCGGCCATTCTTCCTGCCGTACGCCCTGGCGTGGTCGGCTAGCTCGCCAAAGTAACGCTGGATGGCCTCCATCTGGAACTGCCAGTACTCGCGGAAATAGGGTACGTTCGTTTTATCGCGGTAGTCCACGCCGCGTTCGCGCAGGTAGCGGCCGTAGTCGAACGCCGAGAGATCCGCCGCGCCCAACTCCCCGGCCAGGGCGCCCTCCTCCTGGCGCCGCCGGAGGTAGGCCCGGAACTGAGATGTGCAGTCAAAACAGAAGCAGCCGCCGTAATTGAAGGTGTTGACCGGCACCTCGCACTCGTCGAGCTCCACCCCGTGCACCCCGGCGTCGATCTGGATCTCGATCACTTTTTTGAGGTACTCCCGCCAGACCGGGTTGTTGCGGCACATCTCGTAACAGATGTGGGGCTTGCCCTGGATCTCGACCCAACGGGCATGGCAGGCCCGGCCGTGGAAATCGCGCGCCGCGCATTCCTCGAGGAGATCCGTGACCGGTTCCCCCCGGCTGTTGTAAAGCCCATCCGGGAAGTAGTCGCGAAAACCGCGGCCAAAGAGGCCGGGGTAGGCGTCGCGGCTGAACTCACGCAACCCGTACCAGCCCCGTGCGCCCTCGCCCCTGAGGATGTTGAGGCCCAGAAAACCACGGCCGTCTTCGGCCAGCTCCACGGGAAACTCCCAGCCCTGCACCTCGAAGACGATGCCGAAAACCTTGATTCCCCGCTTGTCGCATTCCCGGATGAATTCGCTATCGTTCATGTAACCGTAAAAACGCAGCCTGGGATCGACCGGCCCGAAGGCCTCGTTTTCCAGGTAGGGCAGGGAGATCGAGCCGCCGCCCAGGGCCGACCAGACGAGAACCGTGGCGCGGCAAGCCTCCAGGTCCTCCACCATCTGCAGGCGGCGCATGGGCAGGCTGGGATGGTAGCAATGCTCATCCCGGTACCAGGCATCAAAGTAGACCCCGCGTTCCATGGGAAAGACCCCAACCCCCTTGCCCCAAATGCCGGGATTACCGAATCCTTTCCCCTCACTGTCCCGGGAAGGATGCGTGAAGAGATGGTGTTATTTGACGAGTACCGAGTCACCGCTCAAAGCGACGGTGCAGCGCGGAAAGGCGCGGACCTCGACCGGACCGAGCAACCCCGACGGTTTCGGGTTGCCGTTCAACAGATTGGCCATGCTGTTGGTAATTTTGACCGTCAATCGGTGCCGGCCGGGTTGCAGAGCGGCACTCGCGTCCAGTTCGTAAGGGTGCCACGGCCGTTTGCCCAACGACACGCCGTCAACCAGCAACTCAGCCAGGTCATCGCCGCAGTCCACCGCGACCAGGATCTTGCGGCCGCCGAAGGAGGCCGGAATCTCTATCTCCTGCTCGTAGACGCCGGTACCGGAGAAGAAGGGGTAGCCGAAACAAGTCCAGCTGGACGTCGCCACCTCGCGCGGCTCGGGGACTATGACGTAACCGCCGCCGCGTTCGGCCAAGGCGAACGATCCCATCAGCTTCAGCAAATCGAGCAGACCTTCACTGCGCGAATTGACCACCAGGCGGATCGCCAATACATTGCGTCCCGTCCGGGTAAGACTGGCCAGTGGAATTTCCTGCATCATGGCGTCGATGGAACTGGGCTGGAAATCGTTGAGGCGGGCGCCGTTTAGGTATATGACGGCGTCGCCCTTGAATCCGTCGATGACAAGACGCAGGTCAGCGGGGACGAATTCGGCCTCGAATCCGGTCCGGTACCATAAGACCACGGGGTAGGCGGCATCATCGGCGCCGCCGGGGACCTGTGCCTCCCAGCCGCCGCGGGTAAAGGTCATCCAGGACGAATCATCAAACTCCGGCCGGGAATAATCGTCAGCGGTGCCGGCGATCTTGACCCGCCAGGAATCCTTGATCAATGCGTTCCTGCCTTCAGCCCGAAACCGCCATCTCTCACCGGCCGTCAGGGTGGCGGGTTGGGCATCCACCACGGTTCGCCAGGAACGGTCACCCGCGGCGGCGCGAATCTCACCGGGCGCGGTGGCGTAACCGGAGGCAATGCCCTGCCCGCATTCCTCCACCACCATGTTGCAGGCCTCCAGGTGCTCGCGCTCACGGTCGACGCCGACCACCACCGCTGAACCGTAGGACGGCAAGGCCAACGTGAACTCGGTGCGGTTATCCCGGTGCCGGTAAACCCAGAGCGGCCGGATCGCACCGTCGTCCGTATCCCAGATCTCCGGAGCGACCGAGCCCAAAAGCGAGAGATGGACTATTCGTTCCTTGGGAGACGGATTGACGAAAAAGTAGACCTGACGCCCGTCTTTGACCCGGTGCAGATAAAAGACATCCGGGTCGTCGATGATCACGTCGGGCGCGAACCGTTCGCGCAGGATCGTCCCCAATTCCCGGTGCGGATTGGCTTGGCGCAGCCCCGGGCCGGCAAGGAAGATGGCCCGGCCGTCGCGGTGCTGCCGATCGTATGCGGTGACAGCCGTCAGGCCGTTCAGATAAGCCGCCTTCATCGCGGCCGGTTCCTGGCCAAAGAGCGCCGCGGCGCGATCCGCGAGCGAACGTCTTGTATCCACCGAGGCTTCCGGGAGCAGCGTGGTGGCCAGGACCGTGCCGCCCGCGTCGACAAAACGCTCCATCTGAGCCATGGTCGTTTCCTTGATATGCGTGGCCGCCGGCAAGATCAGGCAGGCATAAGCCTCATCGGCCACCTTGAGCCGGCCGTCCTCGATTTTGGTCTCAGCCAGCGTGTCCTCGTCGAGGTAATCGTAGTCGTAGTGCAGCCGGAGCAAGGTGTCGGCGAGATAGGCGAAGTCCCCCTCGATGGCCCCCGAGACCGGGCCTGAGCATTGGGGCGTATAGTTGGCCCACTCGGCGCTGATGGGGTAGAGTACCGCCACCTCGGCCACGTGCCGCCCACCGCTCAGGATATAGCTGAGGCGGGTGATGTAGTCCTGGAAGAGCCGGTAATCGCTCCACCAGGTATGATGGTAGAACTGGGACGGAGGCCAGTCGCGCTTGCGTTCGCCTTCGATGGAGTAGTGAAAACCGTGCGGGTTGAAGAGATTGACGCCCAGGACGTATTCCCAGTCGGCGAGCCATTTCATGCGTTCCATCGTGACGTCCCAAAAAGAACCGGCTAGCGATTCGCAGAGCAGGCGGGTACCGTAATGGTGGGCGGCGGAGCTCGCGAGCTTCAGCGCGACATGTTGCTCGGGGTCCCGCGCGGTACCGATGATGGGGTAGAGATGGTCCACGCCCACGAGGTCGAAGTGTTTGAAGATGTGAAAGAGATTGCCCTCGCACCGCATCTGCGAACGCAGGTATTCCTCGTGCAGGATGTGGCCCGTGGCAAGCACCCCGTGGCGTTTGCACCAATCCTGTATCTGCCCGTAGTAGCTGGCACGGTACTGTTCGGCCAAGGTATGCCAGAAGTCGTAACGGATCTGAGCCGTCTTTTCGCCAAAGGGAAGGAACAGGGCCGGCAGAACCGAGCGCAGATCATAGCCGTTTTTTCCCCGGAAGAGTTTGAACATCCCCTTGGTCCAGGGAACGATGCGGTTGTTCAGATCGACCTCGAAATAATGGCAGGCCGGCTCATCAGTGTAGAAACCGGGCATAACGCGGCCAAAATAGGATCCGACCTCGGCCGCGTATCTTTCGTGCGTCATCTCCAGGAAGCGTCTGGTAGATTCCGGATTGAGCGCGTCGATGTACCATTTGGCCCGGCGCTCGACAAAGTACAGGAGTTTCCAGTCGCCGGCCGGAGCTTCCCAGGGCACGATTTTTTCGAACGAAAGGTTGGGGGTGAGGTCGATGATACGCGTGATGCCTTCCTCATACTCCCGGGCGGAGACGGCGAAGGCGCATACGGGTTCGGTATCCTCCATGTCCAGGTAGCGGCCGTCGGTGCCTTCCAAGTAGACAAAATGAGGGCCGGGGACATCCTTGACGATCATCTCGAGGTAGCGTTGGGCCAGGTCGGGGTATTGCCGCGGCACCTCCCAGCCCGCCGTCCCGCTCGGCCAGTTCTTTTCGTCATAGATCCAGGCGGTCAGGTCCAACTCCTCCGCCCAAGCCATAACCTGGCGAACCCGCGCGAACCAATCATCCGACAGGTAAGGCACGGTCAGCCCGAACCGGCTGTGAATGAAGAAACCGGGCATGCCCTTTGCTTTGAGCTCCTCCATCTCCCTACGCATCTCATCCGGACGCAGATCGCCATTCCAGAACCAGAAGGGCAGGATGCCGAAATCCCGGTTCGGATGGGCAAATCTCTCTTCACTCAGGGGCTCGCCTAGCAAGAACCGTTCGTGCATGATCCTTCCTCCGCCATCTGGTCTTTCGTATACGGCCGCCGTTGAAAGAGCCTCCGCAAAACCGCGAAATCATGTGCGTCTTGGGAAATCACCGGCACTTTACGACTTAAAAGATAACCCCCGCGCGGAGAATGATATTGGCGTACGGCTGGCATTCGCCGGTGCGGATGACGGCGGACGCCCGGGCGCACAGTTCTTTCAATTCCCCATGGGTAATGAATTCCAGGCCTTCCCGCCCGAAGATCTCCTGTAAACCCGCGTAAACAAAGGGGTTGTGCTCCTGCGTCTCCCTGGCCACCAGGGCCCGTTCCACCTGCAGCTCGGTGAGGACGACCCGCACCACCTGGAGAAACGGCGGGGTGCCGGGTTCGAGCGCGAGATCGATGCGCTTCGTGCCCGCAGGGACAGGCAGGCCGGCGTCGCCGATGGCCAGCAGATCCCCGTGGCCCATGCGCGCGACCACGGCCGCGATTTCGCTGTTCATGATCCCCGTCCGCTTCAACCCGCCTGCCCCCCATCGCTCCATGAGAAGTCGGGAACCATGCCATCCCGATTTTGTTGGAAACGGTTCCGAATAATTGTATTCGGCCCATCGAGAGAATTTCCTTCTGGATAAGGAACTTTTTTACACGCGCTCTTTATGGACGTGAAAAGGCCGGGCCGGTGCGAAGAACCGGCCCGGCCTTCCGCCGGTATTTCCCGCTCAAATGCCCAGTATCGAGTATTCGCGCCCGGTCAAGGGGCGATCCTGAAGACCTGCACGTTGCCGGGAGTCAGCGCCACGCCCGCAATCGTCGTGCCGTCAAAGCTCGCGTGGACGGTCGGCGTATTGGTATAGATGTCGTACTTGTATGCCTGCGATCCCGGGGTCTTCAGGGTCAGGTTGACGGTGACGGTATTGGTCTTGTCGTAGACGAACAGCACCTGGTTCCCGTCCGAGAGCTTGAAAAGCCGGGTGTAAAACCTGCGCGATTTACGGCCCGAGACTACGGTGACGCTGACATCCGCATCAGCGGGGGTGATCGTCTTTTTGTCCAGGAGATCCGTGATCATGTCAAAGGTGTGGAACGCCTTCTTCGGTGCGCGGCTCGGGAAAGTCGTGATGCCGAGGTGATAGTTGTTCTCATCCCCGATGGCGGGATGCGACGGGTCCAGATCCTTGATCTCGTACCAGGAGATGTGCTCGATCTCGGGATCGCTTATGAAATGGGAGATCGAGCGGCACATGAAGTTTGCCTGCGCTTCCTCGGTCCTGTTCAGAGTGGAGTACCCCATCTCGTTGTTCCAGATGGGGCGGTCCCCATACTGCTTGTTGGTGGGCACGAACCAGTCCTTCCACTGCGCGTCGAACCAGTCCTCGACGTGGACGTTGGCGGGCCAGGTTTCAAAGTAGCAATGAATGGGCACGACATCGTAGTACTGGTGGTAACCGGCCGAGGCGATGGGATTGAAGAAATCCCAATCCGCCCAGGCCAGGCCCCCCAGGAGGATCTGCCTGCCCGGATCGGCGGCCCTGATGGCCGTCACGCCCTGGCGCAACAGCTCCTTGTACTGTTCGACATCGCCGCCCCACCAAAAGCCCATGTCGTTCTCCTCGTTCCAGATCTCGTACGAGACGATGTTCGTGTGGTTGCGCATGGCCAGGGCCAGGTTGTAGCAGAAATCGTACCAGTCCTGGAAGTTCGAGGGGGGTGAGTTCCAGTTGCCGTCGCCGGCCCATGCGGGCGTGTAGCAGATGTACGGCCTGAGCTTGATGCCGTATGACGCGGCCAGGTTGCAAAAATCGTGCAGCCAGGCGAAGTCGTACTGGCCCCGCGCCGGCTCGTAGTCGTCCCAGCCAAAGCTGACCCGCATCGTATCGACCTCGAGCTGGTTGCAGAGCTGGAAGTCCAACGCGATCCCCGCCAGGTCCTGGCCCTTGTCGTAGTCCTCGCAGATGCCGAAGGTGACGTACTTGGCGGCGGGCGGAGGCGGCGGAGGCGGCGGTTTGCCCGCGATGCCCGCCAGGGATACGACTGGAATCAGGATGAGAACCGCCACCGCAATCCCGGCCAACCGCTGAGTCCCGATCATCGGTATTCCTCCTTTGCTTGTTTGTCCGGGTAAAACGGCGATGTCATGGCGCCATCTCCCACCCCCCAACAAGTTCTGGAGACGCTTCCAAATTCGCTCGTCGCGCGCCCGTCGCGCTGTTCGTCATGCCCGGCAGACTATATGCCCGGCGTCGCCGCATGGGCGGTGGAGCGCACAGCCGTTACACTCGTCCGGCGGCCAAGGCCGCGGCGACCGCGGTGTTTCACGATCAGCGGATTGACGGGCCCCTGCCGCTCGCGCAGGGATGCTTGAGGCACATCCTGGAAACGGTTCCGAGTCAATTATATGCTTCGCCCCTAACGAAGCATTTCCTGCCCAACATAGATAATTTTCTTTTTATTGTATACATATTGTTTGGATTTGGATCCCGGCGGTGATGGCGGGGCGCGAATACCGCCATCACCGCGTGCGCAGACCGCGGGGGCGCCGAAACGGCGCGATGCGCTACATGGGCCGCGCCGGATCCAGGGCGAGGCGATCGCCATCGTACCGGCCGTATTTGCGGCCGGCATCCACGAAACGCCTGAGATTCTCCTCGGGCGTGTCGCGGCCGCACTGGTCGGCCGTGGAGAGAATGAAACCGCCGCCCTCCGCCGCCTGCGCGAGGCATCGCCTGACCTCAGCCTCGACCTCGTCGGGCGTGCCCGTGAGCATGGGGGTGGTCGTGCCGACATTGCCCATCAGGGCCAGGCGCCGGCCATATAGCCGCTTGATCTCGCCCAGGTCGCAATCGCCCATGGGCGCCGGCTCCAGCGGGTTAATGGCGCAAAGATCGGTTTCCTCCGCGCAGATCCTGACCAGCTCGGCCTCCTTGCCGCAGGAGTGGAGCATGGTCGGCACGCCGGCCTGCCTGCAGAGGCGGGTGATCTTCTGCAGCGTGCGGAGGCCGATGTCGCGAAAGATCTCCGGCGACTGCAGGGTCAGTGTGCCGGAATGGCCGGTCTGGATGAAGTCGGGCTTGGCGTCGAGGGCGCGCTCGGTATAGCGAACCGCCCACGCGTCCCACATCTCCTCCCACTCCTTGAGCAGGTCGTGATGGTCGTAATAATCGTAGTAGCAGTTTTCCTGCCCGTCCCTGAGGTCGAACATGAGCGCGGGATAGTTGATCCAAAAGCCGACCGCCGCGTCGTCCCCCGCGGCCTTCTTTGCCTCCTGGAACTCGGCGTCATCGCTCTGCGCGGGATCGGGAAAGAAGAAGGGGAGATGCTTGAAATCCCTGCGTAGGTCCTTGATGTACTTGCGTGTCACGGCCGGAGGATTGTCGCGGCGGTAGACGGTTTCCTGCCACAATTCGCCCGCCGGCGTCCGGCAGTACGTGCGCACGGTGTAGCTGTCCTCCGTGCGCGCCACGATCTCCTCGCGATAGCTCCGCCGCTCGGCCTTGCTGGGCCCGAGGCCCACATACCAGAACCAGCCGTCGATCCCGTAGCGCCGCACCGCGGCGAGATAGGCCCGCCACAGCGGCGGATCCTGGCGGTGGTAAACGTCCCAGAAAGGCCTGCCCGTGAGCTTGGCCGGGATCATGTTGGAGATGTCCGGCGTGACGGGCACCCGGTCGGGCACGCCGTTCCGCATGGCGATGAGCATCCGTTCCTTGGGGGAAAGCGATTCCTTTTTCATGTCAAACCCCCCGCCACTTGAGATGAGAGAAGGAAACGGCCCGCGCTGGTCGAAGATTGGAACCGTACGCGAAGATGGTCAGGTGGAGGCGACGCGCATGAAGTTGAAGGCTGAAGGATTGTCATGGGAAGCGTTTTCACCGTTCGGCACTTACCTCGATCCCGCGGACTGCGGCCCCGCTCTGGGCGGCGGCACGGGGCCGGTCCGGTTCCATCCCGATCGCCTGCTGGGGCTCTTTGAGCATTCGCAGTACGCGGCCCTCAGCCCACTTTTTCTCGAACCGAGGCCATTCGTGGTCGACACCACGGAGATCCACGTCCATACGGAGGAGCTCTTTGGCGGGTTCTTCCGCGACGTGGTCTTCCATGCCGGTCCGGCCGGCGGCGACGAGCCCGACCTCACGCGGTTCCGGGCCTTTCATCTGCCGGCCGGCTGGTGGGTGCGGCTCAAGCGCGGCGTCTGGCACCACGCGCCGTTCGTCACGGGCAGGGAGGCATGTGTCGGTTTCGTGGTCCTGCCGCCGGCCACATACACGGCGGACTGCCACGTCGTCAGCCTGCCCGGGGGCATCGTCCTTGATCCCGGCCCGGTCGCGGGTTGACAGCCCAGCGACGGTTCAGAGAAGGGCCTCGGCATGACGGGTGGCGTGGCAACCGATGTTGACCGCCACCGGCAGGCCGGCGATGTGCGTGGGAAAAGCCTCGACGTGCGCGGCCAGGGCGGTGTACCGCCCCCCCAGCCCCTGGGGCCCCAGGCCGAGGTCGTTGATGGCCTCGAGCAGGCCGGCCTCCAGTTCCGCCAGGTGGGCCTGGGGATTGGCCGCACCGACGGGTCTGAGCAGCGCTTCCTTGGCCAGGATCGCCGCCTTTTCCATCGTGCCGCCCAGGCCCACGCCCACGATCACGGGCGGGCACGGATTGGCCCCCGCCCTGCGGATCGTCTCGACCACGAACTCCTTGACGCCGGGGAGGCCCTGGGCCGGCGTGAGCATGGCCAGGGCGCTCATGTTCTCGCTGCCGAAACCTTTTGGGGCCACGACGATCCTGATCCGGTTGCCCGGGACGAGGCGCAGGTGCAAAACGGCGGGAGTATTGTCGCCCGAGTTGCCGCGCAGGAGGGGGTCGCGCGTCACGGAGGCGCGCAGGAACCCGCGCTTGTACCCCTGCCTCACTCCGGCGTCCACCGCCCCCTCCAGGCTCCCGCCGGTGAGATGGACCTCCTGCCCGAGCTGGATAAAGATCACCGCCATACCCGTGTCCTGGCAGATCGGCACGCCCTCCCTGGCGGCGAGATCGGCGTTCTCCACGAGGCGCTGCAGGGCCTCCCGGCCGATCGGGGATTCCTCCCTGGCCGCGGCGGCTGTCAATGCCGCCCGCAAACCGGCCGGCAACTCCCGGTTGGCCCGCTGGCAGAGTTCGGCGATCGTCCTCGTTAGCTCGGCGGCTCTGACTTCGCGCACCCGCGTCTCCTCCCCAATCCGGCGGTAGAGGTTATCTCAGACAGTCCGGGCGCCCCCCGTTTTTCCTGTGGTAGAGGATGCATTCGCAGCACACGCCGTGACGTTTGCAGTCAGTGCTCTTGCA
>JBLNBS010000142.1:0-6432 GCA_050260175.1 Patescibacteria group bacterium | reverse complement strand
GTGCTGGGCCCCGGCCTGGTCACGGCCAACGCCGACAACGACGCGGGCGGCATCACCACCTACACGCAGGCGGGGGCGCTCTACGGTTACAAGATGCTCTTCGGGCTGTTCCTCATCACCTTTAGCCTGGGTGTCATCCAGGAGATGGCGGCGCGCATGGGGGCGGTGACGGGCAAGGGGCTCTCCGATCTCATCCGGGAGGAGTTTGGCGTACGCTGGACCTGCTTTGCCATGCTTGTGCTGCTCGTGGCCAACGTGGCCGTGACCGTGGCCGAGTTCGCCGGCATCGCCGCCAGCTTCACGGTCTTTGGCCTGGCGCGCTGGAATTTCCTCATCATACCCCTGATTACCGCCCTGCTCTGGCTCCTGGTGGTCAAAGGTTCCTACCGCCTGGTCGAGCGGGCTTTCCTGGCCCTGTCGGTCATCTTCCTGGCCTACGTGATCTCCGGGATCAGGGGGCGGCCGGACTGGGGCGAGGTGGCCCACCACCTCTTCACGCCCCATTTCGAGCTGAACGCGGGGTACATCATGACCTTCATCGGCGTGATCGGCACCACCATCACGCCCTGGATGCAGTTCTACCTGCAATCGTCCGTGGTCGACAAGGGGATCACCGCCAAGGAATACCGTTACGAAAGGTACGACGTGCTCTTCGGGGCCTTCGTCACAGACTTCGTCTCTTTTTTCATCATGGTCAGCGCGGCCGCGGCCATCTACTACACGGCGGGCCCCCGGCTCATCGAGGACCCCGCCATGGCCGCCCAGGCCCTGCGCTTCGTGGCCGGCAGGTACTCGGCTCTCCTCTTCGCCGTGGGTCTTTTCGGCGCCTCGGTCCTGGCCGCCCCGATCCTGCCGCTCTCGACCTCCTACGCCATCTGCGAGGCATTCGGCTGGGAGAGCGGCATCGACCGGCGTTTCCGCGAGGCGCCCGTTTTCTACGGCCTCTTTACGGCCATGATCGTGCTCGGCGCGGGTTTCATCCTCCTGCCGTGGGTGCAGCGCAACCTGGTCAAGGTCATGCTCTTTTCCCAGTTCCTGAACGGCCTCCTCGTGCCGATCATCATGGTCTTCATGCTGCGGCTCGTCAACAACAGGCGCCTCATGGGCGAACACGTGAACGGGCCGATCTATAACACCATCGCCTGGATCACCGTGGCCGCCATCAACCTGCTCACCGTCCTGATGCTCGTCTCGACCTTCGTGGCGAAGTGATGCGGTGACGGGGTAATGGGGTGAAGGGGTGGCGGGGTGACCCCGCGCCCCCCACTCCCGAACGGGGGAGGATGGTAGCGCGAGAAGGCCCAAGGGGAACGCATGCCGGATCTCCCCGCGCTTTGAGGCCATATTCCCCCAAATATGCGGCGGCACGCTTTTTTTTTGGGTTGATTCAGGCAGGACAAAGCGCTATGATAGACAAGGTGTGTTATTCCTGGATTAGCTGGGCATTTATCAAGATGATTCCGGTGAGAAGAGGTGGCATGGTGAGACTGCGGAGTTTCCGCGGAGGGGTCCATCCTCCGCAGGCAAAGGAGGCCACGTGCGGTAAGCCCATCGTCGACCTGCCCTTGCCGGCGCGGGTCGTGATCCCGCTCACGCAGCATCTGGGCGCGCCCAACGAGCCCGTGGTGGCGGTGGGCGACACGGTGCGTGTCGGGCAAAAGATCGGCGATACCGGCGCATTCGTGGCCGCGCCCGTACACGCCAGCATCTCGGGCAAGGTGGCGGCGATCGAGCCCCGGCCCCTGGCGGCGGGCGGGACATCAACCTGCGTGGTGATCGAGCGCGACGGGGATGAGCTCCTGCCGGAACTCAAACCCCTGGGCCAGATCGAACGCCTGGAACCGGCCGAAATCCGCCGGGCCATGCGCGACGCGGGCCTTATCGGCATGGGCGGGGCCGGTTTCCCGACGCACGTCAAGTTCGCGCCGCCCGAGGGCAAGCGCATCGAGGCCGTGATCCTGAACGCCGCGGAGTGCGAACCCTTTCTCACCTGCGACGACAGGCTGCTCTGCGAGGAGACCGGCCTGGTCGTGGCGGGGCTAATGGCCATGCTGCGCGCGGCCGGGGCGGAACGCGGTTATATCGGCATCGAGGAGAACAAGCCCGCCGCCGTGTCGGCCCTGGAAGCGGAGATCGAGCGGGTCAAGGCCCCGATCCAGGTGGCGGTCTTTCCCGTCAAGTATCCCCAGGGCGAGGAGCGCATGCTCATCAAGGGCATCCTGGGACGGGAGGTGCCGAGCGGCGGCCTGCCGGTGGACGTGGGCGCGGTGGTCAACAACGTGGCCACGGCCGCGGCGCTCGCCAGGTTCCTGACCACGGGCATGCCGCTGACATCAAGGGTGCTGACCGTGGCCGGCCGCGTGGCCGAACCGAAGAACGTCCGGGTACGCCTGGGCACGCTCCTCGCCGACGTGGTGGAGTTCTGCGGCGGCCTGCGGGGCGATCCCGGCAGGATGATCTACGGCGGCCCCATGACCGGGCCGGCCGGGTACAGGCTGGACGTCCCGGTGACCAAGACCATGTCGGGCCTGCTCGTGCAGGGCCGCGATGAGGCGGCGGCGGTGCCGGCCGGCGTCTGCATCCGCTGCGGCCGCTGCCTCGAGGCCTGCCCCTACCGGCTGGTCCCGACCACACTGGCAGCTTTTGCCGAGCGCGGCCTGTACGACCGCGCCGTCGCGCTGGGGCTCATGGACTGCCGGGAATGCGGCTCGTGCACTTACGCCTGCCCGGGCCGGCGCCATATCGTGCAAACGATAAAAGAGGCCAAGGCGGCCGTGGCCGCCAGGCAAAAGAAACAGGCGGCTAAAGATCAGGAGGTGAAAAGCCGTGCCTGAGTCCGGTATCGTGATCTCCCCGGCGCCGCATCTCCACGCGCCCGTCTCCACCGAGCGCATCATGGGCGTGGTTATCCTGGCGCTTTTGCCGGCGGCGGCGGCCGGAATCTACTTCTTTGGCTGGCGCGCGCTCCTCATCATCCTGGTCTCCATGGCGGCCGCGGTGGCGGCCGAGGCCCTCTGCTGCTTGGCGGCGCGCAGGCCGGTGGCCGTGCGCGACGGGAGCGCGGCGCTCACGGGTTTGCTGCTCGCCCTCATCATCCCGCCCGACACGCCGCTCTGGATTACCGTCATCGGCTCGGTCTTTGCCATCGCGATCGGCAAGCAGATCTTCGGCGGCCTGGGTTACAATCCCCTGAACCCGGCCCTGCTCGGCCGGGCGTTTCTCGTGGCGGCCTATGCTGCGCCCATGACCACCTGGCGCTGGCCCGCCAACGCCCTCTCTTGGGCGGGCGGGAACATCGACGCCGTGGCCACGGCCACGCCGCTCGGCTTGCTCAAATCGGGCGCCCTGGCCAAGCTCGGCGAGATCCCTCTCTGGCAGCTCTTCCTCGGCAACCGCGCCGGCTCGCTCGGCGAAACTTCCGTCCTGGCGCTGCTTGCCGGCGGGCTCTTCCTCGTCCTCATTAGGGTCGTGGACTGGCGCATCCCCCTTTTCTACCTCGGTTCGGTCGCGGCCATGGCGCTCCTTTTCGGCCAGGATCCGCTCTTTCATCTCATGACGGGCGGACTCGTCATCGGGGCGTTCTTTATGGCCACGGACTACGTGACCTCGCCCTTGACCGGCAGGGGCCGGATCATCTTCGGCCTGGGCTGCGGCCTTTTGACCATGCTCATCCGGCGTTACGGCGGCTACCCCGAGGGGGTCTGCTACGCCATCCTAATCATGAACGCCTTTGTGCCCCTCATCGATCGATCCACCATGCCGCGGCGGTTCGGGGAGGTGAAGGCCCGTGCGTAATCCCTTTGTGAGGCTGGCGGTGGTCCTGATGCTAATCTCGGGCCTGGCCTCGGCCGCGCTGGCCCTGGTCGATTCCTTTACCGGCCCACGCATCAAGGCCGCCCAGCAGGCGGCCCTGCAGGAAGCCCTGAGCGAGGCCCTGCCGGGCGCCGCGTCCTTTGCGGAGGACGCCGCGTTCCTGGCCGAGGCCAAGAAAGAGGACGGATCCCTGGATGCCGCCGTGGCCTTTTACCGGGCCAAGGCAGCCGACGGGAGCATGGGCGGGATCGTGGTGACCGCCGCCCCGGCGGGTTACGGCGGGCCGGTCACCGCCATGATCGGCATCGGGCCGGACGGCGCGGTGCGGGCCGTGCGGATCCTCGGCCAGACCGAGACCCCGGGCCTGGGCACTAAGGTGACGCGCGACGAATTCCTGCGCGCCTTTGCCGGGGCAAAAGCCGGCGACACCCTGGCCGTGGACAAGGACGGCGGCCGCATCGCGGCCGTGGCCGGGGCGACCATCTCTTCGCGCGCGGTTGTAAAAGCTGTCAATATCGCCTTGTCCCTGGCCCGGCGGGCAGGGCTGTAGGGGGTGTGGAAGTGAAGTTCCTGCGCGCCTTGACCAACGGCATCGTCACCGAGAATCCGACCTTTCGCCTGGTGCTCGGGACGTGCCCGACCATGGCTATCACGCTCGCGGTCACGAACGGCATCGGCATGGGCATCGCCGCCACCGCCGTCCTGATCGGCTCCAACGTCATCGTCTCCCTGATCCGCAAGGTAATCCCGGACCAGATCCGGATCCCCTGCTTCATCGTTGTCATCGCGGCCTTTGTTACTATCGTGGACAAGATGATGAACGCCTTCACCCCCGCCCTCCACCAGGTGCTGGGCATCTTCATCCCCCTCATCGTGGTGAACTGCATCATCATCGCCCGGGCGGAGGCCTATGCCTACAAGAACTCGGTGGGCCTCTCGTTCGCGGACGGCCTCGGCATGGGCATCGGTTTTACCGCCGCCATCACGCTGATCAGCGCCATCCGCGAGATTCTGGGGAACGGCTCCTTCCTGGGCATGACCTTCATCCCCGAGCAGTACACGGCCAAGGTGATGATCATCCCGCCCGGCGGTTTCTTTACCTACGGTCTCCTGCTCGGCTTCGTCAACTGGTTCCCGGGGTGGTTTTTGAGGGTCTTTGTCGGCAAGGACGAGGCCGTGACGGGAAAGGAGGCCGCGGCCGATGGTTGAGTACCTCGTCATCTTCTTCAGCGCCATTCTCATCAACAACTTCGTGCTCTCGCGCTTCCTGGGCATCTGCCCCTTCCTCGGAGTCTCGCAAAAGACCGAGACCGCCGTGGGCATGGGCCTGGCCGTGACCTTTGTCATGGGGCTGGCCTCGGGCATAACCTATATCTGCCAGTCGGCCCTCGTGGCGCTCCGCGTCGAGGTGCTGCAGACCCTTACCTTTATCCTGGTCATCGGGGTGCTCGTCCAGTTCGTCGAGACCGTGCTCAAGAAGACGAGCCCCGGCCTGTACCGCGCCCTCGGCATCTACCTGCCGCTCATCACGACGAACTGCGCGGTGCTGGGCGTGGCCCTGCTCAACTCCAACGTCTACGCATACGGGTTCCTGCAGTCCGTCGTCCACGGCGTGGCGGCGGCGGTGGGTTTCACCCTGGTTATGATCGTCTTTGCCGGCATCAGGGAGAACTGGGAGGCCGCGCCCATCCCCAAGGCGCTGCGGGGTTTCCCCATCGCGCTCGTCACGGCGGGGCTTCTTTCCCTGGCCTTCCTGGGCTTTCAGAGCTTTGACCTCAAGCGGTTGTTCATGGAACTCTTGCGGCAGGGGGTGAGGTAGGATGGGAGCGGTTTGGATCAGCCTCGCCCTCCTGGGCGGGCTCGGCGCTGTCTTCGGCCTGCTTTTGGCTTTTGCCGCCAAGAAGTTCTCCGTGGAGACAGACCCGCGCGCCGACCAGATCGAGGCGGTGCTGCCCGGGGCAAACTGCGGCGCCTGCGGCTTTCCCGGCTGCCGCGGGGTGGCCGAGGCCATTGCCGAGGGCCGGGCCGCCACCACGGCCTGCCCGGTGGGGAAAACCGCCGTGGCGGAAAAGATCGCGGAGATCATGGGCACGGCGTCCGGCGCGGTCGAGCCAAGGCGTGCCGTGGTGCTGTGCCGCGGCGGGCGCGAGGAGTGCCCGGACCGTTTCGTTTACGAGGGAGTGCGGGATTGCGCCGCTGCCCAGCGTCTGGCCGGCGGGCCCAAAGGCTGCGAATTCGGTTGCCTGGGCCTGGGGAGCTGCGCGGCCAAGTGTCCGTTCGGCGCCATCCGCATCAACGAAAAGGGCCTGGCCGAGGTGGGTCCGGACTGCACGGGCTGCGGCCTCTGCGTCGCCTCCTGCCCCCGGGGCCTGATCGAGCTCGTGCCCGCGGACGGCAAGGTGGTCGTGAACAGGTGCAAGAATACCCAGCGCGGCCCCGAGACGCGCAAGATCTGCAAGGTCGGCTGTATCGCCTGCGGCCTCTGCGAGCGCAACTGCCCGGACAAGGCGATCCGCGTGGTCAATAACGTGGCCGTGATCGACATCGAAAAGTGCGCGAAGTGCAACCAGTGCATGACGAAATGCCCGGTGCAAAAGGTCAAGGAGAAGCCGGCGGAGG
>JBLNBS010000141.1:0-8791 GCA_050260175.1 Patescibacteria group bacterium | reverse complement strand
AGGTTCTCGAGGTACGAGGAATGCTTGGAGATCTGCTGCGACTCGATGCCGATGACGTCGGGGGCGTTCTGCCCGCCGGCCTTCATGGTCACGACGTACTTGCGCCACCGATCCATCCAGCTGCCGTCCCAGACCACGAGATTGACCTTGGCATACGCGGGTATGAGGCTTTTCTGGTACAGTATAGAAAAGAGTCCCGGGCTTAATTCGCCTCTGCCACCCTCACCCCCCTCGCCGAAAGGTTGCCGCCCCACGTCTTAAGGGCCACTCCGTGTCAATCCCGTTGCCAGGGACAAGATCGATGGCCACGGACGCCGGTGTGAGCCCGGGCGCGCGGCCATGCAGCACGAGCCGTCCCGGTTCGCCGCCGGCCTGGATGATGACCAGGCAGTAACCGTTGAAAGCGCGGCGCCGGTTCGACTTGTCCGGTTCGTGGCTGCTCGGGTTCCCGTTGCCCACGCCGATGATGCGGCCCGGCCCCTCCAGGGTAAAGAGCACCTCGTCGTCGGCCGTGGGCACCACACGCCCTCTCTCGTCCAGGATCGCCACCCTGACCACGGCGGTATCGCATCCATCCGCGACGAGCACGCCCCTGTCTGCGTCGAGCCTCACCCCGGCCGGCGCGCCCGTCGTTGCCGCCACCATCGACGCGGCTTCCCGTCCATCACGCCTCCCGACGGCCTTGAGTTCGCCCGGGACGTATGCCACTTCCCAGGCCAGGTGCCCGCCGGGGGGCATCGGTTTCTCGCCCAGGCTTTGCCCGTTCAGGTAGAGCTCCACTGTCTCGCAATTGCTGTATGCCCGGACCGTAACTAATTCCCCCTCCGGGCACGGCCGGTTCCAATGGGGGAAGATGTGCACCATCGGCTCGTCCGTCCAGACGGACCTAAAGTAATGGTATTGATCCTTGGGAAAGCCGCAGGTGTCCATGAGGCCGAAATGCGAGTTGATGCAGGGCCACCGGTATGGCGTGGGCTCCCCGCGGTAGTCGAAGCCCGTCCAGATAAAGACGCCGGTCAGGAAGGGATGCGCCATGAAGTCCTGCCAGGCGCGTTCGCCCGTGCAACCCCAATCCTCGATGTATGAACCGTCCGCGGGGCAATGGCCCCGCGCGTCGTCGCGCTCGTATATGCCGCGCGTGGTCGTGCAGCTCGCATTCTCGCTGCCCAGGATCTTGCGACCGGGGTGCGCCTCGTGATCGGCCACGTCCCGGCCCCTGTTGTGGCCGTAGTTGTGGCCCACTACATCGAGGACGTCGGCGTAACCGCCGCTGCCGTGCCCTTTGTTCATCGCCGCCGTCACGGGCCGCGTGGGGTCCATGCGCCGCGCGGCGCGCGCCAGCGTCTCCAGGATGCGGGCCCCCATCTCCGTGCCCTCGAGATGCTCCTCGTTTTCCAGGCTCCACAGGATGATGCAGGGGTGGTTGCGATCCCGCCTGATCATGCGGGCGAGATCGTCCAGGCCGTCCCGGGAGCTGTCGAGATGGCGGTTTTCATCCATGACCATGAGCCCCATACGATCGCAGAGATCCAAAAGCTCCGGCGTGGGCGGGTGATGGGCGCTGCGCACGGCGTTGCAGCCCATCTCCTTGAGCAGGCGCAGCTTGTAGGCGATGAGACTGTCCGGCAGGGCAACTCCCACGCCGGCAAAATCCTGGTGCATGCAGATCCCCTTGATCGGTAGCGGTTTACCGTTCAGGAAAAAACCATGGTCCCGCGTGAACTCGATGGTGCGGATGCCGAACGTGGTCTCGCAGGAGTCCACGACGGCTCCTCCCACGCGGACCTCGGTCAGCGCGCTGTAAAGGTTGGGCTCATCCACGGACCAGAGAAGCGGCTTATGGACTATCGTCCGCTGGAGGATCTCCGTTTCTATATCATGTTCCAGGTTATGTGCTGAACGGACCGCGGCGACCTCCCTCCCCGCCCCGTCAAGGATCGTCGTGACGAGTTCAAAGGCGGCGGCCTGGGCGTGTTCGTTCCGGACGGTCGTCCCGATCCGCACCTCGGCCTTTTCAGCCGAGACTGCGGGAGTCGTGATCTGGACACCCCACTGGGCCACGTGCAGGCGATCCGTCTTTACGAGCCAGACGTGGCGGTAGATCCCGCCGCCCTCGTACCACCAACCCTCGAACTCGCTGGCGTCGGCGCGGACCAGGATCACGTTGCCGCCCTCATCGCCATAACGCGCCACATCCGTGAGATCGTAGGCAAAGCTGGTATAGCCCGAGAGATGCGTGCCGAGGCGATGCCCGTTCACCCAGACGGTGCTGTTGCGGTAGACGCCGTCGAATTCAAGGAGTATCTTGCGGCCCCTGTCCGTCCCGGGCAACGAAAACTCCCGGCGGTACCAGCCGACACCCGCGGGCAGGTACCCGTGGCTGCACAGCCGGTCCTCGTGGAGGAAATTGCCCCCCACCACGAAATCATGGGGCAGATCCACCTCCACCCAGTCATGGCCGGGTGCGAAGGCAGGCAAGGGAGACCATTTGCCCTCCCTGAGTTCCATGCACTCCGCCGGGCTCCCTGAGAGCGGCAGGGGGGCGGTAGGACTGATCGGGAGATCGCCCTGGTGAAACAGCCAGCCCGTATCCATGCCGATCCTGCACCGTCCGCGCCCTTCTTCCACGTCACGGCCCCCCTTTTTTCCGGGTTTTTTAAGGAGTAAAGCTAATCCCGGCACCCGCACGAACCGCGGGTGACGATGCCCGTGGGCAGCACATGGATGCCGGCGCCCTCGCGGCCGTTGTTCAGCATGCCGATGAGCTTGCGGGTGGCCAATTCGCCCATACCCTGCGTGGGCAGGGTCACGCTGCAAAGCTTTGGGGTGAGATAGCGGGCGATCTGGCTGTCATTGACGCCGATCACCGCCAGATCCTCGGGAATGGCCAGGCCCAGTCGGGACGCCATACGATAGACGCCGATCGCCAGGCTGTCGTCGAAACAAACCACGGCATCCGGCTGATGGCCGAGACGGATCATCCGCGCCAGCGCCTCGCCCGCCATGTCCTCCTCGCTGTGCCCGCCATAACCCGTCAATTCGGGGTCAAATGCAAGACCCGCGTCGCTCAGCCCCTGGCAGTAGCCGGCGAACCTGGCCGCGTCGTCCATATCATCCACGGCGCCGTGGAGGTACGCGATACGCCGTCTGCCATGCTCCCCGGCCAAGTGGGCCACGGCCTGGCGGATGCCCAGCCCGTTGTCGGCCGTCACGACGGGAAAGGACAGGTCGCCGTGGACCTGGCGGCCCACCACCGCCAGCGGCACTCCCTCCGCGGCCAGTCTCGCGAGCCCTGGATCATCCATGCGGGGCAGGGCGATGAGCAGCCCGTCGACCTGGCGCCGCAGAAAGAGCTTGACCAGTTCATATTCGCGCTCCGCCGATTTTTGGCTGTTGCAGACCACGACGTTATAGCCGAATTCCGCGGCAGTGTTCTCCGCACCTGCGATGATGCCCTGGGTGTACTCGTGATTCAAGAAGGGCACCACGATGCCGAGCATCATGGTGCGCCGGGTGCGCAGGCCCCTGGCCGAGGAATCGCAGTGGTAGTTGAGACGGGCGATCGCTTCCTGCACGCGGGCGCGGGTTTCCAGGGCCACGCCGGGGCGGCTGTTGATCACCTTTGACACGGTCCCGACCGAGACGCGGGCCTCGTGCGCGACATCGTTGATGGTGACCATGGTATCCCTCTAGCGGCCGCGGCGGAGGGCGGACTCCCGCCAATCGCCGGCGCGGCTATGCGTAACGTTGGTTGAAACGATTTACAGGTAACGCATTCATTATATCCCATCTCCTGGATCTTGGCAATCCGGTACCTGCTTCGTTATTTCCGGGGCGGCGCGGCAAGGGCGTGGCCGGGCTGGCGCTGAACGGGGAGGAACTCCCCGGGAACCCGATCCCGCTCGCGAAGATGCACGGGGATAACCTGGCCGAGGCGGTTTTGGGGTAATGCGGCTCCTGGTCCCTCACCCCGTTTATTTCCCTCTCCCGCAAAGCGGGCGAGGGGCAAGAATGCGGCGGGAGCTTTTTTTCGGCGGCCCGTAGAGCAGGAGCAGAGGAGTCTGGATGGTCCCGATCCGGGATGAGATGGCCAATCGATCGGTGAACAAGACCCTGACACTGCCCCGATGGCTGGACAAGGCCGCCGCCGCCGCGGGCGTCAACTACTCGCAAGTGCTGCAGGCCGCCCTCGAGGCGCAACTCGGGATCCAATGGTAGAATCGGACGTTTCCGAATGAGTGTCCGGGGGGCGCAGTTCCGGCTTGAAGGGGGTCGTTGCCAGGGGATCCTGCGCGAGTTTCAGGCCTGTCTTGCCTGTTTGAGAAAGAAGATATCCCTCTCGTTTGCGGTTTCCTTGTGCCGGAGGAAGGCTATTTCCCGGTCGTGCTCTTCCAGCTTGGGGTCGATCCGCTCACGAATGTGGGTCTTGAGCTCGGACATGTCCTCGGCGAGCTTGACGGTCTGTTCGTAGACCAGGCCGAGCTTGGTTTTCATGCCGGCAACATCGGCCTTCAAGTCCGAGACATCGCTTTTCAGCTCCGTAACATCGGTCTTCAATCCGGCGACATCGGTTTTCAAGTCCGAGACTCCGGTTTTCAGTCCAGTGACATCGGCCTTTATTCCGCCGACATCATCTTTAAGCCCCGTAACATCGGTCTTTACACCAGATACATCGTCTTTTAGCCCCGAGACGTCGGCCTCGATCCCCGTGACTTTGTGCAGGATCGCCTCAAGCATCTCCCGCTCCGTCATTCCTTCACCCCCTCCCGCCGTTTTCCCCTTTCGCATTGCCGTGTTCTTTTCGCCGGCACCGGTTCATTTCCTGCCACGGAGGATCCGCCTCCATGCGTACCGACAAAAAGCCGGAGCATCTCCGCTCCGGCTCAATCTGCTGGTCGGGCCGACAGGATTTGAACCTGCGACACCCAGACCCCCAGTCTGGTGCGCTACCAAGCTGCGCTACGGCCCGGCCCACACTTTACGTAATCCATTATAGCATCGGCCCGCGGCGGGTGTCAAGGCACCCGGTCACTCCCCCGCGCTCGCCACCTCGGCCATGCCCCGCAGGCGCGCGGGGATGCGGTCCATGCGCACGAGATCCTGGTACGTCTCCCTGGCCACCATCAGGTCGGCGCGCCCCTCGTAGCAGGTGACCATCGCGGGCCGGGGCAGGCGGTTGTAGTTGCTGGCCATGGCGTAGTTGTAGGCGCCGGTGGCAAAGACCGCCAGGATGTCGCCGGGCCGCGGCTCGGGCAAGGGCACGTCCCAGATGAGCACGTCGCCGGATTCGCAGCATTTGCCGGCCACGGTCACCGGCCTGTCCTTCTTTGACGGCGGCCGGTCGGCCAGCTCCGCCTCGTAGATCGCCTGGTAGAGGGCGACACGCGGATTGTCCGCCATGCCGCCGTCGATGGTGACGTAGGTGCGCAAGCCCGGCAGATCCTTGACCGCGCCCACGGTGTAGAGGGTGACGCCCGCCTCGCCCACGATGGAGCGGCCGGGCTCCAGGATCAGTACCGGCGGGGGGTATGAGGAGGCGCGGCAGGCCTCGCCAAGCACTGTGGCGGTGGTGCGGACCATCTCCTCGATGGAGGGCGGCGCGTCGGCTTCGGTATAGCGGATGCCCAGACCCCCGCCAAGATCGATCTCCCCGGCCGTATACCCCAGTTCGTTCCTGATCCCGGCCATGAAACCCACCATGATCCGGATCGCCGCCTCAAAGCCCTCGAGATCGAGGATCTGCGAACCGATGTGGCAGTGGAACCCGGCTAAAGAGAGGGAATCGCACCCCAGGGCGCGCTCCACCGCGGCGCGCGCCCGGCCGTCCGCGATGCCGAGGCCGAACTTGGAGTCTTGCTGGCCGGTGCGCGTGTAATGGTGTGTGTGCGCCTCGACCCCGGGCGTGATGCGCAGGAGGATGCGCTGTCTTTTGGCCATGGCCCGGGCCAGTTCCGCCAGGGTGGCGAGCTCGATCTCGTTGTCGACCACGATCGTGCCCACCCCGGCACGCAGAGCCTCCTCCAGCTCGGCCGGGCTCTTGTTGTTGCCGTGCATAAAGAGGCATGACGTGGGAAAACCGGCGGTCAGGGCGGTATACAGCTCGCCGCCGGAGACCACGTCCAGATCCAGGCCCTCCTCGGCGATCAGGCGGCAGATGCCGAGGCAGAGCAGGGCCTTGCCCGCGTAGACCACCCTGCCGCCCGGGGCATGCCGCGCCATGGCGCCGGTGTAGGCCCGGCAGCGCGCGCGGATGTCCTCCTCGTCGAGCACGTAAAGGGGCGTGCCAAAACGCCTGGCCAAGGAGACGGCATCGCACCCGCCGATCTCCAGGTGGCCCTCCCTGTTACGCCGGATGGTCCCCCGCTGCATGATGATCTACCTCCCGCTTTGCTTTCCGCCTCGCACCGGCACATACCGGCCTGTGAATGAAGTGGAGCCCCCGGCGGAAAACGAAAACGACCCGGGAAGGGTCGCCCAAACCCTCACCGCCGCGTAGGATAGCGCTCCACGTCCGGCCTGACGCAACCGGGCGTGACAGTCCCGCGCCTTTCGGCCGCGGTCCCAACCGCCCGCCCCTCCGTCCGGGCGCGGCGGTTTCGGCGGAGACGCCCTTTGGCCGCCGGGGAACGGACCCCGTCGGAGGCGGCCTACTCATCGGCTCCGCGACCTCTACCCCACTTCACGATCGGAAGTGAGGCATTATGCAGTTACACCCATTCTACCACTTACAGGTGGCGTGGGTCAACCAGCCGCGACCGGCCGGATCGACGCCCGCAACTCCCGTGCCAGCCGGCACGCGGCCTCGATCCCCTCCGTCCCCGCCAGGCGCACGAGGGCGCTGCCCACGATTACGCCGTCAGCCAGGGCCGCCGCCTGGCTTGCTTGCGCCGCGCCTGAGATGCCGAATCCCACCATGACCGGACAGGCCGCGTTCGCCCGCACCCTGGCCATGAACCCGGGCAGGTCCGGCGGGAGGAAACCGCGTTCGCCGGTGACGCCGCGCAACGTGACAGTGTATAGGAAAGCGCTGCTTGACCGGGCGGCCAGGGCGATACGCGCCGCGGGGCTCGTCGGGGCCGCCAGAAAGGCCAGGCCCAGGTCGCGGGCTTCAGCCTCCTCGATAAGCTCCCCGGCCGCCTCGGGCGGCAGGTCGGGCACGACCAGGCCCGCGATGCCCGCCTCCGCGGCCAGGGCGGCGAACCTCGCCGCGCCGCGCTGGATGATGGGATTCAAATAAGTGAAGAGGATCAAGGGGCAGGGGAGGCGGGGAGCCGCCTCGGCGGCCAGGGCCAACGTCCAGTCGAGCCCGGCCCCGGCCAGGAGGGCCGCGTGGGCCGCGGCCTGGTTGACGGGCCCGTCGGCCAGGGGATCGGAAAAAGCCAAGCCCAGCTCGATGGCGTCCGCGCCCGCCTCGGCCAGGCCGCGCAGGAGCGGCAGGGTTGCCTCGAGACCGGGATAACCCGCCATGACAAAAGGAATGAAAGCCTTGCCGCCCCCGCGGCGGAGGTTCTCGAGCCGGACGGCGACTGCGTTCATCTCGTTCCCTCCTTTTGCCGCGCGGACCCACGGCCAACGGTCGGCCGTGCATGCTCCGCGAGCGGACCTTCTCCGTTCCCCGCCGCCTCCGCCACGATATCGAGGTCCTTGTCGCCGCGCCCGGACAGGTTGACGAGGAGGCACCTCTCGGGCGGCAGCTTTTTTGCGTCCCGCAGGGCGGCCGCGAGCGCGTGGGCGCTTTCCAGGGCCGGCAATATGCCCTCGGTCTCGGCCAGGCGATGAAAGGCGGCCAGGGCCTCACGGTCGGTGGCGGTGGTATAGGTCACCAGGCCCTGGTCCTTGAGCCAGCTGTGCTCGGGTCCCACGCCGGGATAGTCGAGGCCCGCCGAGATGGAATGCGCCTCCCGGACCTGTCCGCCTTCATCGCAGAGGAGGTAACTCAGCGCGCCGTGCAGCACGCCGGGGCGTCCGCGTGACAGGGTGGCGGCGTGGCGCGCGCTATCGAGCCCGAGGCCCGCGGCCTCCACGCCGATCAGCTCGACACCGGGCAGGCCGAGAAAGGCCGTGAAGATGCCGATGGCGTTGCTGCCCCCGCCCACGCAGGCATAGACCGACGCCGGCATCCCGCCGAGCCGTTCCCGCGCCTGGTCCAGAGCCTCGCGCCCGATCACGGCTTGAAAATCTCTGACCATGGCAGGGTAAGGATGAGGGCCGACCACCGAGCCGATGAGGTAATAAGTGTCGTCCACGTTGGTCACCCAGTCGCGGATGGCCTCGCTCGTGGCGTCTTTCAGCGTCCGGCTGCCCGCCTCGACAGGGCGCACCTCGGCCCCAAGCACGCGCATGCGGGCCACGTTGGCCGCCTGGCGCTCCATGTCCCTGGCGCCCATGTACACGACGCAACGGCAGCCAAAAAGCGCCGCCGCTGTGGCGGTCGCCACCCCGTGCTGGCCGGCGCCGGTCTCGGCCACGATGCGCCGCTTGCCCATGCGGGATGCCAGGAGGATCTGGCCGAGCGCGTTGTTGAGCTTGTGGGCGCCGGTATGGTTCAGATCCTCGCGCTTCAGGTAGATCCGGGCGCCGCCGTTCTCCTCGCTCAGGCGCCGGGCGTGGTACAGGGGCGTGGGCCGCCCGGCATAGTCGCGCAGGAGCAGGGCCAGTTCCGCCTGGAATTCGGCGTCGAGGCGGTATCGCTCGTAGGCGGCCTCCAGTTCGGCCAGGGCGGCCATGACCGTTTCCGGGACGAATTGGCCGCCGTAAGGCCCGAAGTAGCCTTTCATCATGATCCTCCTCT